>JBEKFD010000348.1:0-3685 GCA_050013495.1 Occallatibacter sp. | reverse complement strand
AAGGCCGATAAGAAACAGCCAGCTCAGCATTGGATTGAGCTGGGAAATCGCCGTTTGATTCGTGGATTCCGCATCCCCCCGCGGAGCCATCTTGCGGTCATCGAGTGTATCCATGATTAGCTGTGCCTTTGCGGAAAGCGTACCACACGGCGAACTCTTCTTGCTCCGTCGCAGCGGCATGGCGAACCATTACTGGCTATTGCAATGCAAGCCGCGCGGGGCGTCAACTGACATAGGTGTCGTTGTGGGAATCCAGCCCCCGCAGATAGGCGGGCATCCCCTGAATGTGTAGTTGCGTGATGCTATGATGTTATCTATTATTCGCTTGAAGCCTGTGTTTTGCGCAGTGAGGCTCCTGTGTATGGACCTAGCATGACAATTCTATGAAAATGAACCGCGGGCACTCGATCCAGCTTCAGTTGCACCGACCCTGGGTTTGGGTGGCAGCCCTCACAGCCCTGGCGGCGGCGTTGCGCGCGATCGGGCTGAATAAGGGCCTTTGGTGGGATGAAATTTATTTCTTGGTGAATACCGTTAGGCATCCCATGGCGGAAATTGTCACTGTGTTCCCCGGCGATACACAACATCCACTCTATTCGATTTTGGCGCGGCTGAGCATTGTTGCCTTTGGTGAACATGCGTGGAGCCTGCGCTTGCCGGCTGTGATCTTTGGCACGCTATCGATCCCCGCGATTTACCTGCTGGGGGTTGCGGTCGCAACACAAGCAGAGGCCCTGATCTCCGCGGCGCTGCTGGCCGTCTCGTATCATCACGTGTGGTTTTCGCAGGATGCGCGCGGCTATACGGCGCTGGCATTTTTTGCGCTGACTTCGACGCTGTTTCTGCTGCGCGGCATATGCACCGGACAGCGCGGTCCGTACGCCCTTTACGCCCTGGCCATTTCGCTGGGGATCTACACGCACCTCACCATGATCTTCTTAGTGGCGAGTCATGTGCTGATCTGCGCCGTGTCCGCTGCCTTCGACTGGAAAAGCGGACTGAGCCTGCAGAAGTGGTTGCGCGCCTTTGAAGCATTGGTTCTTGGCGGATTGCTCACCTTGCTCTTCTACGCGCCAATCCTGAAGCAGGTGCTGCATTTCTTTGTGAAGAAGCCTTCATCGATGGTTGCAGTCTCCACGCCGCGGTGGGCAATGTGGGAGACGCTTCGCGGTCTTACACTCGGGCTGGGATCGGCAGGAGTGCTGGTGCTGGCTGGGCTTGTGGTGGTGTGCGGGGCGTTGAGCTATTACCGCGAAAGCCGGCTGGTGTTTGCGTTGTTCACACTGCCTGTTGTCTTCACTGGCCTTGGCGCCATGCTTGGGCGCGGTACCATGTATCCCCGTTTTTTCTTCTTCCTGATCGGATTTGCGATTCTTTTTGTAGTGCGCGGCCTGGTTGTTGTACCGCGGTGGGTGGTGGAACGGTTGCCCGCGGCTTCCGCACAGGGCGGGCTGGCCCAGGGATTGTCGGCAACGCTGGCAGCGGTGCTTATTGTCGCATCCGCTTTCTCGTTGCTGCGCAATTACAGATATCCAAAGCAGGATTTTGAAGGCGCAATTCAATTCGTGGATGCGCGGCGGCAAGCGGGAGAACCGGTGATCACCGCGGGTGCATCTACGTTCCCGATTCTCGAATACTACGACGAGCCCTGGGAGAAGGTAGAGACGGCGAACCAGTTGCAGGCGATCGCCGGCCGCGGCCGGACTGTCTGGGCGGTCTACACGTTCCCACGGTATTTGGAGAGCTGGTCGCCGCCGCTGGCGGAATTGATCGGGAAGGAATTTACGGTCGCGCGGGTGTTCCCTGGGACCGTGGGCGACGGCGATGTTTACGTGGCCAAGTGGCAGCCCCAGGTGGCACATGAATAAACTGATCATACAAATACCGTGCTACAACGAGGCGGAGCATCTTCCCGCGACGCTGGCAGTTTTGCCGCGCGAGATTCCGGGCATCGACACGATCGAAATTCTCATTATTGACGACGGCAGCGTCGACGGCACATCCGAGGTGGCCCGCGCCAACGGCGTACATCACATTGTCCGCTTTCCAGGGAACCGGGGATTGGCGGCGGCATTTACGGCTGGCCTGGATGCCTGCCTGAAGCAAGGCGCTGACTTCATCGTCAATACGGACGCGGACAACCAATACGAAGCGAAGGACATTCGCCGCCTGGTGGAGCCCCTGCTTGCGGGGACTGCCGAGATCGTGGTCGGCGATCGCCAGGTGGCGACTCTGCAGAACTTTTCCCCGTTGAAGAGAAAGCTCCAAGTACTTGGCAGTTGGGTAATCGGCCAGGCATCAGGCCTGGACACGCCGGATGCGACCAGCGGATTCCGCGCGTTGACACGGGAGGCCGCGCTGCGGACATTTGTCCTCAGCGGCTACTCCTACACGCTGGAAACGCTGATCCAGGCGGGCGCACGACGCGCACCGGTGAAGTTTGTTCCCATCAGCATCAACCCGCAGACGCGCCCATCCAGGCTGATGCGCAGCATTCCGGAGTACATCCGGAAGTCCAGCATCACGATCCTGCGGATTTACACCATGTACCGGCCGCTGCGGGTCTTTCTAACCATCGGAATCGGCATGATTCTGCTGGGAACAATTCCCGGCATACGATTCCTCTACCTCTATCAGGTTGGCCACCGAGTGGGTCACATTCAGTCGCTGATCCTGGCGGCGATCCTGATTGTCGTGGGGTTCCTCGTGTCGATTATCGGAATGCTTGCCGACCTGTTCAGCTTCAACCGCAAGCTGCTCGAAGAACTGACCTACCGGGTTCGCACCATGGAACTGGCGAACGGTGCGCACGCCGGCGGCGGCTGGAGCAGTTTGAATGTCTCAGGCGTTCCCCACGACGAGGATGCGCGCCTGAAACCGGAAGGCGAAGCCCGGCCATGACTCCAGCGCCCCAAGGCAAAAAGCACCCGGCGGCCAAGCCGAAATTCTGGCAAACCCAGACTTTCCGGGTGGGAGGAAGCGTATTGATTCTCGGGTTGCTGCTGACCTTCCTGCCATTCGGCCAGGTCTGGGCAGCCATCAAGCGTATACCGCCATCGCTGAGCATCGGGCTGCTTTTCGTCTACCTGGGCCTGCACATGCTGGGCGTTGTAAAGTGGCGCATGCTGGTGAACGTGGCGGGCGCGGAGCTTTCGTTCCGGCAGGCGGTGCGCTGCTACTACGGAGGCCTGTTCGGCAATGTCTTTCTTCCCTCGCTGATTGGCGGCGACATGGTGCGCGGAGCCATGGCGTTTCCGGTTTCACGCTCCAAGGCCGCGGTTGTGCTGGGCAGCCTGATAGACCGAACACAGGACGTGATCGGCCTGGGCGCAATCGCAGCCACCGGCGCGTTGCTCAGTCCCAAGTCGCTTGACCCGCAGAGCCGCAAGGTGTTTCTGGCGTTTGGAGGCGCGGTTGCGTTGGTCAGCATCGTGACCGCCATTGTTGTGCTCACTTTGCCGGTGCGGAAGTTTCCCATGAAGGTTCGACGCATCATGGTGAAACTGCGGCGCGCAGGCCGGTCGATGGTTGGCCGCTGGCACCTGGTACTGCTGTGCTTCGGCATGGGTCTGGTTCTGCAGGTCTCGCAGGTTGGGCTCAACTGCTGGCTGGGCGTGGCTTGCGGACTTCATATTGCATTCGGCGTCTGGCTTTTTGCCTGGCCGCTAGCGAAGATTTCGGCGCT
>JBEKFD010000347.1:0-5512 GCA_050013495.1 Occallatibacter sp. | reverse complement strand
TGCTCCACGCTGCTTTCAGACCCCGCCTCGCGACGACGCCCTGGCGCTTCGCTATCACTTCTCCTCCATCAGGATGTGAAGGGGACTTGCACCCCAAAGCTGTTAAACATGCTCGGCACACAGGGAAAAGGCACCCTAGGGATTTGCGCAGCTCCACGCATTGGGACTGTCCGAGGACTAGAATCCAAGCAACGGGAGGAGCGCAATGGCACCCGAAACTGTCCATGTGAAGCCGGCCAAAGTTGCCGCCAAAGCTCAACCCCGCGGCCCAGGCAACGAAAATCCTCTCCCCGGAGTACCTGGCGGAGCAAGAGGCATTGGAGAAATGCCTTCTTGAAGAGGGAGCCCGGCGAATCCGCCGCTCCTGCGAAAGAGCAGTTGCCATGGGCATTATCGACAGGGACGGCAACCTGCTGAAGAAGGAACTCCCCCCGACATGCTCCCAGGCGCAGATCGCGACTTTGGGGGATAATCGATGCCCACAATGTTCGTCGTGGCAGGGCCCGCTGGAAGCGGTAAGTCCACTGCGTTTCCCGGCGGCGGCTTTGGCTGCGATTATTTCAACGCAGACAATCACGGGGAGATGTAAAACGGCGGCTCGTATGTCGGAATTCCCCGTCCTATCCGAAATGCGGTTGGCCCAATTTGCGAGAAGTTCATTCAGGACCACATCGTCGCAGCCGATGATTTCGCTACTGAGACAACTTTGCGGAGCCCCGTCGTCTTCGATCAAATGAGGCAGGCCAATGACGCGGGATCTACGGTGTTCTTCCGTTACGTTTGTGTCGACAGTGTTGGCACTTCCATCAAGCGTGTGACCCAACGCGCCTATCAAGGAGGACATCGCGGATCGGAGGACACCGTTCGCGAAATCCGACTCAAGAGCCTTGCCAACCTTCCCGAGCATTCGATGAACTGGGAGGAAGCGTTGATCTGCTAAATGTCTACGACAATTCCGCGCACGGAATCGCACCTAGACTGATTGCATCCTTCCAGGCTCGCAGGATCGTATCCCTCGCCCCGCAGATTCCGCCCTGGCTCGAGCAAGCGCTGCAGCCAATCCCGTACTCCACCCCAAAGCTCCTGGCGCTCTTCCGGCAAAAACAACCATTGCCCGCGCCACCCATCCGCACCTAAAGCCCCCACGCCCCCTCCAAACCTCCCCCAAAGTTGACGACCAAACAAGCGAAAGCTATCATCGCTCTCCTCTGAACAAGAAGCTGTGCCCGGCAACTGTGCCGGTCTCACGCCGATCCATCATCCCCGAAAGAGTTCATCCGATGTCGAAGCCAAACATTGCCGCTTGCCTCGCCCTTTTTGCCCTCACGCCACTCGCGCCGGCGCAATCGCTCAAGCCCGCGGAGCCAGCGCCGGTCCAAACCACATCCATAACTCGTGAATCGCTGGTCGGTTACTATAACGGTGGCCAGATGGAAGTCGGGGCACAGCTCCAGCTCAAAGCTGACGGCCACTTCTCCTACGAGCTGGCCTACGGCGCTCTCGACGAAGCCGCCGAGGGAACCTGGGAATTCAAACAAGATGCCGTGTTCCTCACGACTGTTCCCGCCGTCGTGCCGCCTCGCTTCGTCGTTGAGAGCGATATGCACAGCCCGCAAGGCGAACTTTGGATCACAGTATCGAACCCTGCCTTTCTGCAAGGCTCACGGCAGCGCATCTACCTTATCTATGGACCCAACGAACAGGCGGACATGGCCCAGGTCGGTGAGGACGGCCGCGTCGCACTGCCCGGCAATCGCTGGCCCACTGCTATTATTCCCGAGATTCCCGTGTACCCGATCATGGCAAAGCCCATCCTGCGTTTCGAGCCCAACGACATCGGCAGGGCAAATTTTCACGCGGCCAGGCTCGGCATCGAAGGCGGCGTTCTCATCATGCCACGCCGCGACTTGCAATTGATCCTGCACTTCAGGCATCAGGATGGCCCCTCATAAGTCAGAGTCCGCACGCGGCGTCTTCTTCCCACCTTGACGGCCCAAGACGAGGAAGCTATCATCGCTTTCCTCTCGGCAAATAGCATCTCACCTCGGCTCTGATGGCCGCACATCGATCTATCCATCCTGTTTGAAGGAGTTTGTCCATAATGCCGGCTCCGCGAATTCTCGCTCTTATTGGAATCGTCGCCCTCACACCGCTCGTCCATGCGCAAACGCCCCCAACCGCCTACACCATCACTCAGGCTCTCCCCGGCCCCGACGCCGGCACCATGATCGTCTATCGCAGCGGCTCACAGGCCTTGATCGAATACCGTCATCCGGCCAAGCCAGACGGCACCCCGGCCAGTCGTTCGTTGAATCTCTACGACTTGAAAGCCGGCACCTCGCATTCCTGGGACCCTTCCGGCAAGCCCATCTCCTGTGGCGCGGGCACCTTCTCCGGAGACTGGGGCGACCCTTTCCAGGCGACCGTCGAGCTCTCCGCCGCAATCACCAAGGGAGACCTCAAGCCCGCCGGCGCAGAGACCGTCAACGGATTTCCCACCAAGGTCTACGCGGGGGTGGCCCAAGGCGCCAATCTCAAGGCCTGGATCGATCCGAAAAGCAACCTCGTCGTCAGGGCCGCCTTCGGAGCCCCCGGCGCCCCCATAACCACCATGGTTGACATCAGCAGCGCCTCTTTCGCTCCGCCCCCTGCATCGCTCTTCGTCCTGCCCGCCACTTGCGCCGGCGTCAAACCGCCTCCCACGCCGGCCGAGCTCATGGCCGCAGAAACCGGGGACAGCGGTGCAAACTGGGTCAACGCCAATTACGGCCCCGGCTCCAAAAACACCTGCTCCATCGTCGTCCGCGTCGTCGCCGCCAAGACCATGGCTCCGATCAATCGCAAGTTCCAGGCCGCCATCGACACAACCTATAATCAGGACGCCCCAACCCCGCCCCACTACGTGTTTGGCGTGGGGGATGACGGCACTTCCACTTACTCCGGCGGCGGACTCCGCGAGATCACCAATCAGGTCCACAACGGCATGCTCCGCATCGACGACCCGCCTGCCTACTTCATGCTCGGCGTCAACATTCCCACGCCCCACGAAGGCGCCGACGTCGGCCTCATTTATCGCCAGTGCTTCGCGCCGGTTACCGTGCTCTACGACGTCATCAAAGACCCCAGCGATCCCGGGAAAGGCAACGACTGGCTCTACGCAAAAGCCGGCAAATACGCCACTGTGCCGGCGCATTGAAATTGAATTGGCAGTGAGGAAAGGTCGCCTGCGGTATATTGGCCCTATCCGTCTCAAAAAAATGGCGACCCGGTTCACTGCAATTTCAAATTCCCTCGCGGGACAGCCCTCAGCGGCGAGACTTCTTGCTCTCGCCGCTTTGCTTTTTGCTTTTGCCAGTAGGCTCTATGCGCAGCAGCCTCTATCACTGGCCGATGCGGCACTTCGCGGTCAAACAATCTTTGCCCAATCGGCCATCACCGGCATGGTCCTCGTGGTTGTCCGCAACGGCGAAGTTATGGTCAAGGGATACGGCGAAACCTCTCCGGGCAGTGGAAGCACTCCCGACTCCCATTCCGAAGTCCGTCTCTGCTCCCTCTCCAAAGTCTTTGCCGGAGACCTGCTCACCCGGCTTTCGGCCGCGGGAACGGTTTCTCTTTCCGATCCCCTCGTACGCTATGCACCCCTTCGCGCCAACGTTCCCCGAGGTCCCGATGGAAAACCGATCACTCTCGAAGACCTGGCCTTGCACACTTCCGGGCTGCCGCGTGAGGTTTTGCCCTCTCCCGCCAAGGCGCCCCACTTTACCTTCCCCAGCTACGCCACCCGCTGGGCCTGGCTACCAAGACAGAAACTCATTACGCCGCCAGGCACTGCCGCCTTGTACTCGAACGTCGGCTTCGATCTGCTCGGCGATGCGCTCGCCTCCGCCTCAGGCAAAAGCTACGCCCAGCTCTTGCATGACACCCTCTTGCAGCCGCTCGACATGTGGGATACAACGCTGGTTCCTAGCAAGGACCAATGCGCCCGCCTGATGCAGCCGCTCAAAGATGAAGGCCCGTGCACGGAAACGCTGGCCTCGGGCGCAAGCAGCGGCCTCTATTCCACCGCTGCCGACATGACCAAGCTACTCCGGTATCTGCTGCACATTCCCGGCTCTACCCGTCGACCCGCAGCGGAACTCTCCGTTTATCTCAAACCGGCCCAGCTCAAATCGGTTCAGGGGCTCAGCCACGCGGGAGATCCAACCGGCATCGGCCTGGGATGGGTTCAACTCGGAGATCCCGATAGCCCATCGGCGCTGATGGAAAAGACCGGCGGCGGTGCAGGCTTTACTACCTACATCGCCCTAATGCCCAGCCGCCAGACCGGAATCTTTCTTGCCGCCACATGGGACGAAGGCGACGCCCAGGTCGACTTGTTCCACGAAGCCAACAATCTTCTCGCCGCCGTTGCCAACGTACCGCCGCTTCCACCCAAAGTGCGGCCGGCTCCTGCGCCTCACCGCAAGAAGCGTCGGCGCCTTGAAGGCAAGCGCTATTCGAGGTAAGATCGTCTTACCATGCAGACGCGCGTCTCCACCAAGGGCCAAGTCGTTCTCCCCGCCCCGATTCGGCGCAAGCTGGGCATTCGCGCCGGCGACCCACTCGATATCTCCATCGAGCAGGATCGGATCGTCCTGACGTCGCCCGCGAAGCCAAAATACGAAGCTCGCATCGTCGAAGACCCGGAAACCGGGTTCACGGTCATCGATCTCGGACCCGACGCACCCACACTGACCAGCGAAATGGTTCGCGAGCTTCTCGTTGACTTCCCATGAAATACCTGCTCGACGTGAACGCGCTTATCGCTTTCAGCATCCCACAACATCAATTCCATCAGCGTGTTGTCGATTGGATCAGATCACAGCGCGGATCGACTTTCTTGACCTCTTCAATCACGGAGATCGGCTTTGTGCGAGTCGTTGCGAGCGTGCCCATCTATAACCTCACCGTTGTCCAGGCCAAAAGGCTGCTTTTCAGAATGAAAGCGAACGCGAGCCAGCCGCTTACATTTCTTGCCGACGGGAGCGACATCTCCTCAATCCCGGACTGGGTTGGAACCCCAGGGCAAGTTACGGATGGCCACCTTCTTCGCCTCGCTGCCGATCACCGCGCTCTATTCGCTACCCTCGACCAGCGGATTCCCAGCTCGTTCTTAATCCCGAAGGCGGCCAGAGAAAACCTTTGAGACTGGCCGCGCACGCAGCTTCTGCTCCACTGCAAGTGCCTATGAGAAACTAGAAGAGCCAAAGTCCTTGGGCACTCTGGGTGCTCCACGTCTAGTCCGCCGCGGCGGAAGACATGGGAAATCAGCCCGCACGCCCCAATCGAGAACCAACCCCAGCTACCGACGGCCCGTGAGCGCCAATACCTTGCTGCGGCCTACTAATCAGGAAATAGAAAAAGAATGCTCAGTGTCTCCAACGTCTCCATGCGCTACGGCTCGAAGATCCTTTTCGAAGATGTCAGCGTCAGCTTTGTCCAGGGCCGCCGCTACGGCCTCACCGGTCCCAAC
>JBEKFD010000346.1:0-4471 GCA_050013495.1 Occallatibacter sp. | reverse complement strand
AATTCAATGCCCGCGCCGACTGCGAGGTCAAGCAGTACGACGCCATTGAAGCCGTCCCCGGCGTGCACTTGAATGGCAAGCTTACCCTCGGCGAAAACCTCGCCGACCTGGGCGGCCTGTGGCTGGCCTGGTTGGCTTGGCTCGACAAGGCGCAGACTGCGCACATCGATATGGCAGCCAAGGTCGATGGCTACACACCCGACCAGCGCTTCTGGATTGCCTACGCCCAGGGGTGGTGCACGCAGACACGGCCCGAGCAGTTGCGCACGCAAGCGCAGACCGATCCGCACGCCCCGGACGAGTACCGGGCCAACACCGTCCTGAGCGATCTGCCCGAGTTTGCCGGAAGCTTCAGTTGCAAGAAGACGTCGAAGATGGTGGCGCCAACGCCCTGCCGCGTCTGGTAGCTTTGGGCGAAATATTTTGCGTCCCGCTGCTTATAGAAAATTCCAGGCCTTCCAGCCGAAGCCCCTCGCGCCCTTTGTTTATAGGGTTCCTATCGCATTACTGTCTTGGTTCCGGTCTACGATCGCTCTATTCTGGTGTTGAGTTATTTAAAGTGCTACTATAGATTTCTCATATGCCCGCAATTCACCGCCAGATCGTGCCATTGCTTCATTCGGCCCTGCGCCGCTTTCCGGCGGTGGTCATTACCGGCCCGCGCCGTTCCGGCAAGACCACCTTGTTGCGCACCGCGCTTCCCCGCGCTCAGTACATCCTTGCGCTTCCCCGCGCTCAGTACATCCTTCTCGAGGACCCCGACATTCAGGACCGCATCCGCCGCGATCCTCGAGCCTTTATTGAGAATTTGAAGCCTCCCGTCATCTTCGACGAGATTCAGAACACGCCGCAGTTGCTCGATTACGTTCGCACGCTGGTCGATGCGCGCCCGCGCAAGATGGGCCAGTGGCTCTTCACCGGCTCGCAGGAAGCTCCGTTGATGCAAGGCATTACTGAATCCATGGCAGGCCGCGCCGCGATTCTCCAGCTATTGCCGTTTAGCTTGGCCGAGACCCCCAAGGCCGGTATGTTGCTTGGGGGCTTTCCTGAGGTGGTGCTGCACCCACGTGGGCGCGAGTTGTGGTTCGCCTCGTACCTGCAGACCTACATCGAGCGCGATGTTCGCCTCATCACCAACGTCCGCGATCTGGCCGGATTCCGCCGCTTTCTCTCACTGCTCGCAAGCCGCCATGGACAGATGTTGAATCGGACGGACCTGGCCGCTCCGCTCGGCGTCACTGTGCCCACCATCTCCGAGTGGCTGCGCATTCTTGAAATTACCGGCCAGGTCATTCTCGTCCCGCCGTATTTTGAGAACTTCGGTAAGCGCCTCGTCAAATCGCCCAAAGTCTATTGGGGAGACGCCGGCCTCGCCTGCCATCTGCTCGGCATTCAGTCGCAGGCAGAACTCGACCGGTCACCGTTTCTCGGCCCCATCTTCGAGGGGTTTGTCGCATCCGAGATACTCAAGAGCCAAATCAACCGCGGCCAGCGCAAGGAACTCTACTACTTTCGTGACCAGCAGGGTCTGGAGATCGACTTTCTGATTCCGCGGCCCAATGCGCGTTTCTGGCTTCTGGAAGCCAAGGCCTCAAAGACGGTTCAGCCGTCCATGGCCTCACCCATGCTTTCGCTCTCTCGCGTGGCCAAAGATCGCGCCACCCGCCGCATCGTTGTCTATCGCAAGCCGCGCACAGGGGTCGCGTTCACCGCTGTCGCGCGAGGAGCCGAGGCGCTTACCCTGGAGCAGTTTTCAGTGGAGATCAACCGCGGGAAGGTTTCATGAATCGCCGTGCAGTCAAAAGTTAACTATTGAGAAATTTAAAGTACTACTTTAGATTTCTCAAGGATACAAGTTGACCATCACTCCACGATCCCGCACCTTAGAGCGGAACGGGATCGCTATATCCTGAATTGCGATGTGCGGAGATAGCCATCGCCGCCGAAAACGGCACCTCGTAGTTGCACCACTGCGGTTATCAGGGTACAGCAATCTCGAATTCGCTCTGGAAGTGTCAGGGCACGACTTCAGTCGTGCCGCAAGCACCGCAGAATCACCGAGGGCTTCAGTTCCTGTGGGATGCTCTCCGGCCCTTACGCGGGAAGCAGGCCTTTTTCCCCTGCCTGTTTAGTCCCTGACCCTTCCTCCCAATTCCGTTCGCCTTTGACCCTACGCTCCGGAACTCCCGAAGCCCTTCTCCGCTCGTGCAGAGTCTTCCAGGGATTCGACAATCTCGACGGGGCCGGTAAGAACCGGGACGGGAATCATCTGGGCAATTTTTTCGCCCGCTTTCAGCTCGATAGCAGCCTCCCCGAGGTTGGTCATGAGGATGAGGATTTCGCCGCGGTAGCCGGCATCGATGACGCCTGCGGTCGTGGCGACGCCTCTCGCCGCCATGGATGATCGGTCGCGCACCAGCAGCCCGAGGGGAGCGCCGGTGACGGGATGGCGGGCCTCGACGGCGATCCCGGTACGGACGCGGACGGTCGAGCGGGGAGCCAGGACTGCGGCTTCAAGGGAAAACAAATCGTAGCCGAGATCCTCGCCGGGGTGCGCGACGACTGGGGTCCGGGCGTCGGGGTCAAGCAACTTCACGCGGAGCATGAAACGATCCTATCGCAGGCAGTTGAGGGAGCGATTCAGGAGGTCTGCCGCCCCCCGAAATGGTCAGCCCCGGCGGGGGAAGATTCTCAGCCGGGGCTGTCGTGGCAAAACAATTCGGCAAAAGGACCTGTAAGCCGAATTCTGTCGTGTGCGGTCATTCCTCTAGGCGCCGCGTTGCCGCGGACACTCATCAGCGACCTACCCGGAGGTTTCGGCAACTGCCTTGAACCCGCCTGAACGCATCGGGCCGATGCGCAGCGCCGCCTGGGTCCTGGCGGGCGCTTCCCTCCCTATTTGGTCTTGCTCCGTGTGGGGTTTACCCTGCCCCCGGCGTTACCGCCGGAGCGGTGCGCTCTTACCGCACCATTTCACCCTTACCCCGGCAGGAATGGCCGTCCAGGCGAACCTGAGGGGCCCTTCCGGTGGCCCTCGATCCGCTCCGAAGAGCCGAAAGAGGGGTAGCCGAGGCGGTATCTTTTCTGTGGCACTGGCCGTCTGTGAGCCTTGAAGCCCACATCCCGGACGTTATCCGGCACACTGCCCTGCGGAGTTCGGACTTTCCTCCCCCGGTGGTCCCAAGCTTGCGCCTGAGCCTCCGGCAGCGACCGCCCGGTCCTCCTGCCTGTGGGTAGTGTAGCGCAGTCTTGGTTTCACCAGTTGCGGGAGGGCTCGAACCCGGTTGCATGATAGCGGAATGTGCTATCATATTCCCGACACGCTGGAGCCAGAAAGGCCCGGTTTCCATTGCCATGAACAAGGCGCAACAGGGCATGCTGAAAGACATCTTTGCACGTCCAACGCGCGCGGACATTCGCTGGTCGGCGATTGAATCGCTGATTCGCGCATTGGGCGGCGAGGTGACGGAGCGTGCTGGAAGCAGGGTTGCGGCACGATTGAACGGTGTGACTGCAGTCTTTCACCGCCCGCACCCTCGGCCTGAAACCAAGAAAGGCGCGGTCGATGCCGTTCGCCAGTTTCTCACGAATGCGGGGATGAAGCCATGATGGAATACAGAGGTTATGCCGCCGGACCTATCGACTTCGATCCGGAGGACAAAACGTTTTCCGGCACGGTCGCCGGCCTTCGGGATGTGATTCATTTTGAGGGAAGAACGGCCACGGAGTTGGGGCGCGCCTTCCGCGAGAGCATCGACAGCTATCTGGAGCTTTGCGCCGAGACCGGCCAGCAGCCCGACCGCCCCTTCAACGGAAAGATACTGCTGCGCACCGAGCCGGAGCTTCACCGCAAGGCGGCTTTGCGCGCGGCGGTAGAAGGCGTAAGCCTGAGCCGTTGGATCAGCCGCCAGATTGAAAGCGCATAGTGAGCACCTGCGGTGCGGCCAATCGCTCGCTATTCGCTCGCATGAGGTTCGTGGTTTTACCAGTTGCGGTAGGGGATTTTGGAGGGGACGACTTCGACGCCATCAGGGCAATCTTCGCCCCTGAGCGAAATACCGTATCTTTCTAGCAGCATCTCGACTGCCCTTACAGCCTCACCATTGTTTGGAGTTGGGCCTACAACGACTCGTCGGATCGGGCTCGGAAGGTCACTATCTTTCCAACTAAACTCCAAATAAGAAACCAACATCGACTTTCCTTGCCGAAATTTGATTCGTTCTGATCTCGGTCCGTCTTCGACGAAGATTACGATCCTCCACTCCATTTCCTCATTGAAAGCTTCATGTTTTGCGAAAGCGGCAAGTTTGACATATTCCATAATATTGACAGGCATACTCCTGAGAGCATTTTTAAGAAGGTCATTCGAAGCTGACGCGGACATCTTTTCAAGGCTTTCTTTCCAAGCTGACTCGACCATCCTTTCAAATCTTTCTGCAAGGCTCGATTCCTCTGGATCGACATAGAAGCA
>JBEKFD010000345.1:0-5356 GCA_050013495.1 Occallatibacter sp. | reverse complement strand
TGTTCAGGAGAACGCGGGTCCAGCGGCGGCGCGCAACCGCGGTATCGAGGTTTCACGAGGAGAAATCATTGCGTTCCAGGACTCTGACGACTTCTGGGCGCCTCCGAAGCTCGAACGGCAGGTGCGGCTTCTGGAACGAGTCGGCGAGTCCGTTCCCTGCTGTCTATGCAATGTACTGTTGAAGGACTTCCACGGGCGCGGACATGATGATTGCTCTTTCAATGTATCGCTGATCCGTCCGAATTTCGAAGAGGGTGTCTGGTTGAATGTCGCCGAGGTCCTGGCAAGCCGAACCATCATGTTCAACCAGGGCGCCGCAGTTCGCCGCAAAGCTCTTGAGAGGGCGGGTGGGTTTGACGCCAGTCTCCGCTACTTGGAGGACTACGGGTTGGCGATGAGGGTCGCAATCGAGGGGCCATGGGCATATATCCGGGAGCCGCTGGCGATTTGGACATCCGATAGCTCAAACAGCCTCACGAAGAGAGCGTCAAGCGACGTGCGGGTTCTTTGCGAGTGCTATTTGAGTATTCTGGAGCGCTCATTGGCCGCGGCGGAGGATAGGGGCGACAGCGGCGTCGTGCGCCAGCTTAGGCGCAGCATCTTGCATGGCCGAAGAGGACTCAACATTCAGGAAATGCGCTGTTCCAACTCATGGCAAAGGAAAGCTATGGCGCGACTCCTGGAGAGTTGCGAACGCTTTCGCAGTCGCGTTCGCAGGAGATCGCCGTGGTTTCCTCGGATGAGGGCCATCCCGTGCGAAGAGTTTGCCGGGTATTCGCACAGCATCGGTCCAAGACGCCATGAGGTCTAGAGTTTGGTCATATCAGCGGCGAACGGGGCTCATGGATGTTCGTATCCGTCTGTGCATCGGGCAGATTATGAGTGGTGACTAGTTGCAGGCGCAGACTTCGATCTTGGGCAGCTTCGGCGGCGGGGCCACCGACACGGTGATGCACCCCGTGGTCGCGGTAGCGGTGGTTGCCGCGATCCTTTGCATTATCGGGCTTCCGCGGAAGTATGTCATTGTGCCTTTTCTGCTGGCATTGTTTCTGCTGCCTGCCGGCCAGGAGCTGCATCTGGGCGGTGTGCACTTTTACGTGCCGCGAATCCTGATCCTCTTTGGAATGGGGCGGCTCGCGTGGGCAAAGTTGGGGGCGAAACAGCGGATACTCACTGGCGGGTGGAACGACCTGGACAAGATATTCACTTGCTGGGCGGCCCTCCATGTCGTGGTAACGCTCCTGTACTACTTCGGCCAAGCTGCTCCATTCATTCAGAGGTTAGGTTTCTTATGGGACACTCTGGGGGGATACTACTTCCTGCGATTCCTGATCCGGGACACAAAGGACATTGAACGGCTTGCCAAGACCTTTGCCGTCATCGCCGGGGTTCTGGGCGTCGCCATGCTGTACGAGTACACCCGCGACGTAAACGTCTTCGGCTACTTTGGAAGCATCCCAGTTACGCCCAATGAGCGGGTGGGCAATATCCGGGCGCAGGGGCCATTCGCACACCCGATTCTGGCGGCGACTCTGCTGCCTTTCTTTGTCTGGCTGTGGCGGAGCAAGAGAACGAAACTGCTGGCGGCGGTTGGCGTGGCCGGCAGCACGGCAATGGTCATCAGTTGTTCCTCTTCCACTCCCTTGACGTCGTATATGGCCGTCATTGTCGGCATCTGCTTTTGGCCCCTTCGCGGACAGATGCGAACCGTACGTTGGACCTTTGTGATCCTGCTGGCGGCCTGCTCCCTGGTGATGAAGGCGCCTGTTTGGTTTCTTATCGCTCGTGTGCACTTAATCTCCGGTAGTACCGGCTGGCACCGGGCAAATCTCATCGACGTGTTCTTCCGGCATTTCGGCGACTGGTGGCTACTGGGGACGGACAAACAGGCTTCATGGGGCTTCGGCAACCTGGACGATCTCTGCGAGCAGTGGATTGGCGAAGGAGAAACCGGTGGGCTGGCGACGCTTCTCTGCTTCATTCTGCTCATCACGCAGTCCTTCCGCAGGCTTGGGAAGGCGCGGAAGCGGGCGTCGCAGGATCGGAAGCGGGAGTGGATGCTCTGGCTGATCGGCGTGGCGCTGTTTGCCCACTGCGTCGGCTTCTTTGGCATCAGCTACTTCGACCAGACAAAATACTCATGGTTCGTGCTTCTGTGCATTATTTCCGCTGCTACAGCCCCCAGGCTTATCGTAGTTAGGGCGCCGAAGCGCAGGATATGGGATGGCGAGTCCGAGACGCAGGACGGAATACCGATCGCCGCATCCGCAATGGCGAACGGACTGCCGAAGTAGCTTGAAGAGCGCACCTATACCTGTGGGAGCAGGAGGATCCGCAATGTGCTATGGAAATCGCCCTTGCTTGGACTTCTTAAGGCGGATGGACTAGGCTTCCGTCCCTTCGGAGGCACTCTGAAGGCTGATCTCCTGAGCCTTCCCACGGGACAGGATGCAGACGGGCAAGATAGTTACGCATCCGGGAAATAACCTTGAAATGCGGGCATGATTGCGTGTCTCTTGTAACTCCCGTCACAGGCAAATCACAAGACGCGATGGAGCAGAGGCGAACGATGCATCGAATCGAGCTCTTGGACTGGCGCAAAGCCGCCTTCGCAGCAGTAATGGGCCTTAGTTTTCTCGGCCTGATCAAATCCCTGTACTTTCCTTTGGAGGCAGGCTCGTATCACCTTGATTTTCGCGTCTATTACTGCGCAGCGCGCATGGTCTATCTGGACCGGCACGCCCCGATCTATGACGGTGCGCTTGACCGCATCCCAGTCGACGTAGAGGCCCCAAGACAAAGCGCGATAGCCCTGCGGGGAGAGGCTGACGGAGTCCCCCCTCCAGTGATGCTCTATATCTACCCGCCGCTACTAGCCGATCTGCTTTCGCCGCTGGCCAGATTGCACTACGATGCCGCCGGATCAGCATGGCGCGCGCTCAACCTTGTGCTTCTGTACGGCTCTTTAATCGCTGTTGCAGGCCTGGCGCGTATACGGATTTTGAGCGCTGATTTCGCAGTATTGGTGCTTGCTATCCTCTGTTTTCGTCCCATGCTGGACACCCAGTACTTGGGTCAGCTGAATATCGTCCTCTTCGCGCTTTGGGCCTTTGGCATCCTGGCTTACGATCGTGGACGAACCGTTTTATCGGCCGCACTGATAGCTCTGGCAACAGCTCTCAAGGTCACCCCCCTGGGAGTCGTTCCACTCTTTCTGGTTTGGCGTGATCGCCGATGGCTGACTAGCTATTTCGTTGCACTTGCAAGTCTAATTGGCGCGATGGCCATCTACAACGGACCGGCATCCCTCGCGCAGTTTTTCACAGTCGCTTCTGCTATGACCGGCGGAGTACCAATCCCCGAAAACCAAAGCATCCCAAGCCTGATCGCATGGTTGGCCTTCGGCCGGACCTTCGACCATGTGAGCGTCCGGACGATCCTCCCGTTCCACTCCCCTGCGCTTTCGTTAATAATCCGGCTTGCTGAGTTGGCCTTTTATGGAAGCTGTCTCTTGTTGGTCAGCCGTCGCCGTCAGGCCAAACGCTCCGAACGCGCCGCCGTATTGGCCCTGTTTGCAGTTATCGTCGTGTTGGTGGCCCCGGTTTCCTGGGTCGCCAGTTACACGGTGGCCTTCATCCCGCTAACGTTGGAATGGGCTGGCTGGCTTCACAGGCTCGGTAGATGGAGCCGCGGCATTTTGCTGGCCGGAACCTCAGTGCTCTTTCAGTTAGCGGACTCAATCATCTGGTGGAGCCAGAGGATGAAGATTCCACCTATAGTAGGGATTGTCTTCGCGGCGTCTATGATCTTGGTCACGGCCGCCTTTTGCCTGGTTGGATTAACAGCATTCAGTCAGTCCTCAAGGGCTCAACTTACCATTTCGGATTAGTGGAGGGGATCTCTGAATGCCCGAGGATGGCGAAGTGAAGAGCGCGATTGTTATCCCTGTTGGACCCGGCAAAGGGTGTGTTCTGGATACCTTGGAAAGTGTAGCGTCGTTTTGCGCCGAGGAACATCTGGTAGTAATCGTCGACGATCACACAGAGGATGGTACGTATGAAGCGCTGACCTCGGTGAAGCGCGCGAATTGGCGCATCTTGCGTAACCCGCGGCAGATGGGTCGCATCCGCCTGGTTCATAGTCTCTGTTCGGCATATCGCCTGGTGCTCTCCGATACCAACTGCGGCCTTGTGCTCCGGTTGGACCAGGATGCTCTCATCATCAAATCAGGCGTGCTTTCAGACGCTCAAGTCTATTCGAGTGCAAACCCTACTGTTGGTTTGTTTGGGGTCTACGAGCAAGACTACGATCGGCCGCGCTCGTTTGACGCGCATCGGAGGCTGATCCAGCGGGAGATGAGCCTGATAAGGAAGCTGGTGGGTCTTGCGCCAAGTTGGGCAGCGCTCTACAGGCAGGCACTGCAACGTGGATACCGCACAGGCGACAACGTTTTTGGCGGTGCATATTTCATTACGCGTCCTTGTCTGGAGGCCATGGCTGCGCAAGGAGCCATGGACGTACCATACCGGTGGCACAGCAGGTTGATGGAGGATGTCTACTTTTCTATGGCAACGGTTGCAGCGGGGTTCAGCCTGGGTCACTTTGCAGCGCCTTCGGGTCCGCTTTGCCTGGAATGGACGGGGCTACCCTATCCAGCAAAAGAATTGGTGGAAAGCCCTTACAAAGTAGTGCATTCCGTCGACAAAGGAAAGAACACGGATCGGGAGTCAAACGGGGGGATGACGGCTAGAGAGTACTTCCGGGCTGTCCGAAGGCAGGATCAGACCCTTGCTCAGAACCCCAATTCGTGACGCCGACGAGAGCTTTGCTTAAGCCTCATTGAGGGTGTCGAGGTCGCAAGCCTGTCAGGTTTCTTCCGTTGTCGAGAATCTCATCGTCCCAGCACATTGCCCATCCTGAATCCACATGAATCCCAGACCCATCGACATTTCAATCATCATTGTCACCTGGAATGGGAGGCAGTTTGCCTGGGAGTGCCTTGACTCGCTTCGCAGTTATGGGGATAACCCCAAGGTCGAGGTCATCGTTGTCGACAATGCGTCCACCGACGGCGCCCCTGAGGTTTTGGAACAGGACTTTCCATGGGTGCGCCTGATCCGGAACAGCGCTAACCTGGGATTCGCCAAAGCGAACAACATCGGCATCGCTGCCAGCGCGGGTAAGTATGTTTGCCTCATTAACTCGGATGTGAAGGTTCCTGCTGACTGCCTCTCAAAGATGCAAGCATACATGGAGGCCAATCCTTCTGTCGGGATGCTCGGACCGCAGATGCTTTGTCCGAGCGGGCTCGTCGGAAGATCGTACATGAGATTCCCGACGTTCTGGAGAGGCTTTT
>JBEKFD010000344.1:0-3905 GCA_050013495.1 Occallatibacter sp. | reverse complement strand
CGATCTTGCCGTCGTTGTTGCGGACGACGGTGGTTTGCGGCTGCGTGGGCGTGGAGTAGGAATCGACGAAGTAGCGGCCGTCATTCGAGACCTTGATGTTGTGGTCGGCATTCTCAGGCGTGAGCAATTTCAGGCCGGAGCCGTCGAAGTGGACGCTATAGAAATGCTCGAAGTAAGGATCGCGATCCGCTTCCTTGCCCACGCCGACGAAGTAAATGGTGCGCGCTCTCTCGTCAACGTAGAGTACCTGGGTTACATTGCCGGGGCCATGCGTGATCTGATTTTTGAGCTTGCCCGTGGTTAGATCGTAGAGATAGAGATTGCCCCAGTCGTCGCGCTCGCTGAACCAGAGAATCTCGTTCGATTTGGGCAGATAATGCCAGTTGACTTTGCCATTGCCGCTCTCATAAAACTTGGGCGTCGTCTCGCTCATAATTTCGCGCACGTCGCCAGTCACCGTGTCGGCCACGCGCAGCCACTCCTGCTTGTGATCGCGCGAAGTGGAGACGAAGGCGAGATGCGCATCGTCGGGACTCCATTCAACGTCGACCCAGCCCGAGCCGCGGCAGGCTACATCGTCGCACAAGGTGGAGCGGTGCTGATCGGGCGGCATCTTGAGGCGGACGAGCTTACGCGTGTGCACGTCAATCACCACGCGCTCAATCATGGTCACGTCCTTGTCGCCGACCAGCGGATACTTCCAGGCCTTCAGTTCCGGATGACTATTGGTGACGGGGACGAGATACATCTCGCCGGTCTTGCGCTGGTCCTGCTGGAAGGTTGCGATCTTGGTTGAGTCGGCCGACCAGAGCAGGATGGCGGCGTCAGAGTGCTGCCAGCCTGCATTGTCGGTGGCGTAGCCGTAGTCTTTAACTCCATCGGTGGTGAGTTGGATCTCTGCGCCTGTGGCCATGTCGCGCACCCATAAATTCCAATCGCGGATGAATGCGCCGAGCTTCTTGTCGGGCGAGAGCGTAAGCGGGGGACCTTTCTCTGCGTGATCCGCTACTTGCGGCGGCCCCGGCTCATCCCCCGATGAATAAAGGCGCTTGCAGGATTCCGGTTGCGCGTTGAGATCGCACCGGTAGGTCGAGCCGGAAGTCGTCAAAGTCAATACGGAATCGCCATCAGAGAAAGCAAGATCGGAAAGCGCAAGGTGTTTCGGCTCATTCTTGATGGAGTCCGATGCCGCGTGGAGCGCGGCGGTAAGCTTGACCTGATCGAAGGCGGCGGCGCGGGTGCCCTTGGCAGGATCGACGAGAATATAGGTCACGCCGCTCGCGTTGGCTTCGCGATACCAGAAGCGTCCGTCCTCCATCCATTGCGCGCGGACGACGCCCTGGTAAGCCAAGGGATTGACGTTGTAACTCATGAATCGTTCGGCGGCGGCGTAGTCTTCGGTGGTATATTGCTTTGGCTGCTGGGCGAGGGCAGCGCTGGACATGCTGAATGCGAGGAGCGCAGCCGTTTTGAATCCTGAAAAGCTGTTTCTGAACATTCCACCAATTCCTTTTGTGGTTGGGGTCAGGGTGCGGGGATGATTGGTTAGACGCGATGGGGGCAATCTATATCCTGTGTTCGGCAATTCTATAACGGCGTTGTGCCAAGGCGGAGAGAGCGGCGCGACCCTGCGGGTCGCGCCGCTCTCTTTTTCTTTTCGCAATTCTGTTTGCGGCACGCGACCCAGGGTACCCCGGTCGTGCCCTTTCAAAGAGGACTGCGCGTTCGATCTAGAACAAATTCCACAGCGACTGGTTGTAGACCTCGTGGTGGTATTGAACTTCAGAGCCCTTCACAAACGTTCCCAGTTCGCGCGGCGAACGGTTGGCAGCGGCCTGCTTCAGATCGGCAAAGCGGCCCTGCACATCCGCGCCCAGAATCTCTGAAATCCACGATGAGTTCTTGAAATCCTCGATCGCCGACTGGATGTTGTCAGGCAGGTAGCGTTGCGCCTGGCGCAGGTTGTCGATCTCCGCCTTGGTGCCGTCGATACCGGTCTTGAAGATGGAATAGAGGGTCAGGTAAGGGTTGGCGTCGGGAGCTACCGAGCGCACTTCCACGCGCATGGAACGCGAGTTGCCAATGGGCACGCGCACCATGGAGCCGCGATCTGTGGCCGAAGCCTTGATTTGATTGGGCGCTTCGAAGTGCGGGTCCAGGCGGCGGTACGAGTTCACGCTGGGATTGAGAATGAGGCAAGTGTCCAGGGCGTAGGTGAGGATGCGGTCGATGAAATCCCACCCGAAGGCGGAGAGCATTTCCAAGCCGTTGGGATCCCAGAACAGGTTGGTCTTGCCTTCGGAGATGGAGACGTTGGTGTGCATGCCGCTGCCATTGACGCCGACGACAGGCTTGGGTAGGAAGCAGGCCGTGAAGCCCATGTTGGTGGCAATCTGGCGGGTGAGCAGTTTGTAGAGCTGAATCTGGTCTGCCGCGGCCACTACCTCGCCGTAGCCGTAGTTGATTTCGAACTGGCTGGGCGCAACTTCGGGGTGGTCCTTCTCATTCTGGAAGCCCATGGCCCGCTGCACTTCGGCCGCGGTGTCGATAAACTGGCGCAGCGGATCGAGGGGCAGCACATGATAGTAGCCGCCAGTGTTGATGAACTCGAACTTGCCCTTCTCGTGATACGTCTTCTCGGCGTCGCGTCCGGCGAACAGGAAGCCTTCAATCTCGTTGGCGGCGTTGAGCGTGTACTTTTTCTCGGCGTAGAGCTTGTCGGCATAGTGCTTGAGGACCCCGCGCAGGTCGCCGGAGTAGGGAGTGCCGTCCTTGTCGATCACCGTGCCGAAGACCAGCACCTTGCCGTTGCCGAACACGTCTGCGGGAACCCAGTAAAAGGCGCTCCAATCGATGCCCAGGCGCAGATCGCTCTCCTTCTGCGCGGTAAACCCGCGGATGGACGAACCGTCGAAGGTCAGGTTCTCGTAAGCGCCGAGGAGAAACTTCTTGTCGTAATCGAGCAGATGCAGGCGGCCTTCCAGGTCGCTGAACAGAACGGTGACGGCCTTGATGCGCTTCTCGTCGGTCAGGTACTTGATCCGCTTTTCGCGGACTTCGTCTGCGGATACGCGGTTGGAGCGATCTGCTTTGGCTTCAAGGTTTCTTTCTTCCAACTCCTCATACGAGAGAGCAAGGAAATTGCGATACTCGGTGGACATGGATCTCCTTTGCGTGGATAGACATACGGGATTTGAACAGGGCTGGACCTGAGCCTCCGGAAGCATGGTGGCCAGAATCAAAATGGGCGTACCAGGATGGAAAGCCAGTTATGCTTCCCACCCTGGTACGCCCGTTTTTGGGTCTGAATCATCACTTGAACAGATCAGGCTACACCAAGCGCCCCATCGGTTCAAGCTTCCAACTGTCTTGGCCTGCCACTAGTTCCTCCAGCGTCCGAGTCTGAAGGCCGCCCAAATTCTAGCTGATTTCCGGGGGCTGAAGCCCCCGGCTCCCTCCGGAATTTGCGATTCGGAATCTGGGATTTGCGACTGCATTCCCGCGTCCGCTATCTGACCGCATGCGTCAGGCTGTAACCAGCTCTGGCTTGGGCACGCTGTTGATGGTGTGAAGAATCCGCGAGACGATCTGGTAGGGATCGCCTTCGGAATTCGGGCGGCGGTCCTCCAGATAGCCCTTGTAGCCGTTCTTGATGAAGTTGACAGGCAGGCGGACGGAAGCGCCGCGATCGGAGAGCCCGTAGCTGAACTTGTCAATGGCCTGGGTTTCGTGCAGGCCGGTCAGGCGCAAATGGTTGTCTGGGCCGTACACGGCAATGTGCGCGGCGACGTTTTCGGAGAAGGCCTTCATGAGAGCTTCGAGATATTCCTTGCCACCGACTTCGCGCAGGTATTTGGTGGAGAAGTTGCAGTGCATGCCCGATCCGTTCCAGTCACCCTTGATGG
>JBEKFD010000343.1:0-3909 GCA_050013495.1 Occallatibacter sp. | reverse complement strand
TTCGACAAGATTGCTCTGTGTCGCACCCAGAGTGACCGCCCGGAGTTGCGCGATTCCACGACTGTCGAGAACGTATACGCAGGTGAGAGAGCCGCGCAACACGACAACGGAATGTGGAATGAGAATCGCCTGCCGGAGGCCGTTGGGAAACTCCGCCGTCCCATACATTCCGGCGCGCAACTGGCTCGAAGAAGGCAAATCAATCTTGACGAGAAAGCTGTGGCTGGCGGGATCGGCGGCGGCGTTGATCTCTGCAACGACGCCGGGAAATGTCGTGGCTCCTGCACCATCGCTCGCTACCTGGACCTTCATTCCCTTGTGAATCGCACCAATGACGGACTCATCGAATGTAGTTTGCAGTTGCAGCGCACCGGCTTGATCGATTTGAAGCAACGGCACGCCCGGCGCTGCCATTGTTCCCGGATCGGCCATGCGTGCGGTGACGACACCAGAAAAGGGTGCACGTAATCGTGTGTAACTCAACATGGCCGTCGCACCGCTTGCCTGAGCGCGCGTTGCTTCGGTTTGCGCGCGCGCCGCATCTAGCCGCGCGGCCGCGGCTTCGGCCCGCCGCGCAACCTCATCCATCTCTTGCGGGCTCACGCTCTTTTCCGCCTGCAACTGCCGATAGCGCTCCAGTGTGCTGGTTGCGAGATTTGCGTCGGTCTGCGCGGCAGCCTGCTGGCCTTGCGCTGCTCTCACCGCTGCCTGTGCCTGATCTGCCGAGGCGCGCAGTGCCACATCATCAAGCACCACGAGAGTCTGTCCCGCGCGCACGCTATCTCCCGCGCGCACCAGAACCTGCTGGATGCGGCCCATCACCTGTGCCGATAAAATCGCTGTCTCCCGCGCGTGAACGGTCCCTGTGGAGCGCATGTTCTGAGGTACTTGTTGCTGCTGGCTTTCCACCACGCGCGCCTGCGCGGCTTGTATCACCGCCGGTGATGCGGATTCGCCGCCCTGGCAACCGGACATCATCATTGCTGTAACGGCAAGCAAACTTGCCCCTAGGACAATCTTCATTGCAATTCCTCCGCGGCATCGGGAATCAGCGTCCCTGTCGCATAAAGCAGTTCGGCATAGGCCATGGCGTTGCCGTAGACGGCATGCCAGTAGTTCGACTGGCTCTGCCGCTCAGCATCCTCGGCGCGCAGCAAGTCGGTGATGGTGGCAATCCCGGCGCTATAACGATTCTTCAGAATGCGCAGGCTCTCGCCCGATTGATCCATCGTTGCCTGCGCGGTTTCCATTGAGAGTTCCGCCGTCTGCCGGTGAATGTGCGCTTGACTCACCTCCGTGCGCGCGTGAAGTTGCGAAGCAGCCACTTGCGCATCAATCCGTTGTTTGTTGGCGCTCTCCCGCGCAAGCTGGGCGCGCTTGCCAAAGGGCAGAATATCGATGCTGACCTGCACACCGGCCACCCAGTTGTTGCCTCCTGAACCGGCGAAGGTTGTTCTGTCTTCTTCCCAGTTTCCATAGGCGCTTACGCGAGGGCCAAACTCCGACTTCGCCGCGCCCACGGCTGATGCCTGCGCCGACTGCATCTCTCCCAGCGATCTCAGATCAGGCCGCGTCTTTGCGGCCGTTGCCATCTCTTCTTCCAACGGCTGCTGCGGAAATCTGTGCGGCTCAATCGGCTTTAGTTCGGATGCCTTCAGCTTCGTGGCTCCCATGGCCTCGCTCAACCCGGCCCACGCCAGCTCCAGGTCGCCCTCGGCGGCAATCAATTCTTCTTTGCGTACGGCCGTGTTCACCAGTGCCGACATCCGGTCCGACTCCACCGCAAGGCCGGCCTTGACGCGCTCCTGGATGGAACTCTGCAGCGCCGCCGCCGTCTCCTGTTCGTGCTGGGCAACAGCAACCTCCCGCTGCGTGTAAAGCACTGACTCATATGCCTGCACAACGTGCAGGACGATCTGCTGGTCCACCGCCTTGGCCGAGGATGAGGCGCTCTTTCTGTAAAGATCCGCGCGGCGAATCTCCCTCTGCGTTTTGAACGAGTCGAAGGCCATCCAGGAACCCGAGAAGCGCGAAGAGAAGTTTCCAATGGGTTGCGGGTAATTCAGCGAGTTCAGGGCAAAGTCAGCCTGCGTGAACTGGCGCTGCCTGAGGCGCGTGCCGAAGGCGTACACAGGGTCGTTGCCGCGGGAGATGTCTTCCGTGAAGTTGAGTTGCGGCAGCAGTTGGGTGCGGGCCACGCTTGCCGCTGCGCTGGCCGTCTTATCGTCAGCACGGGCAATCGCCGCCTCTGGATTCTGTCCCAGCGCCTGGTCAATGGCTTGCCGGAGCGTTAGTGGCTCTTGTGCAAAGGATGCCACTCCGCCCATGCAAAGCATGAGAGCAAGGCATACATCTCGATTACGGTGGGAATTCATGGCTTGGGACGTCCTTGGGTTGTGCATTCACAAGAACAAAGTCATGGAATGGGGAATTCGTTACATGCGATGTCGTTCAGGATGGCCCAATGGCTGCAACGCACATCATAGCCCGGTCTCGCGAGCCTGGGCCTTTTATCGTCGAATGGAACCGAGGCCACAGTGTCCCTCTCAGAATTGCGAACCGTAAAATCAGACGATGGATCGAAGCGGCTGAATGCGGAACCCAATTGCCTCAAATCCTGTGTGTGTAATACGTGTGTGGATTCGTCCACTTGACCGTTTTCAGCGTTTTGAGTGCCCTTAAATATCAATAACTTGTTTAGAATCAATACGGGGCCGGAATCCGCCCCCCTCCAGGCACTCTTTAACTAGTTTATAATCAATAGTTTACGAGATTTTTCGCCTAGCTGTCCTTGCGGCGTGTGAATAGATCATTTGAAACCGTAATCAAGAATTCCAAGTATTCATGAGGCTTGGGCATCCCTTCCTCTGATTTCTTGTTTTCGTCAGCAGAAGCAACTTCCGAATTGACCGTCACCCAACCGCAAGCCGACGAATTGGATCTCGTCTCTCACCATTCGCTGGATTCCTCGATGAGTGAATCGGCGATTTGGCAACATTCCAGAAGCCATTCTGGAGCAATTGGCGTTTCAAGGGACCAATCCGGTAAAGCCCAAATTTGGCCCGACTGAAAACCATGTGGATGGGCGAGTTGGGTTGTTCTCGACGACGAAGAATCAACTCCCCGTTTGCCCGTAATCCTACTCAGCATTGTGAAATGAAGGTGAAGAGTACACACCCTCGATCTCTATGTAAAGGAAACATCCGCAATTCGCTTGGGATTGTCGGCAAAAACTACGAGTCTGTTGCTGGCCCTGGCGCGGGTTTGTAGAGGCCCACCAGAAAAGTCCCGAAGGTGATTGCGATTGCTGCGGTCCATTGTTTTTCTTCGTACCATGGGAAGACCCGAAAGGGACCTCCGATCGCGAAGACCCATACAAGGAAGGCGATGGAACTGATTAGGATCTGGGACCAGAGAGTCGGTTTGCCTCCTTCCTTCGTTGCGACATACATATAGATTGGGGTACAAACGGCGCAGAGGCCTGCAATGATCCAGAGGGCCGTCCAGTGGCTAGGATCCTTGAGGGGAACGACGTTCGTGGCTCCGAGATAGAGAGCTACGACCTCGGCCGGGATGTACTTGACCAAGCGGTCGAGATAATCGTCGTTGACTGCTGGAGATGAGGTTGTGGCGAAGGCGACAGAACTAGGCCTGACCCCTAGCGTCAATTCTTCGGTATCGGTGAACGAAACCTCGGAGGTTTCCCTTTCGTCGGCCGCATCGCTGGTTCTGATTGCGGCAGGCTGGGCAATTATTCCCGTCTGAATGCGTCTACTCACCGGAGAAAACCTCGCTTTCCTTGAAGGTCATCTGGAATCGTTTGGGGAATATCTGCGGCTGCTCAAGCTCGACGTGTTGCTGAAGTTGGCCTGCGGCTTCACGGAGAGGCTTGACCTTGAGGCGCTCCAT
>JBEKFD010000342.1:0-4320 GCA_050013495.1 Occallatibacter sp. | reverse complement strand
GGCCCAATGAAGCAAGTGTCTGCGTAATGGCATCGTCGCCGCGTGTCCAGTCGGCTTTGAGCAGGGCGACATTGGCGTCCTGGAAAGCCTTTTGGACGGAGGGCTGGTCAAGGGCGACGCGCTCATTCACCTGGCAGCTCAGGCACCAACTGGCGGTGAAGTCCACCATGACCGGGCGGCCCCGAGCCTGGTAACGGGCAACGGCCTGCGCGGACCAGGGCTGCCAATCGCCCTGGCTTGCTGTGGCCCCGGTTTCAGGAGCGCGAGCCAGCTTTCCGGGAGCTATCACACCCACGGCTACGGCCCCAAGAACGATCAATGCTGCCACCACGGTAGCCCAACGCGTGGCCGGCCATCGGCCCAGAAACCACCCTGCAATCGCCAGCAGAAGGAAGTTTGCAAGGAAGGCGCGTCCACGCCGGTTGAAGCGTGAGGGCTACGTATGGGATTGCCAGTCCCAGCGCCAGGGCAGTGAATACGGCGAAGGTGACTGCGGCGTTTTGCGCCAATGCGTAGCCAAGCGCCGCGCCCATAAAGGGAGCAGTGCACGGGGTAGCCACCACCACGGCCAGCACGCCGGTGAAGAAGCTGCCGGTGTAGCCTTGTTTCGCGGCCAGGGAACCTCCGGCGCTAGTCAGCGTGAGGCCGATTTCGAATTGCCCCGCCAGCGAGAGGCCGAGGAAGAACAGCAGCCCCGCCATCAGCGCCAGAAAAACCGGCGACTGGAACTGGAATCCCCATCCAAGCGTCCCGCCCGCAGCGCGCAAGCCGAGCAGGGCAGCCACCAGGACCCAGAACGAGACGAGAATGCCGGCAGCGTAGATGAATCCGTGCATCCTCAGCTTGTGCCGCTCCTCGTTGCCGGAGTTGACCAGCGACAAGCCCTTGAGAAAGAGCACCGGGAAGACGCAAGGCATCAGGTTGAGAAGCAGCCCGCCGAGGAACGCCAGCCCGGTTGCCTGAAGCAGGCCTATGCCGGAAGGCCGAATTGGCGCGGTCTGGATCGAAGTCGAAACGGTGGGCGCAAATGCAGGAGCTGAGGCCGTGGTCGACATCACCGCAGGCGGGCCGGCGGGAACCGCTGGAGCAGTCTGGACCGCAGCGCTCGCCTGCGAAGAGGCCGAAGCGGGAA
The DNA here is from genome assembly GCA_050013495.1 of Occallatibacter sp. Lineage (GTDB taxonomy): Bacteria > Acidobacteriota > Terriglobia > Terriglobales > Acidobacteriaceae > Telmatobacter. The sequence goes on along the minus strand of JBEKFD010000342.1, from coordinate 3,188 downwards.
CGTGAAGTTGAGAAGATTCAGCGGCAGGGCCAGCCTTCAAAGCATCTCCCTGCGCAGCGGCGATTTCATAGGCGCGGCCGCCGGAAAGTTCCAGAACCCCTTTCAATTCAGCAGGGTTTGCGGAAAGATTCGTATCCTTCTTGAGATTGAGAGCCAATCCATTCGTGGCAGGCTCAAGGTTCTGCGGAGCCGGGTTGTCGATCACGTCAGGCTCGGCAGGGAAAAACGCCGCCATGGTTTCCTCGCGTCCCGTGTCCACGGTGAGCCGGAAGCCTTCCTTCGTGGGTTGAAACGCAGCTTCCACCCCCGGCGGTAAAGGCTTGGGAAGACGGCCGCTTAGACGCTTGAACAAGGCCTCGTCGGCAGCCAGCAGAGCGGAGCGGCCGGGGTGCTCGGTCACTCCACGGGTCACCTCCAACTCCGCCTTCCCGGGGATGCAGCTCGCCTGGCAAACCAGCCAATCCACCTTGGCGTGAAGCACGGCCCAGCCCGGCATGGCAGTCTGCGCCACATTCAACTTGAACGGGAATAAGACTTCGTCCTCATAGCCGAAGTCCATCAGCGGACCGAGGGGCAGCCGCCTGGGAGCGGGAAATTCGAGCGGCCCAGCTGCGATCCCATCCGGGAGAGTCCATTTCATGTGCGGCGGCTCGCCGGCGTCTCCGGCGTTCTTCCAGTAAACGTGCCAGCCGGGGTCGATCTTGAAATAGAGCCCTGCATCGGCAGCTTCGCCGCGGCTGAATGCCGAGGCCGGCACCACAAGCTGCACATGCACATGCGGGGCATCGGCTGTCGCGGAGACGGCGCGCGCGGGCAGCCCTGCGGCAAGCATCAGCGTCAACGCGAAGATCGATCTGAAAAGGCGCATACCTGAAGTACGAAGGCTCCTGCCGATTGGACTTAGTCTACCGGAGGATGGACGCTGAACTTTGCATTCTTTATTGCCGGGCAGACAGTTCGGGTCGCGCCGCATGTTCGCGGAAGATGCAGTCGTTCTGGATGCACTTGACGCCGGCGGCGCGGGCTCGTGCCACAGCTTCCTCGTGGATCACGCCGTCCTGAAGCCAGAGGTAGGGGATGCGCAGGCGGATCACGTCCTCGACGATGGCTGGAACGAACTCGGAAGCGCGAAAAACATCCACCAGGTCAATTCCGGCGGCGGTTTCCTCGCGCGAGGCGGCTTGTGCGGCTTCGAGATCCGGGTAGCACCTCAGGCCCAGGACTTGGGTAAGGGCAGGATTGACTGGGATGACTCTGTAGCCGTTGGCGGCCAGGTAGCGGCCGATGTTGTGGCTGGCGCGCCAGGTCTTGTCGCTTATGCCGACCACGGCGACGGTCTTCGCGTTGCGCAGCATTTCATCGATGATGGCTGGATCGTTGGTCATGGGGGCTGTTTGCAGTTCGCAGTTCTTAGTTCACAGATCTTAGTTCACAGTTCGCGGTAATCAGTGACCGGCTCGCTGGCAAGAGGGCTAGACGTCTAGGTCGTCTTCCTCCGGGGCGGCCGCTACGGCGGTGCCGCGGCGCTTGGCTAAAAGATATCCACGGAGAAATGGCTCGAGGAAACCGTCCAGCACCTTGTCCACATCGCCCACTTCCACCTTGGTGCGGTGGTCCTTCGCGATGCGATAAGGTTGCAGCACGTAGGAGCGGATCTGGGAACCGAAGTTGATTTCTAGCTTGGAATCTTCGAGCTTCCTGCTGATGGCCTTCTTCTTGTCGAGCTCGTATTCGTAGAGCCGCGAGCGCAGCATCTTCATGGCCTTCTCGCGGTTTTTGTGCTGCGAACGCTCGTTCTGGCATTGGACGACGATGCCGGTGGGGAGATGCGTCATGCGAACAGCGGAGTCGGTGGTGTTGACGTGCTGGCCGCCTTTGCCGCCGGAGCGGTAGGTGTCGATGCGCAGGTCCTCCACCTTCAAGTCCACTTGGATAGAGTCGTCGATTTCCGGCGAAACGTAAACCGACGCGAACGACGTGTGGCGGCGCTTGGCCTGGTCGAAGGGCGAAATGCGAACCAGGCGATGGACGCCGCTTTCCCCGGCCAACTGGCCGAAGGCGTATTCGCCGATAATCGTGAAGGTGGCGGATTTGATGCCCGCTTCGTCGCCGTCCTGCAGGTCGTTGATTTCGGTTTTGAAGCCCTGCTGCTCGGCCCAGCGCAGGTACATGCGCATCAGCATCTCGGCCCAGTCCTGGCTTTCGGTGCCGCCCGCGCCGGGGTGGACGGTGACAATCGCGTTCAGCGGATCGGCCTCGCCATTGAGCATGGTGCGCGCTTCGAGCTCTTCGTTGAAGGCGGAAAGAGCTTTGATGTCGCGCTCAAGATCGGCGAGCACATCTTCGCCCTCGCGGGCCAGCTCGAAGTAGGCTTCAATGTCGCCGGTGCGGCGGACGAGCTGCTCGTCGTCGGCGACGAGGTTTTCAAGGCGCTTGCGGTCGCGCATCAGTGGCTTGGACGCGGCGGGGTCGTTCCAGAGGGCTGGATCGGCGAGCCTGGTTTCTATTTCTGCGAGTTCCCTGCGGATGCGAGCCGGGTCAAAGATACTCCCGCAGGTCGCGCGTTTGGTCGCGCACCGGAGCATATGCGAATTCGAGATCGTTCAACGACGACATATTCTGCTCTGACCTGACTTGATTTGAACTTGGATTCTTCGTTTGTTCGACTGATCCAGAATATCATTGGCGTGAACGCGGCGGGTCCGGCGGTCAGGGCCTTGCGGTGCAGGTGAGCTCCCAATGGCCGACTTGGGTCAGGCTTCGGGGGTACTCGGCCTCGGCTTGATTTGTGTACCCATTTGTGTACATAATAGGAGCATGCGATGGTCGGCAAGGAACTCGAATTCGAGTGGGACGAAGTCAAGGCCAGGATCAATCTTGAGAAGCACAGGGTTTCGTTTCTGACCGCCGCGGCTATCTTTCGCAACGAGCGATTGGAGCGTATCGACGACCGCGAGGAGTATGGCGAGCCGCGGTGGATCGCTCTGGGGTGTGTCGAGCACGAAATCTATCGCGTTGTCTTTACCTGGCGCGGCGAGAATCTGATTCGCCTCATCAGCGCCCAGAAAGCGAGCAGAGATGAACGGGAAATCTATTATCGTGAGACATTCGCTGAGTGAGATCGCAGCCATGCGTGAGCGCGGGGAAGAGCGGACCCACTCGAACGCCCCGGAAGCCGAGTCGCTGGG
>JBEKFD010000341.1:0-3949 GCA_050013495.1 Occallatibacter sp. | reverse complement strand
AAGTCAACCACCACTTTGTCCCCATCGGCTCGCAAGGCTTTTATCGCCAGGGTGGTCACAAGGCGCGCTTCGATCAACAACCCATTGAGGCTGCTGGCGCTGTATCTGCGTGCCTCGAGGCCTACCGCGTCACCGGGGACAGTCGCTGGCGCAACGAGGCCTGGTCGGCCTTTAATTGGTTCCTTGGCGACAACGATCTGCAACTTCCACTTTATGATTCCGCCACGGGTGGCTGCCGGGACGGATTACATCCCGAACGCGCCAATCAGAATCAAGGGGCGGAATCGACGTTGTCGTTTCTGACGGCGCTCCTGGAAATGCGCGCAATCGAACACCCCGAAGATCGATCGGAAAGCCCGGTACTTGAAAGGTACAAAGATCCCTCATGACAACTCCCGAAACAACCCTTGTCAACGTCGAAAGCCCGCACTACCCCTCGTTGCTTCTGCGACACCCGGGCAATCCCATCCTGACGCGCAAGAATTGGCCCTACTCCATCAACAGCGTGTTCAACGCCGGCGCCACCTTGTTGCCGGACGGGACCACACTGCTCCTCTGCCGCGTCGAAGACCGCCGCGGCTTGTCGCATCTTTGCGCTGCGCGTTCCAAGAATGGCGTCGATGGATGGCAGATTGATCGCGAACCGACATTGATGCCCGATCCGCAACAGCATCCGGAAGAAATCTGGGGCATCGAGGATCCGCGTATCACGTTTGTGCCCGAACTGCAGAAATACGTGCTCACCTACACCTCCTATTCGCGCGGTGGTCCCGGAGTGTCGCTGGCCCTGACGAAAGACTTCCGAACTTTTGAGCGCTACGGCGTCATCATGCCCCCGGACGACAAGGACTCGGCGCTTCTCCCGCGAAGAATCGATGGATGTTGGGCGCTCATCCATCGTCCGATGACGAACCTCGGAGCGCACATGTGGATTTCCTATTCTCCCGACCTGCGTTATTGGGGCAGACACAGGCTGATGCTGGAAGCACGTCGCGGCGCATGGTGGGATGCCAACAAAATCGGCTTGTCGCCACCGCCCATTGAGACCGCCCGAGGATGGCTCGTGTTCTACCACGGAGTGCGCCACACGCCTTCGGGCTGTCTTTATCGCTTAGGATTGGCTCTTTTCGAGCTCGAGAATCCGGCAAAGTGTTTACTGCGGGGCGATTCGTGGATCTTCGGGCCCGAAGCCGACTACGAGTGCCATGGCGACGTTGACGATGTGGTGTTCCCGTGCGGATATACGATGGACGCCGATGGCGACACCATCAATGTCTATTACGGCGCGGCGGATTGCGCGATTGCTCTGGCCCGGGCCAGCGTGCGCTCGCTGCTAGAGTGGCTCGATGCCAACGGAAGTTACGAGCGCCGGCAGCACGTGGAGGATTGATGAAATCACTTTTTTCAATATTCCAGTTGGCGATAGGTTGCCATCACCGCCAACGTAGCGGTGTATTCACAATCAACAAGCGGACGTACCAGGTCTGCCTGAAGTGCGGGCAGGAATTCGACTATTCCTGGGCGTTGATGCACTCTGTGCGGTCGAGTAGTGCCAATAGCCCCCATGTGCCGCTTCCGTTGGAGCACATCAGGGCAAGCAAAGTCAGGCCCAATGAAGCTCCACTGACTTGATCCGGCTGCGGCACCGGCATCGACGATGTTGTTCTTCATAAGTGAGCTATCTTGCTCAGACGCAAAGGGTCGACACCTGTCATCCTTTAGTTCTGTTGAGTGTGTAGACGGAGCGGCGAACGCTGATTCGTAGCTCCGATTCTGAGGCCCGCTGCTGGTCGACTCCTCATCGAGTCACGGCTAAGCGACCACATCCAGCCAATCGGCAATCTTCATCTGTGTGTATGCCGCGAAAGCCCGCGGCCGAACACGATTCGACCCTAAACAGTCCTGCACATCGAACTTTTGGGCCAACACCTCCAGGCAGATGAGAGGACTTAGCCCGCAAAAAAGGAAGGTCAAATACTATGCCTCTAATTCAACTGCTCGAAGTTCTGATCGTGGTAGGCGTCCTCCTGTGGCTGGTGAATCGCTTCATTCCCATGCAGGGGACCATCAAATCAATTTTCAACGGCATCGTGGTCATTGCCGTGGTTCTGTGGATCCTGAATGTTACTGGGCTGTTCCATTCTCTTCCCAATATCCGCCTTGGGAAGGGGTGACGATCTGGCCAATGATCGGTCAGTGAAGATCGGTCAGTGAGCACCAGGCCCGCCAACGCACGAACTCATGTGACTCGGCAGACATCTGCCAGGGAGATATCTTGAAAACTCAGTTGTTGTTAGCAGTCGGAATCACCATTAGCATGAGCGCTTTCGCTCAAATCAATCGCCAAAACAGCGTCGTCGAGCCCGGCAGTCCAACGCCGGTATTCCGAGTCAACGTAGTCAGCCGCAACGTGCAGGCCGTCGACTATGAGCATCGCAGCGGGGCCTCCAGGCTCGACTTCGCGGGCACGGACTTGATGCCCTCAGCGAACGGCGAGGCAAAGGTAAATAGCAAGCGCGGATCGATTGAGATCGACGCGGAATTCGGCGACCTGCGGGTACCGACGACTTTCGGCAATGAGTATCTGACCTACGTCTTGTGGGCGATTTCTCCCGAAGGCCGCGCCGTAAACCTGGGCGAAGTGTTAGTCGGCGACAACCATCGCAGCAAGCTGCGCGTAACTACAGACCTTCAGGCTTTTGCTTTGATCGTTACCGCGGAACCTTATTATGCCGTGCGGCAACCCAGCAACGCGGTTGTTCTGGAAAATGTGGTTCGCGACTCCACCAAGGGCACTACCGAGGCAGTGAACGCGAATTACGAACTGATGGAGCGCGGCGGTTACATTCCCACCGGCTACCGGTTTGACCCGGTGGTCCTGAACGCCAGGCTGCCGCTGGAATTCTTCGAGGCGCGGAATGCACTGCGTATCGCGCAATCCGAAGGGGCCGAACAGTATGCCAGCAATAGTTATCAGCATGCGGTTCAGTTGATGAACAATGCGGACGAATATGCCACGCGGAAACACGTCGACAGCAAGCCGCTGATCGCAGTCTCACGCGAGGCAGTGCAAACTTCCGAAGATGCCCGCGAAATTGCGGTCAAGAAACTGGACGAGATGCGCCTGGCAAACGAACGTCAGACGTCGAGCGATGCCCAAGCACAATCGCAGGCGCAAGCCGATGATGCGATGCGGCAGAGAGATCAAGCCCAGTCTGAGGCGGCGCTCGCTCAAGCGGCCAAGACTAAGGCTGAATCGGATGCCGCGAACGCCCGCGCTGATGCTGCCAACGCAGAAACGGCAACCGCCCAGGCTCGGACCGACATGGCGAACAGCGAAGCTTCGTCCGCCAATGCAATCTCCGCGGCGCAGGCCGATGCAGAGCAGTCTCGTTTAGCTGCGCAGCAGGCACAGGCAAGTGCGCAACAAGCGGAAACCGACAAAGCGGCCATGCGGACGCGATTGTCGGAGCAGTTGAATTCCATTCTTCAGACTCGTGATAGCGCGCGCGGTCTCATCGTCAGCATGTCCGATGTTTTGTTTGACACCGGAAAATACTCGTTGAAACCGGGGGCACGGGAAAAACTGGCAAAAGTCGCCGGCATTCTGCTGGCCTATCCTGGACTCGACATTCAAGTCGGCGGCTACACAGACAATGTGGGCGGCGATGATATGAATCAAACATTGTCGGAGAACCGTGCTGGATCGGTGCGCGATTATCTGGTGCAAGAAGGCGTGGCGACAAATTCAGTCTCATCCAGAGGCTACGGCAACAGTTTGCCAGTTGCTTCAAACGATAACTCCTCGGGCCGTCAGCAGAACCGGAGAGTTGAACTTCTCGTGTCCGGCGAAGCCATTGGCAGCCCGGTCAACGCGACAACAGGAAGCTTGCAGTAAGAGCTAAAAGCAAGTACGCAACGAAATCGATTTATGGAGGCAACACCTATG
>JBEKFD010000340.1:0-4748 GCA_050013495.1 Occallatibacter sp. | reverse complement strand
TCCGGGCTTGACCATGTGGGCGGCGGCGGTGATGCCCTTGACGCATTGATAGAAGGTAAGGTCGAGCGGGTAGCCGGCGGAACTGGTGATGACGGCGTCGAATGGCTCTTCTAGGCGCTCCAGGCAAGTTTGCTCGACAAAGGCTACGCCAGCGGCGTGGGCCTGGACGGGATCGCCGGCAAAGACTCCGGAGATTTTGCGATCCTGCGTGAGGGTGACATCGAGGATGAAGTCGTGACGAGCCATGCGGGCTATCTCAAGCAACTCGGCGTGGAGGGGATTGGCTTCAATGGAGCCCTCGGTGGCCAGCGGTTCGCGCATGAAGCGGGGCGAGTGAATGACCTTGATGGTCTCCTGCGCGGCAAGGCCGGGAGCGATGAGCTTGCGGCCCCCGCTGAAGCCGAGCATCAAGTGCTGCTCGATGAAGCCGAGGGTGATGTGCAGGTCTGCGGCGATGAAGCGCTCGTCGATGTAGACTGGCGTGCAGCGGCCCGTTTCGCCCAGGAAGCGATGCTCGTCGAGCGCCTTGGCGTCGTGGCTGACGATGGAATATTTCGCGGCGATTTCGGCGCCGACGATGGTGTTGATTTCTTCCTCAGTCGCGCCGCGATGCAGCCCCGTGGCGATGAGGATGGTGATGGCTTCGGCGGGAATTCCGGCATGGTGAAGACGATCGAGGAGGGGGGGCAGCGTGACGCCGTTGGGCGCGGGACGGGTGATATCGCAGACGGAGATGGTGGCGGTTTTCTTGCCGGCGGCGAGGACGGCGAGCGGCGGGCAGCCGATGGGCGAGTCGAGGTCGAGGGCGGCGTTGAGGGCTGCTTGCTCGTCGTCGAGCGCGCGGGCGGTGTGGCTCATGATGACCTGGGTGCGGAAGCCGTCGGGAATGGGTACGTCAATGCCGCTCTTGCCGAATGAAAAATGGGCCTTCATGCTTCTCCTAGGGCACGCACGAACTGGTCGTCCCTTACGGTAAGTTTACTTTCTTCTGCCGATGTTTGCTGGGACTGTTAACCAATGGGCGGGCCGGTTCGTTGTGTGGGTAGAAGCGAATCAATCGCTTCTTTCAAGTGAGGGAATGGAAATGCCGCGATATGCTCGAATTCTGCCCTGGATTGTTGGTTGTTTGCTGGCTCCAGTTGTGCTGTCCGCCACTTTTGCTTCGGCACAGACCGCGCCCGCACCTGCGCGCCCCGCGGCGCCGGCCAGGGCTGCCATTCAACCTCAAGCGCAGGCCGACCGGGTGAGTGATCGCGACCTGGAAGCCACCCAGAGGGAACTCATCCGGCTGCTGAAGCTGAGTCCGACGCTGACGACAGTGGTGGCCCGCGACCCTACCCTGTTGTCGAACCAAGACTATGTGAGCCGCAACAATCCGCAACTGGCGGAGTTCCTTGTCGCGCATCCTGAAGTGGCGCGCAACCCGGAATTCTACCTGTTTACCCATGTGCATGAGGAAGACGGCAGCCCGGACCAGGCGCTGGAACGGGCGGTATGGCCGGAACTGACGCCGCGGCGAAATGATTCATGGTCGGCCGGGGATGTGCTTGGTCCCATCGCCGCGGTTTTAGCATTCGCCTGCTTCCTGGCGGCGCTGGTTTGGCTGGTACGTCAGTTCCTTGAGAATCGCCGCTGGGGACGCATCTTCAAGTTGCAGAGCGAAGTCCACGGACGCCTGATCGACAAGTTCAGTTCCAATCAGGAACTGGCGGGGTACATGGAAACGGAGGCAGGCAAGCGGTTCCTGGAAGCTGCGCCGATTCCTGTGGGGTTTGAGCCGGAGCAGCGCGTTCCCAATGCGATTGCGCGGGTTCTGACGCCGCTGCAAATTGGGATTGTGCTGGTTTTGCTGGGAGTTGGGTTCTTCATGCTGCGCAATGTGCGCACAGAAATGCACGAGGCCATGCTGGTGATGGGCACTGTCGCGTTCATGCCCGGACTTGGGTTTATCATCTCGGCAGGGATCACGTGGGTTCTGGCTGGGCGGCTGGGCCTGATTCCAGAGAGCCAGGCAACCGGCAGCCGGCTTGCACCGCCGCACTTCGATACCCGGGATGCGAAGTGAGCCGGGGTGACCATCCCGGTGGACGCCAATGGAGTGAGGACGCAAGCGCCAATGAGTTGGGAAGCTCTATTCCTGAATCCAATTGCCGGCGACGGGCGGCTTGCCGCGGGTTTGGCGGCGGATGCAACGCCGCACGAAACGCTCATGGATAGCGAGGCGTTTGCCGCTTTCTATCAACGTTCGGCGCGGCCGCTGTGGGCGTACCTTGCGCGCGTTTCGGCGGACCCAGCGCTGGCCGACGACCTGATGCAGGAGAGCTTTGTGCGCTTTCTTTGCGCGGGGCGGCCGGAACTGTCGCTGGCCGAGGGGGAAGTGGGGGCGCGGCGGTACCTGTTTCGCATTGCCACCAATCTGCTTCGCGATCATTGGCGGCGGCCGAAGGCGGCTTCGATTGAGGAGATGCCGGAGGAGTTTTTTGCCGCGGCGGATCGGTCCGGCGAGCGTGAGTCGCAGGCGGTGCTGGGGCCGGCGCTCAAGCTGATGCGGCCGCGGGACAGGCAGCTGCTGTGGCTGGCGCATGCGGAAGGCTACTCGCACCACGAGATTGCGCAGATAACGGGCCTCGCCAGCGCCAGCATCCGGCTGCTGCTGTTCAGGGCGCGGCGCAAGATTGCGCGGATTCTTTTTGCGCAAGCGGCGGGGCCGGAAGCGGCGCGGCAATCGACATCCGGCTTCAGGAGCCAACTATGACATTGCGTGCGTGTGGCCACCAAACGGAGGTGCAGCAACTGCTGGAGCAGGGGCATTGGCCGCATGCTTGTCCGGCGGAGTTGCGCGCGCACCTGAGCGGTTGCCGCACTTGCGCGGAACTGGTGCTGGTTACGCAGGCTTTTCAGCAATCGCGCGCAAGCGCGGCGGCGCAGGTAAAGCTTCCGGCTCCGGGTGCGATTTGGTGGCGGGCGCAGTTGCGGCGGCGCAATGCTGCGGTGGAACGGGTGGGGAAACCCATCCTGGGCGCTTATGTGTTCGCGCTTTCGGTTGCGGTTCTGGTTGCGGCGGTGTTTGCGTTCAGCCAGGCGCGGAATGGGCTGCGCTGGCTGGAGGCCAGTGAGTCGTTCAATCCTTCTGCGTGGGTTAGTGCGGGCGGGAGCCTGATTGTGCTGATCCCTGTTTTCGCGATGGTGGCGCTGGTGGGAGCGGTCGTTGTCTATATTGCGGCGGAGCGGCATTAGGCCAGGGTTTCTTAAACTTGAGGTGCGATGCCTATGTTGAACGAGAAGCGGGTCCTTCGGCTTCCATCCCCTTCGCGTTTCTCCGGGTCCGGTCGCTCCGGATGACAATGCTGATGATAGAGGTGCATGGGCGGTGCGCATAGGCGTGTTGCGTGTCACAGAGAGGGCGGAGCGGCGGCTTGGTATGATTAGGGGCGAAAAGCAAGAGGCCGGCCCCGCGTGGGGAACGGCAAGGAGAGCGTAATGCCCGAAGCAAATTCCTTCAGTTCTATCCCTACCAAGATTCTGGTGCCCGTCGACTTCAGTACTTCATCGCATGCAGCGGTGGAGTCAGCTGCGGACCTGGCGCAGCATTTCGATGCGGCGCTGCACCTGGTGCATGTGATTCCGATGTTCCCGGCGACGACTTTGCCGGATTTTATTCCTGAAACGAAGTTTACCGAAGAGGCGATCAAGGTAGCGGAACGGCATTTTGCGGCCGTGGTTGCCGATTTGAGCGGCAAGGGCATCAAGGTGAGTTCGAGCGTGGAAGTGGGCGACGATGTGGCCAGCAGCATTATGGAAGCTGTGGAGAGCGAAAAGGCCGACATGGTGGTGATTTCAACGCACGGGCTGACGGGCTGGCATCCGCTGTTCTTCGGATCGATTGCGGAGAAGGTGATCAAGCTGGTGAGTTGCCCGGTGCTGCTGCTGCGCACGCCCAAGCCGGTGAGCAGCGCGAAGGTGACTTCGGAACGCTTGATGGAATGGTGGTAGTTTTCCGGACTGGCGCGAGGGGCGGGTGGGGAAGATTAATGCCACATCCGCCCCAGATCGCGGTTTCCGTCGTCCATAGCTAATTCGAAGGGCTCAAGCTGCTGCGCTTTGACGTGGATGACGCCTTCCTGGTTCTGCATTTTTCCAGCGATGGAGAGGAAGCGGCTGCGCGTGACGATGAGGCGGTTCTGCTCAAAAACGTCAGGCGCGACGATGATGTTGGCGATGCCGGTTTCGTCTTCGAGCGAGAGAAAGACGAAGCCCTTGGCGGTGCCCGGGCGCTGGCGGCAGATAACGCGGCCAGCGATGCGGACGCGGCGCTCGGTGCGGCTGTTTTCGAGATCTCTTGCTGAGAGAAAACCCTGTTTTTGAAGCGCGGCGCGCTGCCACGCCATGGGATGCGGGCCGGTGGTGACGCCGGTGCCTGCGTAGTCGGCGGCGATGCGTTCGTCGGCGGTCATCTGTTGCAGCGGATTGGCTACTGCGGTGGCCGGCGGGGCGCTGCGTAGCAGCGGGCCAACGGGCCGGCTGGCTTGCTCGACTTGCCAGAGGGCGTCGCGGCGGTGCTCGACTGCGCCGAGTGAGTTGAGGGCGCCGACGCGGGCCAGGGCTACTAGTTCCTTGCGGTTGAGTTGGGGGACGCGGGCGGCGAGTTGATCGACACTCGTGAAGGGGCCGTGTTGATTGCGCGCGGAGAGGATGGCTTCGGCTGAGGATTGGCGGAGGCCTTTGACGTAGTTGAGGCCGATGCGGAG
>JBEKFD010000339.1:0-3979 GCA_050013495.1 Occallatibacter sp. | reverse complement strand
GATAGAATCAGCATCAAAGAATGCGTAACTAAAGACGATGGGAAAAAGCTTCCTCGCGAAAGATGGACTATCTTCGTTGCGTAGAGCGCCGCCAGGAACACGGCGGCCGTAAGAGCGATTGCCAGTATGGGCTTGAATGAGCGATACAATTTCATCATTTTCCTCCGTGTCCGTTGGCGGCCTGAGCGCCCACGCGCCGGGCCGCGATCCAGGCGTACTGCAGCCCCGAGGCGACGGTCAGCGCCATGGTGGCCCAAAACGCCCATTGCTCGAAAATCGCAACCCAGCGAAGTGCGATGTGATGATCCAGTAACATGGCTTGCAGCAGCACGGCGGCCACCACGGCCACTTGGGCCAGCGTGTTGGCCTTGCCGATCAGGCTGGGGCCGAAGTCACGCCGTCCCGTCGCCGCATATAGAATGGCCGCCACCACCAGGATTCCCACATCTCTGCCGAAGACCAGCACCGTCACGCGCATCGGAATCAGCCCCATGTGAGTCAGTACGAGGAAAAGCGTGCTCAGCAGCAGCTTGTCGGCTACCGGGTCAAGGTACTCGCCCAGCATGCTGCGCTGCTTCAGGAGGCGCGCCAGCAGGCCATCCAGCGCATCGGTCAGCCCCGCGGCCACGAAGAGTCCAAAGCTCACCGCAAAATGGCGTTCCAGAATGGCGGCCACCAGGAACGGCGCCAGACAGATGCGCAACAGCGTGAGCAGGTTGGGAGCAGTGCGGTATCGGTGGAAGCGTACGCTGGCAATGTCGTTCATGGCAATTCAGATGCAACACGATAGTACAGCATGGCGGGTCTGGCCTCCCATCTTTTCCTGCCGCCCTTACCCTGATAGACTAACTGAAGTTGCTTTGCAGGCGCGTAGCTCAGTTGGTTAGAGCGCTTCCTTGACACGGAAGAGGTCGCTGGTTCGAATCCAGTCGTGCCTACCATATTTATCAATAGTTTAGAGGAAAGACCGGCTTTTTCTTACCTGCAAAACTTCACCTGTCTCCGTCTTCGAGTCCCCCTACACCCTACTGAACGGTTTGCGATCCGGGCTGCAACGTCCGCATCATCGAGTACTGAGCAGCCAACATCGACGAATTCACTTGCTGAGTGTACGGTCCAGCCGTGAGACGATCTGTCACTGGATGAGATCCGCTTCCATGGGACCAAGGACCACAGTCTCTTCAAACTCGCGATTGCTGATGATCCCTTTCCTGACGCCGGCGATGGGGATTCTCTTCTCTTCCCCGGTCGTGTTGACAAACAGAGTCCGTCCATCGACAACCCTGGCAAACACTCCCTCGGGAGTCTTCGGGCCCGGTTGAATGCCCGCAACCGTGTAGAGATAGTTCATCAGCGGTCCGATCGCGGAAGGATTCGATTCCGTCGCCAGATAGATCGCATTTCCCTTGCCGAACTTGTTCATTGTGACAGCGGGGGTATGGTCCGCGGTATTCGTGAAGCGCGCGACGACGGTGGCCGTGGACGGCTCCAGCACTTCATAGTGATGGACTTTGGTGTTGATTGATTCGCCGCCCAACTGAAATTTCAGCGCCGCCGGAACGTCGTATAACGCGTTTGTCTTCAATCCAAAGACATCGCTCAGGCGGCCGGGCAGCGGCGTATTGAACCATTGCCCATGCTCGTCCACTTTGGCCGAAAACGCGGTCATCAGAACGATGCCGCCTCCGCTCACGTACTCCCTAAGAGCCTTCGCGCTTGCGGCGTCCATCACGTAATCGGCCGGCACAATGACCAGCTTGTAAGGTGAAAGGCTGTCGTGCCCGATGTTGATGATCGCCGTGTCGATGTTTGCGCGGAAGAAGGGATCAAAGGCTCCCTGCACCTGCTCCGTATAAGAAGGCATGAAGAACTGACGCGTCGTGCTGGAGGGACCGTTCGGGTTTGAATCGATAAAGGAATCGAAGGAATATGCGATGGCAACTTCCGGATGCGGGTAGCGCGGGAAACCATACTTCTCAAGCTGCTTGAATTCAGAAGCGATGCGCGCGAACTCGTCCACCTTCCAGGAGGGAGTGCCGTCGTGGTCGACCAGCCCAAAGAGCGCCTGCTCCTCTCCTCCAGGATGACTGTTAAACGTCCATGCGAGGATTCCTTGCGCGCCGATCATCAGCGCGAGATGCGCATACATCCGGCTGCGGCCCGGCGTTCCGTAGTTGCCTCCACCGCCGGCGGTGAATTCGTTGAACCAGATGGGTGTCGCCAAATCTCCTTTGACCGTCATGGCGCCAAAGACGCCGCCGACCGGATCACCCGGATAGAAGCCTTCGGCCCCAAAGGACACATAAGATTTGTAAGTACTGAGATAGTCGAAGCCACGCCTCCCGGCGGTATCCCACAGATTGGAGATGGATGGAAGTTCCGGCATATTGCGCTGACGAATCACATCAAGTTCCTCAAGCCGGGCCACTGTGATATCGGACCAATAGCGGTGGAGATCCAGATAGCGCTCCGGAGGTCCAGGTCCGTCCGCGAGCGGCAGGTCAACGTCCTCAAAGCTGTTCAACCGGCGTGACCATCGCTGGGTCGCCCAGGCCTTGTTGAGTTCTTCGATGGTTCCATACTTCTTTTTGAGCCATGTGATGAACCGCTGCCGGTCGGCTTCTGAATACGACATGAAACCGTTTCCGATTTCGTTGTTGTAGCCGACAGCGATCACTGCTGGATGATGGGCATAGCGTTTCGTCAGCGCCTCCGCCATGATGCCCAATTCGCGCACGTAACCCGGATCGCTGATGTTGTCCATATAGCGCTCCGCGGGGGGAAGGCGCGTGCCGTTCTGGGTGACGAGATCGACGCCGGGGTACGCGCGATGCAGCCAGATGGGCGCCGGCGAGCCCGGAATATCCAGAATCACCCGAATCCCGGCACCCTGCATCTTGTCCATCACCTTGTCGAACCACTCGAATGTAAATTTGCCTTGCGAGGGTTCGAATGAATCCCACGACAGATCCCCCATGCGCGCCACGTTGAATCCCGCGTGCTTCATGATCGAAATGTCGCCATCAATCTGCTCAGGCGTGCGATCGATGGGCTGATAACAAGCTCCCACGAAGAGCTGCCCGGGACCGGGCCAGTTGGGGTGTGCAGCAGCATTCTGAGCCGCAGACGCAGCGCTCAACGTGCCCATGAGGATAAGAGGCAGCGCGAACTTCCTGAGTAATAAACAGGATACTTTCTCTTTCATTTGCTCCCCTGCGTGCGTTTCAGCTTGACGAGAACAATGTCGTTGCTGTTCATCGGCACGGTAAGCTCGACCGTGCCCGCGGGTCCGCTGCGCATCACCTTGGCGGTCTCCGGAAGATCGCGCGTAAGCTCGCTCAAATGCGCGATCTGCGCCGCGGTCAACGCTTTGGGAGAGCCCATCTCGATGTATGCGGAATCAGCGTCGTTGGCGTGATACCCGGTGCGATGCACTTCCAGGCGGTAAGCGGTATTCGGCGCAAGATGCGTTACCTGCAACTCGACGGGCGCCGCCGCATGGGCGGGAATCAGCTTTGTATAGAAGGGCCGATTGCTCACCTTCTGATCCGGCTGCTCAAAGTCCCATAGGACAGCCGTGGCGTTTCCACCCTGGGTGGCCAGCATAGCCTGCGGATCGCTCGTCTTGAGGCTGTCGCCCTGAAGCGCGTGGAGGTACTTGTATGCAAAGAACGCCGGCTTGCGTATGCCTTGCGGGTTCAGTAGGCCGAATCCTCCTTGAAACGGCGCCGTCGGAGGTCCGGGCTCTTCAAACAGATCGGTGTAGGTCCAGTAGCTCATCCCTTGCAGCAATCCCTGACTGGCTTTGAGCTTGGTCAGGATGTAGGGCGCGCTGATATAGGAATCGTGTACCGGGTCGCGCGGCGTATAACTCGTGCTCCACTCGGTAAAGTACAGCGGAAGCTCCGGAAACGGCGAAGCCGATATTTCTTTGCGCACGCGCCGCACGTCGCCGATGATCGCGTCGGGGGATGGATCG
>JBEKFD010000338.1:0-4831 GCA_050013495.1 Occallatibacter sp. | reverse complement strand
TGGTAGGTGCCACGAACCAGGTAGCTATCCACAAAGCCATATTTCGTGCGAGGCGTACCCATAATCACGTACACATCGTCCTTCGTGATGCCCTCGGGAAGTACGGCCGCCTGTGAACCGTAGAGTGGTTTGTTCAGATCCTTGTTGGGGATTTCAACCATCTCATCGGGGAAGCGGACAACCTGGGCGTGACGGGACTTCTGCCATTTCGCATACTGCGCCGGATGACATTCGCCGCACTTCTTGGCACCCACAAAATTGTTCGGAAGATCGAGGATCGACTCCGCGCTTAGCCGGTAGGTCATCGAAACCTGCTGGTTATTTTCCTTGGCGAAGGCCTTACCGCCGCCCTCCTCGGTGAACTCCTCCTCACGGTCGGAGATGTGGTATTTCCCGACCATGCGGCCTTCCTTTTCGTACTGGAACATCGGGTGCGAAGTCATGAGGACATGGAAGAAGTCTTTTTCCTGCTCGACGTAGCCGTCGAGAGTTCGCGGCTTCTTATCTTTATCTTTGTCCTCGGCCGGGGTCACAGGTGTCGCCGCTGGTTTTTCTGCAGGTTTGGTATCCTTGGCAGGCGACTGCGCGTAGGTAGTGGAGCAGGCGAACGCGAGCGCAAGAGCAATGGTGAAGAGCTTGGATGAGCGCATAACGAATCTCTCCTGGATTCTGTACAGTCGCCATCCGATTCCAGTCCACCAGTTCTGGGTATATAGAGATGAGATCCAATTTGCCGCGGGCATAAACGCACGCAACTAGCGGAAAAGAAACAGGCAAAGCGACGTCTGGCATAGTGCGCGAACGAGAGTACACCTGTCTACAAAAAAGAACTTATTTCCGGCTGAAGGTGTTTCGCTCGGTTTGCGATCACTTGAGCTTTCGGCGGCCGCAGAAGAACTACACCTGAGTCAGCCTGCCATTACACAGCAGATAAAAGCTCTCGAAGAAGAACTCAGCACACGGTTGCTGGATCGCACAGGCGGACGAGTAGTGCTGACTCCGGCGGGCCGAATGCTCAAGAAGCGGGCGGCAGAGCTCGCGGAACTGGTCGCGCTTACGCAGGAGGAACTCGCTTCCCTAAACGGAGAGCACTCGGGCTTGCTGCGCGCAGGCGCATCCACCAGCATCGCGCAATACGTGCTGCCGAAGATGCTCGGATTCTTCAAACGGGAACCCCGGGTGAAATTGCAGATCAGCAGCGGAAACACAGAAGAGGTTGTTGATTGGTTGCTGGATGGAACAATTGCAATCGGTCTCATCGAAGGGCCAGCGATGCGAAAAGACGTGCGCGTTGAGCCCTTTATGGAGGACGAACTGGTACTGCTCTATCCGGCAAATCACCCATGGAAAAACCGCGAGTTCCTGACGGTGGAAGATCTGAAAGGCGTCCCATTCCTGCTGCGCGAGCGCGGCTCGGGAACACGCAGGGTGTTGGAGATGGCGCTGGAAAAAGCTGGCCTGAAGATGAATGACATGGATGTGGCTATGGAATTGGACTCGACTGAGGCCATCATCTCCAGCGTGGAGTCAGGGCTGGGAATCGGCTTTGTAACGCATGCGGCTATTCTGCCCAGGTTGCCTCAGGGGAAATTCGCTACGGCGAAGATCAAAGGATTGCGCATACCTCGCAAGTTTTCGCTGGTGTACCCGGCAGGTCCTAAACCGGAAGGTCTCGCCGGAGCATTCCGCGAATTTACTCTCGAACATGCGCGAGACAATTAAAACCGTCGGCTTTGCCTCAACAGAACTACTTATCCGTGATTGAAATTACTTATCAGGAATACCTCGACCGATGTGAGCTGGGTCACCGAGAGAGTTCAGCGGCAGGGCCTATCCTCCATCATTGCCATATGTTGAATGAGAGAGGTGTCTATGGAAAACAAAGTGAGTCGCCGGCAATTGATTACCATGCTCGGGGGCGTGGCTGGCGCTGGCGCAGTAGGGACGCTGGTCGCGCATGCCGAAGCTCCAGCCGTATCCAAACCCGTCTCTTTGCTACAGCAGACGCCATGGCCATACAAGCCACTCGACCCAGAAAAGGTGGGGCAGCGGGCCTTTGAGTCGTTTCAGAAAGGGCGCTGCATGTACGGCAGCTTTGAGGCAATCGTCGGATCGGTGGCGGAACAGTTAGGCAGCCCCTACACCGATTTTCCATTTGCACTGTTCAAGTACGGAGAGGGCGGAGTCTACGGATGGGCCACACTTTGCGGTTCGATCAACGGTAGTGCGGCGGCAATTCAACTGCTCTCCCCGAACCCGGTTCCGCTTATCGACGCCTTGTTCGCCTGGTACGAATCCGAACCGCTTCCTAATTTTTCTGCCAAGGGAATGAAGTTCAAAGAGGTCCGCTCGGCTGCCGGAACTCCTCTTTGTCACGCCTCCATTGCACACTGGACAAAAGCCAGCGGTAAGACATCTTATTCGCCAGAGCGCGCGGAGCGTTGTGCCACCTTGACGGCTTCTGCGGCATTCAAAACCGTCACGCTCCTGAATGAACAGGCCGCTGCGAAACCAATCGCTTTTGCGCTTCCTGAGGAAACCAAGGGCTGCATGACCTGCCATGAGAAGGGCGGAGCGGTCGAGGATATCCGCACCAAGATGAACTGTGGCGAGTGCCACGAGCCAGAGGTGAAAAGCAATCACGGAAAAGCGTAACAACATACGAAACGTCAAATCGTGACAAGCGGCAATTGATCTGTCTGGTTGGACAACGGTAATTTTGCGGCCAATATACTTGGTTCTGCCATGGCGAGTCCCGTAATCGTTTGGACTACAGCCCCCAAAGGCCCAGCCTCTTTGTGGCGGAACTGATCGCCCTGGCAATCGCTGCTCAGAAAGAGTGATTATTCATGCGGCAGTGTCACAGGAGTTTGATCTACGGTTCACATTAGGGCAATCTCTCTGGCGCAAACTGTCTTCTTGTCAGCACGATGAGGAGTGATCGAGACCATGCGCCCAGGCGATGCCGTCTCTTTGTTCGCCTTGCTTTTCCTAGTCGTCATCGGCTGGGTGCGTCCGATATCCCCAAAACAGCGGCGCCAGATCGTCGGACTGGGTCTGGTGGGCACCGCGCTGATCGCGTCGGCTCAGCTCCTGTCAAAATATTCCCCAGCGGCAGCGAAAGCCGTTGGAGATTGGCTGCCGTGCCTCCTAATATTGATCGTCTATTGGCAGGCAGGCCGATTCTCGAGCACTCCTAATAAGAAGTTGCAGACCTGGTTAGTGGAATTCGACCGGCAGCAGCTAGGCTCGTTTTTGGATCAGTGGTCGCGCAAATGGAGCGCCACCTGGATCGGAACTTATTTCGAGATCGCTTACCTCTTCTGCTATGCGCTGATCCCGATTGGTGTTGGTGTTTTGTGCTGGACAAATCTGCGGAGCGCCATCGACGAGTATTGGGCCACGGTCTTACCCGCAAGCTATCTATGCTATTTGATTGTGCCCTTCGCACAGACCTTGCCGCCGAGGCTGCTCTGCTGTGCTGGAGATGCAACGCCAGCGAAGCAAAAGATCCGTTCCTTTAATCTGTTTATTCTTCGATATGGCAGCATCCAGCTCAACACGTTTCCCAGCGCTCACGTTGCATCTACGGTAGGAGCATCACTGGTACTGATGAAGTATGTGCCCGCCGCGGGCGCAATCTTTCTGCTGATATCGCTCAGCATTGCTGCCGGTGCGGTGTTCGGACGCTATCATTATGCGCTGGATGTAATCTTCGGCGCGATGCTTCCCGTTTGCGTTGCGGCTTGGGTCCTCGGCCACTGAAGGCGACGAGCGGAAGACGTCTTGTGATGCCTCAATGCACAGGAATAGTGACATCCATCACTGATCCTCCTGCAAACGCGTGATACTCTCCTTCAACATTTACACCTTGCAAACCTGGGGCGATGGGGTTCCGCCAG
Organism: Occallatibacter sp.; assembly: GCA_050013495.1. Lineage (GTDB taxonomy): Bacteria > Acidobacteriota > Terriglobia > Terriglobales > Acidobacteriaceae > Telmatobacter. The sequence continues at coordinate 929 of JBEKFD010000338.1, read as the reverse complement.
AAACCGCCGGCGAAAGCGCTTGGCTGATGACTCCTACATCTTTGCGGGAGCTATGTGTCTATGCCGATGTCGACTGGACGTTCCATTCTTGCGAGTGAGCGGCCTACCCGCCTTTCTCAGAATCTATCCGAACACTTTCGTATTGCTCGTCATGTTTTCCTGGTAGCAGCCCCGGTGGGCGCCATCGTGGGTGTTGCAATTGCAGGCTACGATTACATCGTCAACGTCCTGCTGTGGGAGAGGTTCAATCACCACTTTTCTCCGCTAACCTTGTGTTTCTTCCCGATCATTGGCATGTTTGTGACCGGGCTGATTCTTTCCTTTTTCAAAGTCAAATCATCCTCAATGGCGGACGAGGTGGTGCTCGCTTACCATCGCCCGGAGACTGGAATTGCATACGGCTCGGCGATTCCAAAGTTTACGGCTTCGGTCGCAACCATGGGTTTTGGCGGCAGCGCAGGAATGGAGGGCGCCAGCAAATGGGTAGGGGCGACCATTGGATCGTTCCTGCAATGGCGCATTAATAAAGTCAAGAAACTTGGTTTTCTGCACGGCCGGGTCGAGACCATCATGCTGGCCGGAGCGGCCGCAGGAATTGCTGCCATTTTCAAAGCCCCGTTGACTGGCGCCATCATGGGCATTGAATCTCCCTACAAGCACGACCTGGCTCATGAATCTCTGATCCACGCACTGATCGCGGCTTCCACCAGCTACGTAACATACACGTGCTTCCGGCCCTCGACGCCGTACTTCCCTATTCATTTCACATATCACCTTCAAGTGCGTGACCTGCTGCTTTGTCTCCCTGTCGGTCTGCTTGGCGGCCTGTTATCACACGTCTTCCTGTGGGTGCTGGGAAGAATCAAGACGACGTGGAAGCGTTGGAGTGCTCCTGGTCCGCTGAAGCATCTTTGCGGCGGCGTGTTGGT
>JBEKFD010000337.1:0-4019 GCA_050013495.1 Occallatibacter sp. | reverse complement strand
AGAGGGACGGCGGCCGATCTCTGGGGCAGGCTCAACTCATCGCTGGCCTCGGGTACCCACGGCCTCTCCGCCAAAGCGTGACCCTATCCTCACGCCTCAATTCGCAACATACAAGGGTACCCCGATGGGGCACGGGGGTGGCATTGCGGCCTCATGCTGCGGGTAACTCCTTTGTTTTCGACTGACAGCTAGCGGAAGCAGGCGCGTAAGCCCTTTGTTTGACGGGGTCAAACGGCTTTTTTTCGATCTAAGCCGAATAGTTTCATGGCGATGCAGCAAAAGTGGGGGAGGGGTGGGTATGCTTGTCTCCCTGCTTTTTCGCTTTAGCTGGATGTCGCTGCCGCTCATGCGCTTGGGCAGTTTGCGGTCTTGACCTTCTCACGATCCATTGTGCGCCCAAGGAACGAAATTATCTGCAAATGGATGGAAGGAGAGTTCGGTGCCGACACAACTTGCGCGGGAGTTTCGGGCTGAGCTGCGGGTGTTGCAGGTCATGCTGCTGGCGTTGTCGCCGGCGCTGGCGGAAACGCCGTGGCGCGCGGGCGGATGGACGCGCAAGCAGATCGTTGGCCACCTGCTGGATTCGGCGGCCAACAACCGGCAGCGGTTTGTGCGGGCGGCCTCGGATGGGCGCTATGCGGGTCCAAAGTACGCGCAGGATGCCTGGGTGGCCGCGCATGGCTACGCCGAGCAGGATTGGGAGACTCTGCTGCGTTGGTGGCAGGCGGAGCACGAGATTCTGGCGGCTGTCGTCGATCGCATTCCCGAGGACCGGCTGGGCGCGGAGTGCGTGGTGGGAGACAATGATCCGGTGACGCTGCGGTTTCTGATCGAGGATTATCTTGAGCATCAGAGATGGCATTTCGCGCAACTGACGGGTGGGGCGCAGGCGAAATAGAGAGCGGATTCGTGGACTGATTCATGGGTGTATACTTTTTCGGCGGGCGGGGCAGCGCTGGATTTGTTAAATGAGCTGAGTAAGTTATCCCAAGCATGCGCAACTCTGGTGCTCTGCGCGAGTTCGCTTGGATTTGCAGGGCAGGAAGCGCATGTTGCTGCTCCTCAAGCGCAACATGCAGCAGTGCCGCCGGTCACGAGGGATGAGGCCGGGGGTCTGATCCATCTCGACGCTTTGGTCTTGGGTCCATCTGGAAGGCCGGTTTCCGGGCTGCGCCCTGAAGATTTCACGATTCTGGACAATGGAACGCCGGAAAAAATTCTGTCATTCCATGCTTCCGATGGGGCCCATGCATCCGGCGGGAGCTCCACTAAGCCGGATCCTCCATCCCGGCTCATCCTGGTCATCGATGACATCGACACCATGCCGGATATTCAGTCGGATGAACATGTGGCTGTCGGGCATTACCTGCGCAAAAATGGCGGACATCTCACGCGGCCAGTGTCCGTGTATCTGATCAGCGGCCTTGGCCTATGGACCGTTTCGCACCCTGCAGGCGACGGCAACGCCATGGCCGACGACATTCTTCATAACAGGCTGAAATCGATTCGCCCGTTTGTCGAGACGCCGGGAAAGGAGCCGTCCGGCAGGCTGGTGCCTGACACCGCGGCGATGTCGGCGTTGAAGTCGATCGGCCAGATTGCAACTGAAGAGAGGCGCAGGCCGGGCCGGAAACTTCTCATCTGGGTAGGGCCGGGCGTGAGCTTGGGAAAGGGTTTATACGGCATCGGAGGGGGTTTAAATGAAGTTCGCAAAACGATGACGAAGGAAACTCTCGACACGATCTGGTGGTTTTCTCTCCTCATGCGAGAGGCTCGCATCGTTCTCTATACCTTTACCGTTGGCGAAAACGATCCGCGTGCCCAATTTGGCCAAACCGAGAATTATGTAAACGGGGTCGTGATTGGGGGTGGGCTCGACCCTCCCAAAGGAACCTATATGAGTCGCGACAGGAAGGCTCTCGCTGTCAACAGCGGTGGGCTGGTGATGGAAGGGAGCTTCGCCATCCTGGAGCAGATCGAGAGTTGCGTTCGCGAAGCCGACACCTTTTACACACTCACGTTCGATCCCGCTCACGCCGATTCGCTGAACGAGCATCACGACCTGAAGGTGCTAGTGAACAAGCCGGAATTGACGTCTCGCACAACTGCCGCTTATTTCGATCAGCCGTGGTACGCCGTGGATCGCTATCCCGCTGTACGCGCAATGACAGTGAAGCAATTGGAACAAATGCTGGCGGAGAGCCGGTCTGAATCGGACGCGGAGATTGCCCGGCAGCTCTCAAATGTGGAAATGAGCGAACGGCTCAGCGAAGCGAGGCTTTCCGCCCTGGGGGCAGCGGCGCGGGGCAAGCGCACGCGGGAAGGCTTGAGAATCCTGGCCGACGCATCGGCTTTCCTCGATCCATCGGCAGAGGAAATCCCAACCGCCGCGCCGCCTGAACCCGATGCGCAGCGCCGCATGCTTTCGCTGACGGCCGAGTATTTGACCACGACCATTCACAAACTTCCCAATTATCTTGCCAAGCGGACCACGGTGCGCTATCAGGAGACTCCGCAGCTTAAGTGGGGGCAGAACAACACCGAGTATCAGCCTCTCCATGACGCAGACACGCTGAGTGCGACGGTGTACTACCGGAATGGCTCCGAGGTTGCGGAGCAGGAGAAGCACACGGGCCGGAAGAATGCGAATGATCCTCAACTGGATACCTACGGCACGTTTGGGCCCATCCTGGCTGGGGTGCTGAATGCGATTGCACGGGGAGCAGGCCTGACCTGGATTCGCTGGGAACGGGGCGCGGCCGGCCCTGTTGCGGTGTTTCGATATGCCGTACCCGCGGAAATATCGCAGTATCAGGCCAAAGCCTGCTGCCTCCCGGATGGTGACGGCAAGAGCGCTTTTTTGCATGTCGTGGGGTACCGCGGAGAGATTGCAATCGATCCACAGAATGGAGCCGTGTTCCGGCTGGAACAGTCGGCCGACCTCAAATCCAGCACACCGATTGCCCAGGACAAAATCCTCGTCGAATACGGTCTGGTGGACATTGGCGGAATGAAGTACGTCTGCCCGGTGCGAAGCATCTCGATGATGCGGTTGCGGGCTGCGCTCGACGCATTCGAGTGGGATGAGAGTTTCCTGACCTACGGGCCCTATGCCACTATGCTCAACGAAACTGAATTCTCAAACTATCGCCTGTTTCGTGGTACCGCGCGCATACTGCCCGGCTTCATCCCCGCCCCCGACGACAAGTGACGTGGTCACGTGTGGATTGCCGCAATCCGCCCGGCAGCTGTCGTTGATCACATCCCCGAAGAGCGGCTGGGCGCGGAGTGCGTGGTGGGAGACAATGATCCGGTCACGCTGCGGTTTCTGATCGAAGATTATCTCGAGCATCAGCGGTGGCACTTTGCGCAGTTGACGGGCGCTGGTTCGACGAGATGAGGGTCGTGTGGCGTGTGTGATTCGCACTGCCAACGAGGCGGCGTTAGTCAGCCTTGTGTGCTTGAATCGCGGCGCGGATCTTGTCGACGTGAGTGCCGTGCGCGCGCATGAGCTCGTGGAGCTTGTCGCCTGTGACGCCGAATTCTTTGGACCAGTATGCGGTGTCGGAGGCTATTTTCGGGTTGATCAGTTTGGGGTCGTGAGGGCCCTTGGCGGCGTGGTTTTCGTGGAGCGCATGGGCCTCGTGGCCTTTGGAAGAGTCGTGATGTTCCGACATGATTGCTTCCTCTTTTCGCTTCTCATGGTTGGATGAGGAGGGGGCCGGGAGAGATGTATGGGCGCGCCGGATCGCCGGCGCTCACTCGCTTCGGCTAGCCAAACCCCGGAGGATTTCGAGTCTGTTACTTGGGGAGTCAGGCGATAGGAAGTCCGGAATGGTGTTTGGAGTCCGTCGCGGGCGGCGAAGAAACTCCACCGGCCACTCGGCAAAACGCACATCCTTTACATGGCGATACTCTCCGGGTTCCGGTTCATCGATGTATTCGACCTGTCGTATGAGGGCGATCGGCTCCTCTGCGCCCTGAGTGCACCCCGAGAATGCAGCGGCCTCGGCGCAAGC
>JBEKFD010000336.1:0-4047 GCA_050013495.1 Occallatibacter sp. | reverse complement strand
CAGATTGTCAGGGGCGATTCGCAGATCGGAAAGAACCTGATGCATTCGATATGGAGCGATAGTGCGGAGATGCTGCGACTCTCCCACTTCGGTGGTCAGCATTTCAGCAACGCTGCTGCCGATCCAATTGAGCGAGCCTTCGCCCGAGCCATTACGAAAGGGAAGTATGGCAAGCGAGATTGCCGATGTCGATACTTCCTTCCGTGGATGCTGCGACGAGTTCGTGGGACTAGCAAAATGCTGACGCAATCCGAATCCCGCAACAAGCGCAACCAGCAAGACCCCAGCGCCTACAGCGTACATCCGCCTGCGATCGAGGGCGGGGCGTCGCGAAGCAACCGCCGAGACCGTGCCGCCGGCTGCCCAGGCGTCGAGGTCTTTCAGAATCTCGCCTGCGCTCTGGTACCGTTGCGAGCAATCGCGCTCCAGGCACTTTGAAACAATTCTGCTGAGATCACGTGGAACGCTGGCGTCCACATCGCTGGCCGAGACGGCGGCTTCCTGCGAACGCTTGATGAGGCTGGCGATGGCCGTGTCTGCCTGGTATGGAGTTCGTCCGGTAAGCAGTTCGTGCAAAATCAGTCCAATGGCGAACAGGTCGGAGCGCGCGTCCAACTCTTTGCCGAGAGCCTGCTCGGGAGACATGTACTCCATGGTCCCCACCAGCGCGCCGGTCTGGGTCATGGTGGAAGACAAGGTTCGCGCCAGACCGAAATCCATGACAACGACGCGCCCCTGCTGGCTGCGCATGATGTTCTGCGGTTTCAGGTCGCGATGGATGACGCCTTCGGCGTGTGCAGCTTCCAAGGCCAGGCATATTTGCCGTGCAATCTCCACGGCTTCACCCGGCGGGATCTTCCCTCTTTCACTGATCAGCGAACGCAAGGTGACGCCGTCGGCAAATTCCATGGTGATGAACTTGCTTCCCGCATCCTCTCCGAGGTCGTAAATTCGGATGACATTGCGATGGGTGATCTGGCGGGCGAGAATCAGCTCCTGCTTGAAGCGCGCCAGCATTTCAGTGTCGCGGGCCAACTCCTGCCGAATCGTCTTCAGGGCGATGACGCGATCGAGTTGGTGGTCGGTGGCTTTGTAAACCGCGCCCATGCCACCCTCGCCAAGCAATTCAATTATTTCATAGCGCCCGGCGAGCACTGTGCCCGATGGCAGATTGACATTCGCCATCCTGCCGCCCGCGTCACTTCCTGCAGCACTGCTGCTGGCGAATCCCGTCGCTCTTGTGTTTGCTACACGAGTAACGTCGGGATCATCTTGTCCACGTGCGGCCATGCGTTGGACTCCAGCGCGACGTGCAAATGCCTCAATGGCAAATTGGATGTCTCAAACAGGTGCTCTGCCGTACCCCAGTGCGGCAAGATTCCGGAAAGTATATACGGATTCGAGCCGAACGAACTCTGGATCGAGAGAAGATGTAGCCCGGACTCGGAGCTCGGTCAAGTTCGCCCGGTTGTGCTGAAACATGACTTGGCAAGATCGTGCATCAAACGAGGTAAGAAGACTCAGATGGCGGCGGGCGAGTGTTTTGTTAGGTAGACTGAAGAGGAAGGAACAAGGACCACTGATGACACATATGAAGCTGCAAGCTGCTCTCGACGAGTTGGAACGGCTTTGCGAAACCGTAAAGGGATTCAAGGAGCGCAACGGCACATTGCCGAATCCGGACAGTGATGCTGGCCGCGCACTCTCCGCGCTGGAAACTTTCACGAGTGAACTTCACAAGCTGAATATCGCCAAGATCATTGGCCGGAATTAGCGACAAAGAACTGCCCGGCGACGGACTTCCAGCTTCGCTTCCGACTGGACTCGTCCAGAAAGAACTCCTCCGCCTCTATCTGTATTGCTAACCGCCTCAGCGACTTGACTCCTTTTGTGCGCTCTCTCCTATACACCAGGTGCGTCGGGTGTTACGATTAGGAGCAATTGAATTGGATGGACGCGAGCGTATAGCGTCCTGAGAGCGACCGAACAAGCGCTTCCGGAAAACGTTTCTGCACACGAATCCCTCCGACTCACTCAGCCTGATCGTCAAAAGGAACACGAAACATCATGGAACAAGGAACAGTAAAGTGGTTTAACGATGCAAAGGGATTTGGCTTTATCAGCCGCCAGAACGGCGAAGATGTCTTCGTGCACTTTTCGGCAATTCAGGCGAGTGGCTTCAAGAGTCTCCCCGAAGGTCAGGCTGTGCAGTTTAGCGTAGTCAAGGGACCGAAGGGCTTGCAGGCTGAGAACGTTACCATCCTCTAAGCTTCTGAAAGAATCTGCAGAGAACGGCAGCCTCAGGGCTGCCGTTCTTGTGTCTGCGATGCGAACTCTATCTGCGGAATTGATGCAGGCAACTCCCGCTGCCGATGAAACCAGCTCAAATCTTCATACAAACCGCAACTCAATCGTGCGTTGGCGTGCCAGTACTGATTCGTGCAGTGACCTGGTTTGAGCTCTCACGCTGCTGGATGACATTGTTCTTGAGTTTAGGTTTGGGCTGCTTCTTTACTTCGCGCTTTCCTGCATTCTTATTTCCCATGTTTCCACTTTACCCCGAATTGACCACAACTGCTCCATAATGTACCCAAGTGTGAGAAGCTGCATCTTGGATTATGATTGGTGCGTTATTGAAAGGGGTTGCGTGTGAGAAAAATCGTCGCCTGTATTCTCTTCCTGGTTCTAGGCGTAGTCCTGTCGCTTCCGGCCCTGGCACATGCCGATCAGCGCTCGGCACAACGCTCAGCGCAACGCGCGGTACAAAAGAACACGAAGAGGGCTTTGAAGCAGCAAAAGCGGCAACACAAGAAAGACCTGAAGACTCAGAAGAAAGCGACGCAGCAATGGAGAAAGCAACACCCCAATAGATACTGACGCGCAAACAGAACTGCCCAGCGCTTTACCTCTGAATGTTTCAGTCGAAGGTGATCCGGCGACTACAGGTTCGCGCGGATCGACAGGTTTGAAGTCTCAGCCGCCACATTTTCTAACTGAGGGGCTATCGCAACCGGCACCTGAGTCACGGTGATGACTCCTGGTTTCGATTCCACGGGGATTTCTTCGTGTGCTACGTCAGCCAGCCGATGTAACGCATCATTGGTCGTATCCTGAATGCGATTACCTGGATTGTGCAACATGCGAACCGCTTTGAATGCCTGATGGCAAAGCTCAAACCGATTCTGGCCGGCTTCCAAGTTCTTAAAGATACTATCTGAACGCATAGCAGCATCTCCTGAGCCATTTCTGACCCGGTTCCGTCACATTGAAGGGCTTAAACAACCGTCAGGAGCGGCTCCTACCAGATTTCGCTCGCGGGGTCTTTGGACGGGCTTCGTTCACGTTGAGAGCTTTGCCTTCCAAAGAACTACCATTCAGGCCAAGAATTGCTTTTTCGCCTTCAGGGTCATTCGTCATTTCGACAAATGCGAAGCCGCGTCCCAAACCGCTGTCTTGATCCCGGACGATATTGACCTTGTCAACAGGCCCGTAAGCCTCAAAAGCGGCGCGCAACTGATCTTCCGTGGTACTCGTGTTCAGGTTTCCGACATAAACGTTTTTCATAATCGCCTCACAAACTGGCTATTCAATTGTCGGTGTTTCTCAAACGAGTAAGGCAGGGTAGGCGGTCGCCGATGCCCGCTGGTCGGGAAAAGAGACATTCAAACGCTGTCTGAGCGTAGCACAGTCGCGGGTCACGTGCTGCCCCAATCGAGTCGACGCCGTGCGAGCGCAGCGATTCGACTAAGGCCCAGTGGATACAACCTGTAACCGCCTTCATAACTCAGAGAGTAAGATGGAAGGCCGAGTTCCTGTTATTCCAGCGCGTAGATAGGAAGATAGACATCACCTTCGTTCGTTAGACTCTCCCGCCTGTGCTGTTGTGTGCACCGAAGCCTCAAATGCAGCGCCTGCCTTCTGTGATCGGAGTAAGTTTGAAGCGGATTCCGCAACATGAAGTTCTGGATAGCGACTTGGTAAGCCCCCAAGAAGCCGTGGAATCTCTCGCCGATTTGCGATGGGTCAATCGTTGGTTCGGCGGAGTGA
>JBEKFD010000335.1:0-4056 GCA_050013495.1 Occallatibacter sp. | reverse complement strand
CTTGCGGACAAATAGAAGCGCCCGGACCCTGTTAGGATCACGGGCGCTAGAGCAGCCCTCCCCCAGAACTGCCCACGCTGCGAATTTATTGGTTAAATGCTTGAAAAGCAAGCAATCTTAGGTAATGCTGAAAGGTAATCACCGATAGGTGATTGGTGAGAAAGGTAACGCGGCTAGGCAATGATTACCCTAACGACAACCTCTTCAACGTCGCCCGCGGGCAACTTATCGCCCACTTAGACGAAGCCAGGCTCATTTCACCTGGCCTGCCGCCACGCTCGTTCCATCCGGCAAAAAGCTTGAGACCCGCAGCGCAGGCAGGGGCAAATCCTCCACCGCCGCGAGAATCGCGACCGTGGCCCGCTCCAGGCTGTCCTCGCTTTCGACGATTACCAGCACCGAGGGGCCAGCCCCGCTCAAAGCCGCTCCCAGAATGCCGTGATCGCCCGCCAGCGGCACCAGCCGATCGAGCAATGGACAGATAGGAGCCCGATAGGGCTGGTGAATCCGATCGTGCATGGCAATGCGCAGCAGATCCCCGCGGCCGTGCGCAAAGGCCAGCCCCAGCAGCGATGCCGACTGAATGTTGGCCACTACGTCGGCGCTCGAGTAGCAATCCGGAAGCACGGCCCGCGCCTTGCTGGTGGCCAGCGGCTGCGAAGGCAGCACCACGATCGCCCGCCAATCGGCAGGTGGAACCACCCGCGCCACATGCACTTTGCGGCCTTCGCTGGCTGCCGCCACAAATCCGCCCAGCCAGCAGGCAGCAGCGTTGTCGGGATGGCCTTCCAGCGCGCAGGCCTCTTCGAGAATCTGCTCGGAGGTCCAGCCAAGTTGGCCAAAGTGATTCGCCAGAGCAATCGCCGCCAGCCGTCCCGCCGCGGACGAGCCGCAGCCCATGCCCAGCGGAATGGCGTTCTCCATGCGGATATGCAGCGGAACAATCGCCCGGCCGCTCCCGACGAGCAGGCCCTTGTAGATTTCGAGAATCAGATTGTCCTCAAGCCGCCCGCAGCGCTCCGAATCGTAGCCGCGGGCCAGGATGGAGAATTCGGCGGCTGGTTCCGCGTCGATCTCTAGATAGAAGTCCAGCGCCACCGCCGCGGCATCGAATCCCGACCCCAGATTGGCGGAAGTGGCCGGCAGACGCAAATGCACAGGCCCAGCGGTCAAAACTTGCGCGTCGCTCATCAAGCGTTGCCCTTGACGGCGGCAAGTACCGCTTCCGGCGTCGCCTCCACCACTTGCGCATTGCGCCGCAAGCTGTCGATCTTCGCTTCCAGGCCAATTTTTTCCTCGTCCTTCAGCAGCGTTCCGCGATGGAACTCGATGGTGTAATCGGCGTCTTTGAGAGTATGGCCGGTCAGCACCAGAACCACGGTCTCGCCGCCCGCCACGTTGCCTCGCGCGCGCAGCTTCTTCAGCCCGGCAAGCGTCACGGCCGAGGCCGGTTCGCAGCCCAGGCCCTCGGACCCCAGTTCCGCCTTGGCAATGGCAATCTCCGCCTCGCTCACATCCAGGCACCAGCCGCCCGTTTCCTGAATGACTCGCGCCGCCTTGCGCCACGAAGCCGGATTGCCAATCCGAATGGCCGTTGCCCGCGTATGCGCCTCCACCGGTTCGAGCGTTGCGCCGTTATTCTCAGCCAGGCTGCGCTCCAGCGGATTGGCTCCCTCGGCTTGAATCACCGAGATGCGCGGCACACGGCCCACCAGGCCCAGCTCCCGCATCTCGCGAAATCCCTTGCCCAGCGCCGAGCTGTTGGCGAGGTTGCCGCCAGGCACAATCAGATGATCCGGCACATTCCAGTCAAACGCCTCGGCAATCTCGAAGGCCGGCGTCTTCTGCCCCTCCAGCCGGTAGGGATTCACCGAGTTCAGCAGATAAATATTCGCCGCCTTCACCACATGCGTCAAAATGCGCACGCAGCCGTCGAAGTCTGCCTTCACCTGGCAGGTCACCGCGCCGTAATCCATGGCCTGCGCCAGCTTTCCCCAGGCGATCTTACCCTCGGGAATCACCACCAGGCTGCGCAACCCGGCGCGCGCGGCGTAGGCAGCCATGGCCGCCGAGGTGTTCCCGGTCGAAGCGCACGCTACCCACTCGAAGCCGCGCTCCTTTGCCACGCTCAACGCCGTGGTCATGCCCGTGTCCTTGAACGATCCGGTAGGATTCATGCCCTGGTGTTTGGCGAAAAGCTGGTCGATGCCCAGGGCCTTCGAGGCGCGCGGCAAATGATAGAGGGGAGTATTGCCCTCGCGCAGCGTGACCGCGTTGCCGAAGCTCTCCAGAATGGGCAGCAGTTCGCGAAAGCGCCAAACTCCCGAGTGATCCAGCGCCTCTGACGAGCAACGGCGCTCGCGCCACAGCCACTTGAGCGCGCCCGGGTTGGGCCGGTCGTGCCCTTGCCGCTGGCCCCAGCCCGGATACTCAACCTCAAACAGGTCCCCGCACTGCGAACACCGGAAGTCTGGGCTCGTCGTTGCGCCGTCCGCACGCGTCCCGCATCCAATACAGCGTAACTGGTGCAAATTGTCGTTCATTCCCAAATTGTCTTTCATTCCCAAATGCTCTTTGATTCCTGGTGTTAGCTTACTAGCATGAGGGCCGTTCCTTTGTGGATCAAGAGTTCTTTCCTCCACGGCAATCGCAATTCCTCCCGTAGGGAGGGGTCGAGAATAGCCCAGGGCAAGCCGCGCGCAGCCCTGGGAACGCATTCCAACACAGGAGTTCCGCCCCGTAGGGCGCGGTGCGATTTGAAACCGCGAACGCGTCCTGCCTTCTCGCGACTGCGCATTCCAAACCACCCGCTGCTCATCCGTCTCTATGAATACCTGCGGTTGGCCTTCGTCGCCCTACCCCTCGCCGCGATGGCATCTGCGCAAACTCCCCTGCGCATCGCCGCCGCCGCTGACCTTGAGCCGGTGCTGCCGCCTATCCTTACGCAATTCGAGAAGGCCACCGGCATCCACGCCGAAGCGACCTTCCAGGCCTCGGCCGTACTGACCACGCAGATCCAGAACGGCGCGCCCTTCGATCTATTTCTCTCCGCGGACACGGGCTACCCCAAGCGCCTCATTGACGCCGGCCTGGCCGATGCCGCCGGTACCGCCGATTCGTCCACACCGATCATCTATGCGCGCGGCACGCTGGTCCTCTGGACCCGCAACGATTCCCACCTGACCCCGTCACTCGATCTGCTCCGCAGTCCGGATCTCAAGCGCCTCGCCGTCGCCAACCCGGAGCGCGCCCCCTACGGACGAGCCGCTGTCGCCGCGCTCACCAGCCTCAAGCTCTACGACGCGCTCAAGCCCAAGCTGGTGACTGCCGAGAACATCTCCCAGACCGCCCAGTTCGTCGACTCCGGCAACGCCGATGCCGGGCTCATCTCGCTCACTTCGGCGCTTACCCCGCGCCTTTCATCCTCCGGCTCCTATTTCGTAATCCCGCGCGATCTCTATCCGCCCATCGACCAAGGCGCGGTGATCGTGAGCAAAACCACCCAGCGCGCCCAGGCCCACAAGCTCCTCGATTACCTGCTCTCCGCGCCCATCCAAGCCCAACTAGCCAAAAGCGGCCTCACTCCTGTCAAGTGATACTCTTCGCGAATCCCGCTTTGAAGGGTACGGGCTTTAGCCCGTACTTTCAACCTCTGAAGATGGGTTGAGCTTCAGCCCCCGAGGGTGTTCGAGCCGTAGCACCATCACCAATTCCGAGGGTAGTTGATCGCGGCTCTGAATGCACTCATATGGTGAGAAACCGCGAACCCCAACACCCGTCGTTTACTGTAAACAGATGGACTGGCAAGCCCTAACACTTACCCTCAAGCTGGCCACTGTCACTACCGCGATCCTGCTGGCTGTGGCCGTGCCGTTGGCAGCCTGGCTGGTTCTTGGCCGCAGCCGGTGGTTAGCCGCTCTTGAGGCCCTGGCCGCTCTGCCCCTCGTTCTCCCGCCCACAGTTCTCGGATTCTTCCTTCTGGTCCTGCTCGGGCCGCGCACTTCCTTCGGACGCGGCCTGACCGCGATGCTCGGCCATCCGCTGGCGTTTTCCTTC
>JBEKFD010000334.1:0-4096 GCA_050013495.1 Occallatibacter sp. | reverse complement strand
CCAACAGTTTCTTAAGCGCACTGTGATACTTCGACGCCTGCTTGAACACCTCGGTCGTGTCTAGCTTGCGGTTTGCCCTCTTGAGTTCAATAATTATGTGTCTGCCGGACGCAGTCTGGTACTTGATGTCGAGACGCCCTTTGAGCTCGGCAGGTGTGAGCCCCGCATCAATTTTCTTGAATTCTTGCTGGACCTGCTGCTCCATGTAGGCGGTAGTAGTTGCGCGTTCCCAAGATGGGTCCAAGAGCCACAGGTGCTTGAAGATGTGCTCTTGTACAACCTTTTCCAGCGCGTTGTCCTGCACCTTCTGTTGCAGGACGTCGATGACGTGGACGCGTTCGCTGACAATTTGGTAGTAGAGCGTGGCCTCAAGGTCATCGAGGCTTGCAAAAGCCTCAGTAAACGCAGGGAGATTGTCCGCAGACATGCTGTCGATCAATTCCAGATTATCTCGATAGCGCAGGCTCTCGAAAGCGAGGATACTGTGCTTAAATAGGCGCCTGCGGTCCTCTTCCGAGTTTAGTGTAAGCTGGTTTATCTTGCCGAATAGCGATTTGGCACGCTTTCTGCTTGCAGTCGGAAGGCTTTCAAACCACTCCTTGATGGCGGGGATCTCAAGCGCCCTTTTCTGTCCTTCCTCGTTCCGCAGGTCGGTCCACTGGTTCTGTATATTCTTGAGCTCTTTACGCAGGAACGCCATTAGCTGCGTATAGCGCGCATCATCTTCGATGATACGTTGGCGGCTGCTAGTCGCGATGTCTGCTTCATCATCTAGATCAAGAAAGTCCGCATGGATTTCACCTATCAAGTATTTGGTGTACATGCCTCCGTCGTTGAAGGCGTCCAATATATCTTCTTGTGCTAACTTTCCCCGTACCATGATCAGGATGCGATTCAGGTTATCGAATTCGTCCTTCAGCGCTCCGGACTCCCGGACGGTGCCAATCCAGCCGCCCACCTTGTATTTCTCTCCCAGAACGCTATTGTCGCGCTCCTTTTGTTCCTGAAGGCCATCGCCGCAGTAGCTCGCAATTTCTGCCCCGTCGTCCCCGTAAGTCCAGAGGAATTGGATCTTATGGAAGTAGTCCCGATCCTCAACAGATACGACGTGGCTGTTGACCTCAATTTCAAAGTGGTGGCCGCTTCCAAGAATGCTGAAACGCCTTGCAAGTCTCTTAATCAGCGCAGACCGGGTTTGGAGCACATTCTTTTTGAGGCCGGTCAAGACGATCCTCGTGCCCTTCTTCAGATCGCTTGGGAACGTGATAAGCTCCCTTGGATGGTATGTGGCCTCTCCGTGCTCAATCTTTTTTTGAATTTCATCCACATCCATCGCAAAAGCGTTGCGGCTGGTACCTCTAATCGAAAATATTTCGGTGTGACGAGCAATTGAAAAGAGGGAAAGCTTTCCAATCCCTTTCCTGCCCATCACTGCGCGCTTGTAGGTGGGTGTAATGCGTCCATCCATCTGGTCGCGGCGCCTGTATCCCACGGTCAGGAACTTTTCGTTCACGTCGGCAAGATTCATTCCGTGACCCGTGTCGGTAATGGTGATGGCGTCTTGGGAAATCTTGATTTTTACCTTTTCGGCATCTGCATCCCAGGCGTTCGCGACGGCCTCGGAAAGGACGGCAGAAACGTTGCTGTACAGGTTGAGCCCGAGGTGATTGAGCACGTTCAAGCTCAGCGTCATTTTGTACTTTGCATTAGGCATGTGACTCAACCGCCTTCAGGTGGCGCAAAATGCTTCTGCCGATGGCGGCGCCCAGTCGTACTGGCACCGCGTTGCCAATGAGCCGACCCACTCCTTTGAAGTTGACCTCTTGTCTGGGTGCGACAAACTTGTAGGAGCGGGGGAAGGTCTGCAGAATGGCTGCTTCTCGCAGGCTTAGCGCACGATCCTGCTCAGGATGACCAAATCGTCCGCTGCCAAAACCGTAGAATTGTGTGGTTATTGTCGGGGACGGCTGATCCCACTCCATACGGCCGTAGACGCCGCTGTAGTGGGCTCCCGACTCTCGTGTGTGGCATATTGCCCGCAGCTCAGGGTCCCAGTCTTTCCATGTCCCGCCCGGCATGGAAGCCGCAATGCGCTCAAGGTTCCTGTCGCTCAGGCCACTTGCGCAGTGGAGCTTGTCCCTGAGGGAAAATTCTCCTGCTCGGAGGGGGCTGATTCCGGCCAAGGCATGTCGCACGTGATTGCGGGGATCGTCCTGCCTGCGATTTGGTTTGACCAATTCGATCTTGCCGTAGAGGGATGCGAGAAGGACAAGCCGCTTTCTTGTTTGCGGGACCCCGTAACGCAGGCACTCCACGATGTTCTCGCTGACAGTGTATCCGGTCGCTTTCAATGAATCGACGAAATCCAGGTATATCTGATGCTTCGTGAGCTGCGCGACATTCTCCATGCTAATCACGTTCGGCTTAAGTGCCGATGCCAGCCGCCCAAATGCCGTGAGTAGAGCCCAACGCGAATCACGGATCTTCATGCCCTGGGTGTAGGAGGAGAATGGCTGGCACGGCGCACAACCGACCAAAACTTTATATGCCGTTCGTCCGTAGTGCTTGGCGAGCACCTGTGCACTGATTGAAGAAACGTCGGCTTCGAGAAACTTCGCCCGTGTGTTGGCCGTGAACGGATACTCACATAGCGGGTCAAGGTCCACGCCGAGGGCCACCGACAGGCCGCTCTTTTGAAGTCCATAGGTGAGGCCGCCCGCCCCACAAAAGAGGTCGATCACCTTGGCGTTGATCTTCTTCACGCCTCCAGAATACGTCATAGAGAGCCATTTTGAGCGCCAAATAGAGAACGCGGACCCTATGCGTACGTGGTCCGCGTTCTTCGCGGTGGTGCTCAGTTAATCTGTTATGCCTTGGCTAACACGCCGCCGGAGACGCGCTCGTTTAGGATTTCGCGGGCGTGGGACAGGAACTCGTCCATTTGGAGCTTGCCGGAGTCGACGTCGGCTAGGATGGCGCGCTGGGCGGCGTATTCCTTGTTGACGATTCCGGCCTTGGATTGCAGCATGCGCCAGGCTTTTCTCCGCTCGACGCAGAACATGACCAATTGACGGCTGAGGGCGCGGTACTCGACTTTGCCGTTTTCTTCCCAGGTGATGTAGACGCCGAAGTCGGGGATGAAGGCGCGGTGGCCGGGGGTTAGATAGCGGCGGTAGACGATGTCCTGCTGGGTGATGCGGACCAGCATGTTGTCGAGGTGGATGAGCTTGGCTGCGGCCTCGGGCTTGATCTTCTTGAGGTGGTTGCGGAAGCGGGCTTCCGTGGTGCACCAGTGGGCGACGGTGTAGCGGGTAATGTCGCCGGTGGTCTTGGACTTGGTCTCGTACCAATCGAGATCGATGGACGGGTTGCCCTTGAGATCGAGGGCTTCCTGATAGGTTTCGCCGAGGCGGGGGTTGAAGACGAACTCGGGGACGCCGCGGGAGTCGCGGACGCGCTGGGCCTGGTGAAGGGCCATGTCGTCTGGAACGCCGTGCTCGGGCTGGCAGGTGGTGAAGGCTTGCAGGAACATGGTGCCGCGGTATTCGAGGCCATCGAGAATTGCCCGGTAGAGCTTGGGCGCGTTGGCCATGGAGACCTGGGCGACAAAAGGAGACCCGTGGCCGGCGAGGAAGGTTTCCGCAACGGTCTTCTTCTCGGTGTTCTTGCCCTGGGTGGCGGAGCCGAAGGAGTTCATGTCGCCGCCGCCGAGCATGGGGGTCGAGTCAGAGTTCTGGCCGCCGGTGTTGGAGTAGACCTGGGTATCGAGCATGAGTGCCTTGACGTTGGGCCGGTTCTGCAGGATGACCTTGGACATGTTCTGGTAGCCGATGTCGCCCATGCCGCCGTCTCCGCCGACAACCCAGACCTTGGGCAGCTCGACGATCTCCTGATCGGTCATCAGTGCATCGGTGAAGTGAGAGAGGTGGTAATACAGCTCTTCGTCGATTACGTTTTCGTCGCGGGTGAGCAGGATGTCGGCGAGGCGCTCGGGGATTACGGAGCGGCGGGCGTGGTCGACGATGAAGCTTTCGCCCATGAGCCAGCCCACGGTGATGCCGTCCTGGAAGAGCGAGTTCATCCACGGGTAGGGGTG
>JBEKFD010000333.1:0-4107 GCA_050013495.1 Occallatibacter sp. | reverse complement strand
ATCTGATCGGCGGCGATGGTGAGCGCCTGCTTCATTGCGGGATCGATTGCGTCCCACGCAGCGGCCATCTCGTCGGGCGTAACACGCAGCGCGTCCGCGCCGGCGAGGCCGTCGAACTGCGCGGCATAGCGGAGCAGCGCGCGGTCGCCCTGCTTGCGCACATCGGCAAAGATGCGCTTGACGGTGGGCAACACGGCGTCGAGCGCCGCGCCGCCACGATCTTCGAGCGCAGCCAGGATTTCCGCAGTTTGCCGCGCTCCGCGTCCTGTTGTTCGAATCACTTTCATTGTTGGTCTCCGGTTCTTGCACATTCAGAGATTGTGAAATACAAGACCTATGAAGTGTCTTGTTTCCCACCATTCGCAAAAAGCGCGAAGGATGGGGCACCCAAATTCAAGGAACGGTGAAAACTACAGTACAACTTTATTGAGCGGGTATTCGACGATGCCCGTTGCCCTGGCTGCTTTCAGCCGTGGAATCACGTCGCGGGCCACGCGCTCTTCGACGATGGTGTTGACCGCTACCCAATCCGAGTTGCTGAGCTGGGAGATGGTGGGCGAGTTCAGCGCGGGCAGCACGGCGAGGACCGCATCGAGGTCGCCGCGCTGCACGTTGAGCATGAGGCCCACCTGCGATTGCGCGTCGATTGCGCCGCGCAGCATGAGCGCGATTTGATCGAGCTTCTCGCGCTTCCATGGATCGGCCAGTGTGGCTTTGCCGGCGATCAGATGTGTCTCGCTCTCCATGATCGTGTCGATGATCTTGAGGTGGTTGGCCTTGAGCGAGCTGCCGGTCTCGGTCACTTCGACGATGGCGTCAGCCAGCATGGGCGGCTTGACTTCGGTTGCGCCCCAACTGAACTCGACCTTGACGTTGACTCCCTTGGCGGCGAAGTAGCGCTTGCTGACTTCGACTAACTCCGTCGCTACGATCTTGCCTTCCAGATCTTCGGCTTTTTCAAAGCCACTGCCTACGGGAACGGCCAGCACCCAGCGCACCTTGCGGCGGCTCTGCTTGGCATAGGTAAGCGTTGTAACGCTTGTAACCTCCAGGCCGCTCTCGACGACCCAGTCGATGCCGGTCAGTCCGGCGTCGAGGACGCCGTGATCGACGTAACGGGCCATCTCCTGCGCGCGAATCAACATGCACTCGATCTCCGGGTCATCGATCGAAGGAAAGTAGGAGCGGCCGTCGGCGTAGATATTCCAGCCGGCGCGCTTGAAGAGCGCAATGGTGGCATCCTGCAAACTGCCTTTGGGAATGCCGAGTCTCAGTTTGTTAGCCATGAGCTGCCTCTTTCTCTTCGCCGGATTGGCGGTTGGCGCCGGCCACGGGCAATGGTTTGGTGAAGCAACTGACCGTGCCTTCATGGCAGACGAGTCCGTCGCCCTCGACGACGACACGAAAGAGCAGTGTGTCGTTGTCGCAGTCGGTTGCCGCGGAGACGACGCGCAGGCGGTTGCCGCTGGTCTCGCCCTTCATCCACAGCTTCTGGCGGGTGCGGCTCCAGAAGGTGACGAAGCCGGATTCCAGGGTTTTGGCGTAGCTGACGGCGTTGAGAAAGCCCAGCATCAGCACCTCGCCGGTGCGCACATCCTGGACAATGCCGGGAACGAGGCCGTCCATCTTGTCAAAGTCGATTGTGGGATTCGAGTTGCTCATTTTCTTCCTTATTTTGGGATTTTCCAGTTGTTTGTTTGTGTTCACGCACTAAAAAACCCGCTCAGCGTGGTCGCCGGCGGGCTTCAGAACTCTTTGATCTCTCTGGCCGATTACATCAGGCCATAACAGTCCGCCGGCATGGGGTTTCCATGATGATGGTGGTGACCGTGATGGCGGTGGCTCTGCATCTGATTCAAACAATAAAGGAAAGTACGGTGCGGTGTCAACCATGGCTTTCTTCAAAGCTGCGAACCATAGCGCGAAACTGTGTATTAAGACTGTTCCGCGCCACCAGCCACGTGGGTCTCATCTGCTGGCGCCGTGGCGCTCTCCTTACGCAGCAATTCGATCACCTGTTGATACAAGCGGTTGCGCACTCCGAAGCGCTCGGACGCGCGAGTCACATAGCGGATTAACAGCTCGATTCCAGATCCGGACGGACGCAGATTCACGACCGGAGCCGCGCTGAACAGACTCAGGCCATCGCCTCGCGCACCGCGTTTCCACTCTTGTTCCGCCACGGCGGCACTCTCCGCCGTTTCTTTTTCTACTGCTTTGCGAATCTCCTCGACTATCTTCCTTGTGTCATCGGATTCCGGGATGCTGACAGTGATCTCATCCCACATCCACTGGCTGGCCGTGGAGAAGTTGAAGTACTTGCCGCGAATCGCGAAGTTGTTGAGGAAGGTGATGCGGCGGCCGGTTGGATGGCCTCTGTCCGCCAAATCTCCCGTTTCAAGCAAGGTCGTGCTCATCAGGCCGATTTCGGTGACTTCTCCGCACACGCCGTCGATCTCAACCCAATCGCCGATGCGAATGCCATTCTTGCCCATGAGAGCGAACCATCCGAAGAACGCGAGAATGAAATCCTGCATTGCGATCGTGAGTCCGGCGGTGGTCAGGCCCAAAACCGTGGACATTTGCCGCGGCCAGCCGAAGACAACAAGCAGGATGAGCAAGACGCCGGCGACCTGTATACCCAACTGCAGAACGGAACGCAGGGTTTGCGTCTGGCGCCGGTCGAGCGCTGGATTGGCAATGAGCCACCGCACAAGGGCATCGCAGAGGATGATGCAAATGATGATAAAGGCAATCAGCGCCAGCGATTGCAGAATCAAATGCAATAGAGTTCGATGTTGCAGGAGCACCTGGGCAGACCATTTGCCATACACGGCGGCAAGCTGCTGCTCTGTTTGAATACGGTCGCTGCAAATTGTGAGAAGCTGGCGTTCCTCGGCCTTCTCCAGGATGTTTGTCAGTCTCGATACACGGTCCGGCGTACCGCTGTCCTGCGCCGTTGTGCTTGCATTGGCCTTGGCCACAAGGGCTTTGTGTTCGGCTGTCAAACTGGCTATGTCGGTTTGTGCCTGCTGCATGGCTTGCTGGATCAATGCGTAGCGGTCAAGCTGGCTCCTCCATGCCGTCAGCCGGCCTGCCAGCGTGCTGTGCCGCCTGGCGGAAAGAACCGCTACCTCTGCAGGGCTGTGCGACTGGCTGTCGTACTTGCTCATCAGCGCTTCATGCGCGGCGAGTTCTCCTTGAATCTGGGCTCGGTCATCGCCTGAAGTGCGTTCAAGCTCCTGTTGTGCATCCTCTAACTCGTCGGTGTCCAGCCCGAGCTGGGCCTTGGCAACCTCAAGATCGTCACTGTCGCCAGCCGGCTTCGCGGCATCCTTCGCCGAAGCGGCACTGGAACCGGATGCGGCGGTCAGGCTATTGACCAGCGCCTGGTCTTCCTTGATGAGCTGTTGAAGCTGTTTGACTCTCTGCGAGAGCGCAAGCGCATCGCCCGTGAGGATGCGATGCTGCGCCTGCGCGCTGGCTTGGCGCAATGCCGAGGCAAAGGCCTGGTCAACCTCGTGATCGGCCAGACGTTCGGCTTCGTGCGCGTCCTCTGTCTCCTCAGCGGTCACGGCCAGCGGCGCCAGGGCTTCGGCCGTTTGCCAGGGACGCAGATCGACGAGGGTCTCTTGGCTCTTCTCAACGCTGCGGACGTTACGCTGCCCTGAAAGAAAAGAGAGATGCGCCATGGAGTCGCGTGTGGTCCAGGAAAAGACCAGGCAAAGAACCAGCAGCGCAGCCATTGCGAGAAGAACGATCAGACTGACCCGGCCAAAGATGCGTTTGCGTATGCGACCGCCAGGAATGGGAGTAACGGGGAGTCCTGCCATGCATCAATTGTTGCAGGTCCGCCGCAAAATTCGAGCATAAAAATGGTGATATAGGCCTCTTTTCCAATTGCCGGCTTGCCGCCGGGGCGCGGCGGGGCGGAGAATGGAGGCGTGCGAGCGCGAATGCGATTTGAGGCTTTGGCGGTTGCGACGCTGTTTGTGTGCCTTGCCGGAATGGCGCAGAACCAGGATCGCGACACGCGTGGTGTGCCCAAAACTTCGGCAACGGCCCCGCGGCCCGAGGCGCGCATTGACATCAATCACGCCAGCGTCG
>JBEKFD010000332.1:0-4375 GCA_050013495.1 Occallatibacter sp. | reverse complement strand
GGCGGCGGGCGCGTGGGAGAGATTTATGCGCAGCTCGCGCGATTGCGCGACAAGTATGCGGACCTGGTCAGGGAAAAGTATCCACGCATACCACGGCGCGTCTCCGGATACAACCTCGATGAACTGCTTCCTGAGAATGGATTCAATTTAGCGCGGGCGCTGGTGGGCTCCGAGGGAACCTGCGCCACGGTCGTCTCCGCGACGCTGAACCTGACTTCGAGCCCGCCTTATCGAAGAACCTGGCCGTCAACGATGTGAAGCTGCTGCCGCCGGGCGGTGGTTTTCTGCTTGTCGAGATGGGCGCGTGGGAAGCAGCAGAGGCGCAGGGCAAAGCTGAGGCGCTGGCGGCCGCCGCACAACGCTGGCCGGAAGCGCCGCGGGCGCGCATCTACAACCAAGGAGACGCGGAGAGCGTGTGGAAGGTGCGCGAATCCGCGCTGGGGGCGACGGTCGCAGTGCCCGGAGAGCCGGATCGCTGGGAAGGCTGGGACGATGCGGGCATTCCTCCTGCGCACCTGGGCACGTATCTGCGCAAGCTGAATGCGTTGATGAGCGAGTACGGCTACCGCAGCCCGATGTACGGGCATTACGGTCAAGGCTGCGTGCACCTGCGCATCAACTTCGATTTCCGCACGGTTGAAGGGCTGCGCAAGTTTCGCGAATTCATCGATCGCGCCGCGGATCTGGTGGTGTCGCTGGGCGGATCGCTCAGCGGTGAGCATGGCGACGGGCAGGCACGCGCAGTGCTGTTGCCGAAGATGTTTGGGCCGGAGCTGACGCGGGCCTTCCAGGAGTTCAAAGCGATCTGGGATCCGGACAACCGCATGAATCCCGGCAAGCTGACGGATGCGGTGCGCGTCTACGATCCCGTGGAGAATTTGCGCTATGGGCCGCGCGATGAGAGCAAAGATGCCGGCCATGGAAAATTGGAAACACATTTTGTTTTTGCCGCCGACGCGGGTTCGATGGAAGATGCGTCGGCGCGTTGCGTTGGCGTGGGCGCATGCCTCAAAAAAGATGGCGGCGTCATGTGTCCCAGCTATCGCGCAACGGGGCAGGAACAGCACTCCACGCGCGGCCGTGCGCGCCTGCTGTGGGAGATGCTGGCCGGAGCGTTGCGCGAAGAGGGCTTCCAGAGCGAAGCGGTACACGAGGCGCTTGACCTGTGCTTGAGTTGCAAGGCATGCAAGACGGAGTGCCCGGTGCAGGTGGACATGGCGCAATACAAGTCCGAGTTCCTTGCACAGAAGTACAAGGGCAGGCTGCATCCGCTGCATCATTATGTGTTTGGATTTGCAGACAAGATGGCACGGCTCGGATCGCTGACGCCGGCGCTCACCAACTTTGTGCTGTCGAGTTCGATTACGAGCCCGTTGATCAAACATATTGTGGGTGTGGCGCAGGAGCGGCAGATGCCGCAACTGGCGGCCAGGAGCTACAAGAAAACGCGGGTGCAAGAAGGGACCAGCAACGCCAATTGTCCGCTGGGCGCCCCATCCTTGCCGCGGTCTTCGGCGGAAAGGGTGGGAACCCACAAATCTCAACCCGTAGTGTTATGGGCCGACACCTGGAACAACTACTACCATCCGCAGACCCTCGTCGCCGCGGAACGCGTACTCACGCAAGCCGGCTTCCGCGTGCAAACTACCCGCGGTCATATCTGTTGCGGACGCGCTCTGTACGACTTCGGGCTGCTGGGTACGGCGCGCAGCTACCTGGCCAATGTGTTCGATCGCGTGGCTCCGGAGATCGAAGCCGGGCTGCCGTTTATTTTTCTGGAGCCAAGCTGCGCCAGCGTCTTCAAAGACGAGGCGCTGGAGTTGTTCCAGAATGACGCGCGAGCGCAAAAGCTTAGCAAGCAGGTGTGGCTGCTGGCCGACTGGCTCAGCGCCAAAGCTCCGGATTGGGTTGATGGTCGGCTCGCTGGCGCGCAGGTGCTTCTGCACGGCCACTGCCATCACAAGGCCGTTTTCGGCGGGCCAAAGAGCGAGATCGCGCTTTTGCGCAAAGCCGGCGCGCAGGTGGAGATGATTGACACCACCTGCTGCGGCATGGCGGGGCCGTTCGGGTTTGAAGCGGACAAGATCGAGGTGTCGAAGGCGATTGCCAATCTTGGCCTGATGCCGGCCGTGAACGCCGCGGACCCCATGACGCTGATCGTGGCCGACGGCTTCAGTTGCCGCGAGCAAATCAGCCAGCTTTCTCGCCGCGAGGGCATGCATTTTGCGGAGATCCTCGACCGCAGTTGCGGCTGCGGAGAGTGAACGCATTTTCGAGGAATTTCTGCCGCATCCCTTTCGCGGCGGCCGCTATGATTTCCTAACTCCGCCGCTGCCGTCGTCGACACGCGTCTACTCAAGGGGGATTCGCAGTTGAAAAACCGCTTCCTTTTGCTTTGCGTGTTTCCATTGATATTGACCGGCGTCGTCCGCGCGCAGGATTTGGCTTCCACCTGGCAGGGGACCATTCAATCAGGCTCGGAGCAGCGTCGCGCTTTCCTCCAGATTGCGAAGAAGGGCGGCGCCTGGCAAGCCACGGCGTTTTATATCGAATTCGTCCACGACGATTTGCACGTCGACGCCCTCTCTCTGAACGGTTCCGATTTAAGACTCACTGTTAACGGTGGCAAGGTTGAATACCACGGGAAGGTCAACGCCGATGGAGCGTCCATTGCAGGCAAATTGACGCTTGACCGCCAGTCGATGCCCCTGGAATTAAGGCGCACAAGCGATCAGGCGGCATGGCACGCTCCGTTTCAGTATCAGTACCACTTGAAGGATGTAACGTATGCTCGCCCCTCACCGGCCGAGCAAATCATTCCGTTCTCGCCCAGGCTGGCAGTGGAGTACATGGAGCAGGGGGCGCTGGCCTGGTCATCGGAGTGGAAATGCGTGGCCTGTCACACCAATGGGTCGTACATGGTGGTGCGGCCTTTGCTGACGCCGCAATTGGGCCAGCCGCAAAAGGAGCTGCGCGACTTGTTTGTCGGCACTCTGCAGGAGGAGTTAGCCTCCGATCCGGCAGACATGCGGCCGGAACTGGATTCGACCCAAGCTGTCTACGTGGCGGCGGGACTGGCGATTTGGGATGCGCATGTCACGCACCGCCTGTCGCCGGAGACAACTGAAGCGCTCAGCATGATGTTCAAGCTGCAACGCGCAGACGGAGACTGGACCATCAGCGACGACAACAATCCGCCGCTTGAATCCAACCGTTATCAGTTGGCCACTGTCGCTGCGCGGGCAATTGCCAACGCCCCCGACTGGCTGAGCCAGCAGCGCGGAACGCCGGTGCAGGCCAAGGTCGATCTGCTGGAGAACTACCTTCGCGCCGAGCGTAAGGTGCAGGGCGATTACGATCGGACAGACCTGCTCTGGGCCGCATCGGAACTTCCCGGCCTGCTGGGCGAGAAGCGGGAGCAGGAACTCATCGCAATGATTCTTGCGCACCAGCGGCCGGACGGAGGATGGTCGATCAGAACATTTGCGCAGCCGCAGGAGTGGGGGAAGGGCAATCGCGCCGAAAAGCTCAGAGCGGAGCCGGAGTTTGCCGATCCGCCCAGCGATGGACACATGACGGGTCTGGCGATCATCGCGCTGCGCAAGGCCGGAGTTCCGGCGAGCGACCCGCGTATCCAAAAGGGCATTATCTGGCTTTTGAACAACCAGCGCTCTTCGGGCAGATGGTGGACGCGCTCGCTGAACCGGGATGGCTGGCAGTTCATCAGTTACAGCGGTACAGTTTACCCTCTTCTGGCCCTATCCCTGTGCGATGCATTGCCCGCCAACCGCTCAATTTTGGCCGCGGGCCAGTAATTCAGCAAGCTTCCTCCCTTGCAGTCGTCCCTCGGCAGAGCAACGCAAATTAAGAAGATCTGGATCCACTTCGATTCTGCTATTCTTTTTGCCTCGTGGGAGGTGAGTCGGATGATCTGCTCTAAACACAAGGTTGCCTACGTCGGCGCGTGCCCGAACTGCGTTGCAGAGGGTCAAGCGAGAGAGGTGGCTTTGATCAAAGATGTCGGCGTCAAGAGCTATAACACAATGCAGTGGAAAAACAATCCTGCCTATGACGGGGGCAGGAAGTATCGGCCGGAATTCAGGAGCAAGGTTTATAGCGCATATACGTTCGTCACCAAGAATTACGGGGCGCTCCTCGACAAGAAAAAACTCGGCGACCTGGACAGCGCTTTCCGCGGCAATCTCGACGATGTTTTCGCGGTGGCGGGCGACGATACTGAATGGACCAACGTAGCCCATGCGCTGGGCGGCAAAAATGGCGATGCCGTGTATGGATCGGATGGGCAGCTTCTGGGGATTATGAAGTCTTTCGGATGCACAACCTATTCCCGGCTGGATGTGGACAAGGAAAGCAA
>JBEKFD010000331.1:0-4415 GCA_050013495.1 Occallatibacter sp. | reverse complement strand
GAGAGGGACGGCGGCCGATCTCTGGGGCAGGCTCAACTCATCGCTGGCCTCGGGTACCCACGGCCTCTCCGCCAAAGCGTGACCCTATCCTCACGCCTCAATTCGCAACATACAAGGGTGCCTCGGTACCCCGGTCGTGCCCTTTCAAAACATCGACTTATTCAGAGTTTCCCTAAGCTTGTCCGGAGTTCAGAAGCCGGTTCAGCTCAGCCATTACTTGAAATGCATCGGCGATATAAACGACGTCGGCTTTGCCGCGCGTCCAACCGCAATTCGGGTCGAGACTGATGGCGCGCCGCTCGGAGATGAACCGCCAGCCCACCACATGCGGCTCCTCTCCGTAGCAGCATGTAGAGAGCCCCTTGCGATGCCGCGGCGTGGCGCCCGTCTGACCGATTTGATTCAGGTGGCTGAGGAAAGGAAGCACCTGCTGGTTTTCGCCCGACTGATCGACCAGCGATTTGCTGCTGCCCAGCGATGCGCCCGAAGCCTTGAGGAAATCGAGAATCAACGGCGCGGCCTCGCTCGCATGAATCTGCCCGTCCGGTTGTTTCTTGGTCCATCCTGCGCCGGCGACAAAAAGCAATTTCGCATCGGGGCGAATGGTATCCCCGCTCAGGGCCGGGCTGCGAACGCCGGTCACGGTGGTACGCTGTGCAGGCAGTTCTACAGCTATGTGCTCAACCTCCCCTGGGCTGGTTGCCGCCTCCCCAAGCGCAAATTCATAGGCCGGATGCGTGCCGGGATCGACGAGCATGAACCATGGGCGCGCGTCGCGGCTGATAATCCCCTCCAGGCGCTGACGATAGAACCAGCGGCTGGCTTCAACACTTGCGGTCCCGCCGATTGCGGTGATGTGCGTGTCGATGACTCCGCCCAGCCGGAACGCCACGCCTGCGGCCACCCGCGCAAAGCGCGCGCAATGCGGTGCGATCACGATGCTGGCTTGCGCAGCGCGGCAGAGCGCTTCGCAGGCTGCCGCATCGCTCGAATAGCGGGCCTGCGCGAAGGCCTCGCCGGAAACGGCCAGCAGGCGCGCTCCGGTCTGCGCAAGGCCGCGCGCCGCGCCTGCCGCGCTCGCCGGATTACTGCCTATAACACCAATGCTCAGCGGGACAGCAAGCCGCGTGGCCAGATTCACTCCCGCAGTCACCGCTTCAAGCGAGGTCTTCGCAAGCGAAGCGCCGGAGTCGTCCACATGTGTCAGCACCAGAATCGATTCCATCGGACTTACTCCTCCCGTAGCCACGCCAACAGCTCGCCGGCAACTGCTTTTGCCGGCATATCCTTCACCAGGCGCGTAGTGCGTTGCGTCCTGGGCAAGCTCAACGAGAGATAGCGCAGTCCGTTGGCCGCAAGGGTTGCGGGTTTGGCCTTCTGCAACGCGGGAAGAATTCCGCGCATATTCGCCATTCCAACCTGCGGATTATTGCGCGGCTCAGCAAGGTTGCCTGTGGCCCAGCCCAGCACCACGGGAGTACCCGCGCAAACCGAGACCTGGTGCTTTCCGCCCTCGATTCGTTCCAGCACTTCAAACGAGCCGTCGTCGCGGAATTCGATCTGGTCGATGCCCTGAAACTGATCGGCGATGCCAAGGCGCTCGCCGACCAACTGCAGCGTTACGCCTGCACCGCGCGTAGCGGACTCCCATCCGCCAAACAGCAGGAGCTTCGCTCTTTCAAGTCCGGGCAGATTTAGGATTGCGTCAGCAAGCGCCGCGGCCGTCGCGTGCGCATCGGTAAATCCGCCAATCGGCCCATCGATTGCCACGAACTCAAAGCTGGCCTTCTGCGCCACAGTCATCATCACCTGCTGCAGCTTTGCTTTGGGGCCCAGCGAGATGAGCCAGACTTTGCTGCCCGGGTTTTTCGCGGCGAGATTCGCCGCCTCGTAGAGCGCGCTGGCCGCCCATGGATCCAGAACCGCCGGCAGGGCCATCTCGTTTTTTAAAGCCAGGCCACCTGGCCCGCTGACCGGTTCCAGTGTTTGCAGCGGGTCGGGAACGATCCCCGCGCAGACGACAATGTGCAGAGTGTTTGACATACTTCCTTCCTCAGGATCTCAGCTATTAGCTCTTAGCTTTTAGCTCTTAGCTTTCGCGCGCAGCGTTTGGATGAATGCTCTAGGCATTTTCGATACCTCGGCGCTCAGACGTTCAGCCTCTTCCACCGCATTCCCGTTCTCCATTCCAAGCTTTCGGGCAACCAGGAGTTGGGTCTTCAACTCGAACATTGAGCCCTGGGACATGCCCAGGAACTGGCGGAACTCCGCCGGATTCAATCTGCCGCGGCCCTCGGCGATGTTGCTTGCAATTGAGACGCTGGCACGACGCATCTGGGAGACCAGACCATATTTCTCGTCTTCAGGAAAGGTCCGAGTCAGCTTGTAAATGCACACAGTCAAATCGATTGCTTTTTGCCAGACCACCAAATCATGAAAATCTTGCGCCATGTTTCCTGCCCTATGTGCCGTTTGCCCGATGAATAGGCACCGCTCTCAAGTTGGGGAGCTAAAGGCTAATAGCTAATGGCTAATAGCTTTCAGTTCAATTCTCCACCGAGTGCAGGCCGCCAGCGCCGGCGCGGAACTCGATATTGCCGTGTTCGCCATCAGGCGATTGCGCGCAGTTCCAAATGCACGCGCCGCAGTGGACGCACTTTTCGCGCTCGAAAGCGGGCACTCCCTCTGCACTCTGCGTGAGCGCCTGACCGGAACACATGGCGATGCAGGTCTTCTCGACACACACGATGCAGAGCTGGGCATCGACGAAGGCAACGTGGTCGGCAAAGCCCGGCATGGCCTGAACCTTGCCGCCCATCAAGAGCGCATCCTGATGCGTCACGAGCACTCGCCCGTCGAACGCGATCTCCGGCCAGCCGCGCGCGGAAAGCACGGCATCATGCAGGGGCCGTCCTGTTTCCATAGCGAGCAACGCCCCGTTTTTCTTGAGGCCGCAGTGCGATCCATGGCGAATCTGGCGGTGGGCCGGGGGAATACGCGCAGGCATCGACAGCCTGCCGCCGCTCAGTCCCGCAAGAGCCATTCCGGCCAGGCCGCGTAACAAGCCGCCATGAAATCCGTTGCGCGCGTTGGCGGCCTGCTGCGCCCCACGCTCCACCCAACTCGCCAGCCGCCGGGCTTCGTAGGTGGCAGCGAGATTTTCCTTCGTGAACGGTTTGCCGGCGCGCAGCAGTTCCAGCACGGCCTCGCCTAATTGCACGCCGGTGGTCCAGGCTTCATCCACACCGGAACCGGTGAGCATGTTGGTGCTCCCCGAGCCTTCTCCGATGCGTGCATAACCATCGCCTGACAGGAACGGCTCGCCGTGTTTGCCCGATTCCTCCAGCGACTTCGCTCCCCACGACCGCAGCATGCCGTCTTTGAGGTACGGCCACAGCGCCGGGTGCTGGATGTAATGCTGCAAGTATCGATACGCTGTGCGCTGCGGGTCACCCATCCACGAGGGCACAAAGATGCCGACGGACACCAGCCGCTCAGGATGTACGTAGAGAAACCCGAATATCTCCGGCTCCGGGAATCCGAAGGTGTGCCAGACGGTCCCCGGTTTTAGCTGCGAATCCTCGGGAACTTCAATGACGAATTTCATTCCCAGCGCCCACTCGCGCCGTGCATGGCCCTCCGGCAATCCAATCTGCTCGTCGATGGCACGGCCAACAGCGCCCACCGGTCCGTCGCCAACCACCGTCAGCCGGGCGCGGACATCCATCCCCTGCATGAAACCGGCATCGGGTTCGCCGGTGGGTGTTACTCCCTGGTCGGCCTGGCGCAGTCCTTCAACCGCATTCCCCAAAAAGATTGGCGCGCTCACCGGCGTTCCCGGCCAGATCTGCACCAGGCCGCTTTCCATTAACCGCGAGCCCACCCACTGGTTGAATTGGCCGATTGAAAGAACCAGTCCCGGCTGCTTGTGAAGAAACGCAGGCGCCCATGGCAATTCAAATGCGGAATCGCGCACACCGAGCAGCCACCGAGCGCCGGCTGGCTCCCGTGGGGTCGAGCAGATAGAGCACGCGCTCCTCAAGAACCTCGGCGGCCATGGGGATCTCGGCAGGATTCAGATCCGGAAAGCTCGAGCGAATCCCCCTGGCTCGCGTGACCACCCCGCTCACGCCCGCAGAGATGTTGTCGGCGCGCTCGTAGCAATGCACCTGCAGGGGCATTCCCGGCAAAGCTTTGCTCTCGAAGCAGGAATCCGCGGGGTTCTCATTCCATGCGCGGGTGAGCGTGGTCAGAAATCCGCCCATGGCCGGACCGAATCCAGCACAGGCGATGTCGACCTCCATCGCCGGCCGCTCCAACTCCAGCGCGGACTCTTCTTGAGGCTCAGGATCCGCAATCATTCCGTCTGGGATCATGCCGGATAGTCCAGTGCTTCCGGAATCATCACCTTGCTC
>JBEKFD010000330.1:0-4188 GCA_050013495.1 Occallatibacter sp. | reverse complement strand
CTGTTGTACGCAATCAACGCCATCGAGCCATCCGGATTTTGAAACGCCACGCTGGCAATCGCTGGTGTGTTGCTCGAATACACGCGCACAGCCCCCGGCAGCACGTACTTGCTGTAATGGCCGAGCGTGTAGAACTCGATGTCTTTCGTCACCGCACCCGTCACGCTGTTGACAGTCACAATCGGCGTGCACGTGTTGCATCCGCCCAGGCCCGCGTTCTGCGTAAGGTTCGGGCCCAGCTTCTCATCCAGCGCCAGGCTCCATTTCACAAACGACTTGCTGGAGTTGCGCAGCACCTGCGTGATCTCCAGCATGTCGGTGGTGAACTGATCGCTCTGCCATGTGCCCCCCGAGTGTTCCGTCTCCCAGTTGCCCAGCGCCGGAAACTTGTTCTGCACAAGTTGCTGCGCGCCCGGAGCGCCGCCGTATCCGTGCCACGCCGTGCCCGCCACCTGGGTCAGTTGCAGCGCCGTCAACCCGCTCAGCACCGTTTGCGGATACGTCGGCGTATCCCAGTTGTGGTCATATACAAATACCTTGGTAGAGAGGTTGGCGTTCGCCAGCGCCGGCAGCACGTAGCCTTGCAGCAAAGCCAGCTGCGTGGTGTCGCTCATGCCCATGCTCGGATACGACGTGGTGATATTCAGCGGCTCATTTTGCAGCGTGATGTAGTCGATGGGCACGCCCGCCGCCTGGTACGCCTGAATGTATTTGACGAAATAATTTGCGAAGGCCGTTTCGTTGGGCGCCGTCATCAACAGCGTTCCGCCAAGCATCGACACCGGACTCATGGAAGCCGGGTCCTTCATCCATCCCGGCGGACTCCACGGATTGGCCATCAGCTTCATCTGCGGGTTCAGCGTCTTGGCCTGCTTGATCAGCGGCAGAATGTACGTCTGATCATGGGCGATGGAGAAATCCGCAAGCGTCAGATCCATCGAACCCGCCAGCTGATCGTCGAATGAGTAAACACTCAATGCGATGTCCGATGCGCCCATGGGAATGCGCATGAAGCTCAGCCCAATCCCGTCGCCATTGGTCGTGAACAGGTCGTTGAGCGTCGCAGGCAGCGATGCAGCCGGCTCCACTTGCATCAGCAAATAAGCAGCCGAATCCGTAAACGCCGCGCCAAAGCCCTCGATGGACTGGTACTTCTGGGTTGGATCCACCTCCACAACATTCGTTCCCGCATCCACCATGCTGCCCAGGTTGAAGTTGATGCTTGGCTGAGCGGCCATCAATTGTGTCTTGTCGTCCGTTGTAAGCACCACCGCCACCGCCGGCCCGAGAAGCGTATACGTGGCCGAAGCGACAGCGCTGTTTTGGTAGCCCGTGGCGGCTGCAATCGAATTGATGGTCGTCGTAGATGAAAACGTGATCGGATTCGACCCCGAATAAAGATTGGATGCCGTCGTCGGCGTCGATCCGTCGGTGGTGTAGTAGATCGACGCTCCAGGCGTTGCGTCCGAAAGGTTCACCGTCTCCGGCGATCCATACGATCCCGGCGCCAGCGAGAATGTCGGAGTGGCCGCGACCGGCAGGTTGATGGTGTAGGTAGCCGTGGCAACGTTGCTGTTCAAGTACCCCGGCGCTTCGGCGGCTATCGCATTGATCGTGGTGGTGGCTCCAACCGCAATGGGCTTCGTTGGCGAATAAAGATTCGAAGTGTTGGTGGGAGTCGATCCATCGGTGGTGTAGTAGATCGAAGCTCCCGCGGTGGTGGTGGAAAGGGTCACGGACTGCACTGTCGTATAGGTTCCGCCGGCCGGGCTGAAGGCCGGCGTCGCGGCTGGCTGCTCTGGAGGCAATGTGGTTGTCTGGTTGCCTCCGCCGCCGCATCCGGCAATGAAAACTGCAGCCAGACCAATCGCAACAATGATTTTCCGCATGTCCATTTCACTCTCCCCTCGTGGCGTCGCGTTCGACCCGATCGCTCTTGGACGGATCGTTGCGCCGGCGCCGGAGCACGGTCAGCAATTCCAGCTCACAACTGACTCGAATCCGCTCCAAAGCAAATGAGTCTACACGACCACGCCGCCGCATGGAAGTGACGCACAACGCACCTTGGTCGGACTCGAGCCCCGGCCAGCGCCGCAAAGGAAAAATGCGCCAAAAGTGAGCAAAAAAAGACCAGATCATCCCTGAGAAAAATGGGATTCTTCTTTGGCGCAAAGCTAATTCTTGATGCGGGGTGGGGTCCAGACGGAATTCCAGGACAGGAGGTTACGCCGTGAGGCGCTCGAGTTGATCCGGCTTGGTAATCGTCATGCTGGACCCCTTGATGGTGATCCATTGGTCGCGCCGGAATTGGTTCAGCAGCCGTGTTACCGTCTCGCGCGAGGTGCCGGCCATGTTGGCAATCTCCTCGTGCGTCAGCGCCATCGTGAACCGGATCTCCGGCTTGCCGTTGGCTGCGGACCGGCCCCAGTCCAGCAGCAGCCGCGCCAGCCGCCCCGCCGCCGAGCCGGAAAGCGCCAGCCGCTTGGCGTCGTGAAACACCGTCAAATACTCACCGGAAAGTGACTGCGCCGCATGCATGCTGGCGATACCGTGCCGCCCCAGAAAGTCCACAAACTCCTGCTTGCGCACCGTCTTCACCTGGCAAGGCTCAATGGCCTCGGCCGTTACTTCATGCGGAACATTGGCCAGAACCGCGCTCAACCCCATCACGTCGCCGGGGCCGGCGATCTTTAGAATCATGGTCTTGCCGTCGCGGGAAGTGGAGGAAATCTTCACCTGCCCATAACAGATCACAAACACGTTCCGCGCCGCGTCGCCTTCGGTAAACAGCTTGGCGCCCCGCGCATGGCTCATCATGATCCCGATGCCGTCGTAGTCTTGTAAAGCTTCCGGGGTGAGATTACAGAACATCCGCAGATGGCGGTGCTCGCAGTTGACGCAATCTTCCGGGGGGTGATGAGGGCGAAACGATGCCATAGAATTCCTGTGCGCTACCCTGAAGTATAGCGCACTTCAGCCGGGCGCGATGCAGGGATTTTCATCGACCTTCATCTCGCTCCGGCCGATACCGCCAGCTTAAATCATAGACTTAGACCCGCTGACTTTCCCGACTGCGCTCCGGCGCTTCGCCGTTGCACCCTGGGCGCACGATTCTGGCAGCTTGCATCGTAGCCGCGGGATACCTCCCGCGCCAGTTCCTCCAGCAACTGCATTCGCAACCGCGGATAAGCCTCAAACGCAAGACGCAAGGCCTCCATCGGCAGCAGCAGAACCGACCCATCCGTCTGCGCGCTAAGCGTGTAGGTGTGCCGCCCATCGCCCAGCACGGCAGCCAGTTCCACCAGATCGCCGGTGCGCGCCACGCCCAGCGTAAGGCGCGTCTCCAGCCGCTCTGTCCGGCGCAGAAATTGCCCTGAAATCACAACGTAGAGTCCCCGGCAAGCCTCCGACTGGCGAAAGACAATCTCTCCCATCTGCAGATCGATGCATTGCGCCGCACCGTTCAACAGTTCCCCGGTCCCTGGCGGGCATTGCAACAACTCCGCCAGCGGATGAGCCCGCGCTCCAGCCGTTCGCTCGAATCCTGCCTCAGGTTGCATGCTTCCATCTCCCGGCTCAGCCCACCCTGCTCCCAGCCTCTGCCCTCGCATCGTCCATCTGTTCCACGCCCGCCGGTTCCGGTGGAACGCACAACACTGGCACACGCGAGCGCGCCAGCAGCGCAAAAACCGTGCCATGCGGACCCGGCGTTCCGCTATGCCGCTTGACGCCCGCCACCAGCAGGCTGGGATGGAACTGCGCAATCGCCTCTACCACCGCGTCGCCAGGGTTGCCGTCCTTCACAATGCAGCGCACGGGAAATCTTCCGCTGGGACGAACGCCGAACCCCTCCAGCGTCGTCGCCACCGGATTCAGAAACGCCGAGGCCTCCGCCGATCCGCGCGCATGAAGAACAATCAGCGTGCGATGAAACGTCTCCGCCAGCGAGTAGGCCGTGGTCACCGCGGCCTGCGTCGCTTCATTGCGTTCCATGGCCAGCAGCACCGGCCCGCCCGGCGTTGGGCGAAATTCCCCCGCATTCCAGTCCGACGCCACCGCCAGCACCGGGCACGGCGACAGCCGCACCAGTTGCTCGGCAATGGCGCCCACCACCACCGGCCCGGCGCCCTCGCGTCCCTCGGTCCCAATCACAATCAGCCCGGCCTGGTACTGGTTGGCAACATTCAC
>JBEKFD010000329.1:0-4190 GCA_050013495.1 Occallatibacter sp. | reverse complement strand
TTCTCCGGAACTCAATTTACTCAGGAGTTCCGATAATCCTTCTCAGGCCAGGTCCATCTGATCCCTGGTTCCTGTTCACTAACCACCAGCCACCAACCACTGCCTTACAGGTTGCTCACATACTCAGGCAGCTTCTCGCCCGCCTTCAGCCGGACGTAAGCCTTCTTCCAATCCGGGCGGAAGCCGGCGAACTTGCCGCGGCGGCGTTCCTTGCCGACTACATTGGCGGTGCGCACCGCGGAAACCTTCACCTTGAAAAGATTCTCGACCGCCTGCTTGACCTCAGTCTTGGTGGCGTCGGGGGCGACGTCGAAAACCAGCGTCCCTTCGGTCTCCTTCACGCTCAAACCCTTCTCGGTAATCAGCGGGCGGCGAATCACGGTATAAAGTGTGGGCATTACGCTGCCTCCGTTTGTCCGGCTGCGGCGAGCCGGCGCTTCGATACATTCTTCTCCAGCATTTCGGTGATCTGCTCGATGGCGGCCGTTGAAAAGATGGCCCGGTCATAGCGCAGCAGATCGTAGGGATGCACTTCGTTGTTCAGAACCAGCTCGACGCCGTGAAGGTTGCGCGCGCCCAGCAACAAACTCTTGCTGAGCGTCTTGCCGCTCTCGACAATCAGAGCCGTGCGCTTCACGTCCAGCTTGTCCAGCGCCGCGCGGTAAAGCTTGGTCTTGGGATCCTTCAGTTCCAGGGTGTCCACAATCGTCAGCTTGCCGTCGGCCAGCTTCGAGGCCAGCGCCGAGCGCAATGCGCCTAGCAGTTTCTTGCGCGGAAAAGCGTAGTCGTAGCTGCGCGGCTGAGGTCCATGCACCGTGTAGCCATGACGCCACAGCGGCGAGCGCACCGATCCGATGCGAGCCCGGCCCGTGCCCTTCTGCTTCCACAGCTTCTTGCCGGAACCGGCAACTTCGGTGCGGCTCTTGGTCTTATGGGTGCCCTGGCGCAGCGAGGCGCGGTAGTGCTTCACCGCCTCCCACAGCAGGCCCTCGTTGACCTGATCCGGCGCAAAAAGCGCGTCGGCCAGCTCGATTGAGCCCACCCTGTCGCCGTTCAAATTCAATACATCCACGTTTGCCATCGTCTTCTTCTTCCGCCGGGCACTGCGTGCAGCAGCCACCCAGCCTTCAATGTCTTTGCGCCCGAAGAGCGCGTCCGCATGGACGGCCAGTCCTACTTCCTCTTGCCGCCGGCCTTCTTCGATGCCTTCAACGGATCGACTGTGCCGGACCCGGCAAAGCCGCGGCGCTCGCGCGGCGGAGTCTTGGCCTTCGAGATCAGCACATAGCCTTCGCGCGATCCGGGTACCGCGCCTTCAACCATCAACAAATTCTCTTCGATGTCGATGCCGCGGATGCGCAGATTGCGAACCGTTACCTGCTCCGCGCCCATGTGTCCGGGCATGCGCTGACCGGGAAAGACTCTCGACGGAAAGCTGGATGCGCCGATCGAACCCTGCACCTGAAACATGTGTCCGTGCGATTTGGGTCCGCCCGCAAAACCGTGACGCCGTACTACTCCGGCAAAGCCGCGGCCCTTCGAGGTACCGATCACGTCCACAAACCTAGCTTCGGAGAAGATGTCTACCAGAACCCGGTCGCCCGCCTTGGTAGCCACAGCGCCATCGGCATCAAGCTCCAGAGCAACTTCCCGGATCACCTTCACCGGCGGCGCTTCGGTTTTGGCGAAGTGGCCAGCCTGCGGCTTGGTCACGTTCTTGTTCTTCACAAACTCGACGAGTCCGATCTGCGCTGCTTCGTAGCCGTCCCTGGCCAGCGTCTTCAACTGCGTGATCACGCACGGACCCGCTTGCAGCACCGTGATGGGGTGCACATCGCCCTTTTCGTCGAAGACCTGCGTCATACCGATCTTTTTACCCAAAATTCCTGTAACTGCCATGTCTTCCTCACCTCATCATGCGATGTTGAATTCATCGCACTGCCGGGGTCCTTACCGGACCTTTTTACCGCTTTGCGCCGCCTAAACAAAATACATGCGCCGCAATGCGCGTGTGCCTACTTTTCAAACGCCTTGATCTCGACATCGACGCCCGCCGGAAGATCGAGCTTCATCAGCGCGTCCACCGTCTGCTGCGTCGGCTCGAGAATGTCGATCAAGCGCTTGTGCGTCCGAATCTCGAAAGCCTCGCGGGACTTCTTATCCACGTGCGGCGAACGCAGCACGCAGTACTTGTTCTTGATCGTCGGCAAGGGAATCGGGCCTGCCACCGTTGCTCCGGTGCGCTTGGCCGTCTCCACAATTTCGCCGGTCGAGGTGTCAAGCACGCGATAGTCGTATGCCTTCAACCGGATGCGAATTCTCTGTCCTACCATTGGCTTCCCTTCTTAGGGACTAGGGACTAGCAAAAACCGCTTCGCTTGTGTCGCGGCCATCTTGGCCGCCCTTAGTCCCTGGTCCCTAGTCCCTAGTCCCTGCCTTACTTCACAATCTCTGAAACCGTGCCCGCGCCCACCGTGCGGCCGCCTTCGCGGATCGCAAAGCGGAGGCCCTTTTCCAAAGCCACTGGCGTGATCAACTCAACCTCGAGCTGCACGTTGTCGCCCGGCATCACCATCTCAACGCCCTCCGGCAGTTGAGCCACTCCCGTCACATCGGTCGTGCGGAAATAGAACTGCGGCCGGTAGCCCTTGAAGAACGGTGTGTGACGCCCGCCTTCTTCCTTGCTCAGCACGTACACTTCGCCCTTGAATACCGTATGCGGCGTGATCGAAGCCGGCTTGGCCAGCACCATCCCGCGCTCCACGTCTTCCTTCGGAATGCCGCGCAAAAGAATGCCCGCGTTGTCGCCGGCCATGCCCTCGTCCAACTGCTTCTTGAACATTTCCACGCCCGTACAAACCGTCTGGCGCGTCTCGCGGAAGCCCACGATCTCGCAAGCCTCGCCCACCTTCACCTTGCCGCGCTCGATGCGGCCGGTCACCACCGTGCCGCGGCCCGAGATCGAGAAGATATCTTCGATCGGCATCAGGAAGGGCTTGTCCACCGCGCGATCGGGCCGCGGCACATACGTGTCCACCGCCTCCATCAGCTCGTCGACCTTGGCCTCCCACTTCGCCTCGCCGTTCAAGGCGCCCAGCGCGGAGCCGCGAATCACAGGCACGTCGTCGCCCGGGAACTGGTACTTCGACAGAAGCTCGCGCACTTCCATCTCCACCAGGTCCGTCAATTCCTCGTCCTCGACCGCGTCGCACTTGTTCAGAAACACCACCATGCAGGGAACGCCAACCTGGCGCGCCAGCAAAACATGTTCTTTAGTCTGCGGCATGGGGCCGTCGGTGGCCGCTACCACCAGAATCGCGCCGTCCATCTGCGCCGCGCCGGTGATCATGTTCTTGATGTAGTCGGCGTGACCGGGGCAGTCAACGTGCGCATAATGCCGGTTCTTGGTCTCGTACTCCACGTGCGCCGTGGCGATGGTGATGCCGCGCTCCCGCTCTTCCGGCGCGTTGTCAATCGAATCGAACGAACGGAACTGGTTCTTCGGGTTGTGCTTCTGCAATACCTTGGTAATCGCCGCCGTCAGCGTCGTCTTGCCGTGATCGATGTGTCCGATCGTACCCACGTTCACGTGCGGCTTAGACCGGTCAAACTTTTCCTTCGCCATGCTCGCTTCCCTTCCGTCGGACTTGCTTCATGTCGTCCCGGCAATGCCGGAAACGCAATTCATTTGGGCAACGCCTCAGTAGTAGGCGTACACCTTCAAATACCTCTGCCGCAGTTCCAGCGGCACCGCTTCAACCAGCCGCAGATAACGCTCCCGTGTCAATCCCTGGTCGGATACCGGCAGCGCCGCGTAAAGCGCCCCAGCTTCCTTGCCCAGCAAACCGCGCTTCACCACGCCCTCGAAATCGCGAATCCGCAGCTTGGCCTTGCTCACGCGACTCAGAAAAACTTCCACATCCACATAATCGAAGGCAACATCGATCAGCGCGTGAAGCTGTGCATATCCCCGCTCATCCAGGACCGCAATCCCTGCCTGCTCAAACATCTTCCGCCAACCTCGCCTTCGCCTCAGGCCGTCGCAGCCCTTTTACGCTGACTTCCAACTCTTTTACACCAGCGACAAAAACCGATCGCCAGAAACTCCAACTTTGGAGCGGGAGACGGGGATCGAACCCGCGACCAACAGCTTGGAAGGCTGTGACTCTACCACTGAGTTACTCCCGCCT
>JBEKFD010000328.1:0-4243 GCA_050013495.1 Occallatibacter sp. | reverse complement strand
ATGCCATGGACAGAATCGAAGGTCAGTTGACGGTGTACGCATCGTCGATTACGACTGCCCCGACCGCAGAGCCGGAGAATGCTGTGGCAGACCGCCAAGTCGCTGAAAATGAATCGAGGTCCGTAAAATTTAGCTAAGTTATTGGTTCTATTATACATGGTGCCGAAGAAGGGACTCGGCGCCATTTTGCCCATCTAACCCTGTACTTAGACTGCCCGCCTACGGCCAAGCGGTGGGCGGCCATACCTTCTCATTTTGCGTCAACCCACGGAGATACGGATTCCTTGACGATGAAGTAATAATTCCTTCCCGCTGTTGCCGAATGGGATCATACTAGCGTCTAAAGAGTGGAGCGAAGCGGCAGGTTTGCGGGGCCGTGCCGGAGGTGGGACAACATGAGGACAGCTTGGGACGGGATGAGAGCGGGATCGCTGGCGGCATTGGCGCTGGCGCTGGCCACCGGGGTTTGGGCGCAGTCCACAACGGGTTCAGGGGCCAAACCCTCCAGCCCTCCCGCGGCTCAGCCTGCGCCGGGGACTACGCCGGTGGGGAGCGATACTGCGTCAAGTGGGTCGGGAAGCGGGTCCGCAAATGGATCCGCGCAGCAAACTTCGCCGGCAGCTTCGCAAACCGGAACGGTACAGACAGGAAGCGGCACTCAGACCACACCTTCGGCCCAGCCTGCTCCAGGGACAGCGCCGGTCGGCGGCGATACGCCGGCCAGTAAGCCTGCGCCCGGAACCACGCCGGTGGGCGGCGACACTCCGGCGACGGCCACGGACGTGAATCCGGAGAAGGTGGTTGAGCCTGGCAGCCAGAAAATCACCGTGAAGCCGGGCAGCATCGAAGATGTGAGCGCGGTGGGCAACCGCGACATTGGCGCGCGCGGGCTGGGCAACTGGTATTCGGTGGACACCGAGATCAAGATGGGCAAGATGTATGCCGAAGAGATCGAGAAGAGCACCAAGTTCATTACCGACCCGGTGGTTCTGGAGTATGTAAACCGCGTGGGCCAGAACATTGTGAAGAACTCCGACTGCAAGGTTCCGTTCACCATCAAGATCATTGACTCGGATGAGATCAACGCCATGGCGCTGCCGGGCGGGTTCTTCTATGTGAACTCGGGCCTGATTCTGAACGCGGACGAGGAAGCTGAACTGGCCGGCGTGATGGCGCACGAAACTGCCCACGTCTGCGCCCATCACGCGGTGCGTGAGCAGACGCGCATGAATTATGCCCAACTGGGCACCATTCCGCTGATCTTCATCGGCGGCTGGACAGGCTACGGGATCTACGAAGCAGCCAGCCTTGCTGTGCCAATGACCTTCCTGAAGTTCTCGCGCGATTTTGAAGCGCAGGCCGACTACCTGGGGGTGCAGTACATGTACCGCGCCGGATACGACCCGCAGGCCTTCATCAGCTTCTTTGAGAAGGTGCAGGCGCTAGAGAAGCGCAAGCCCGGCCTGGTGGCCAAGGCCTTCGCCGACCACCCGCAGACCCCGGACCGCATTTTGCACTCGCAGGAGGAGATTGCGCGCATACTTCCCGCCCGTGACGAGTACACTGTAACGACTTCGGAGTTCGACGACATCAAGGCCCGGCTGGCGCGGATTGAGAACAAGCGCCGCCTGACCGACTCCAAGGACACCAAGAAGCCGTCGCTGCGGCGCGCCAGCACCACCGATCCCAACAGCACTACGTCGACGGATCCCAACAGCAATGGCGACGACGGCCCGCCGACGCTCCATCGGCGCGAGGACCAGAACTAAGCCCACGTCCCAATTTGGGAATGACGACAAGCAGGCGGTGCGCAAATCAAGAGGCACCGCCTGTCTTGCGTTCGCGGCTCACCCGGATCGGAGCCGGTTTGGTTTGATCCGGTGAATGTCTCCCAGCGGTTGCACCATCCGGTTCAACAACGCAAGGCCTTGGGGCAGGCTACAAAGGCGGGCCAACTGCTGGGGCTAGTTCCAGATTGGGCTGGTGGCCGCTTGCGGTTTGGGAACGGGAAACTCGGTGAATTTCCGGTAACTGCCGGAAAATCCTTGAACTGCCGGGTGAAACCGCGATATAAATTGAAGTCTACCGGCAGCTCCGCCGGAATCTCTGCTGAGGCGGTTCTGCCTCCAGGAGGCTCACCATGCGCAACGCCGCGGCTCGCTCCAATCTTCTTGTCCCCGAAGTGCGCGAGGTTATGGACATTCGCCAGGCCTCGGACTACCTGGGCATCTCGCCGGACACGCTCTACAAGTATGCCTCGGAGGGGTTTGTGCCGGCCTTCAAGCTGGGGAATCGGTGGCGCTTCAAACGGTCGCGGCTGGACGAGTGGATGGATCGGCAATCGGATATACATGCCGCGGACGCCGGGATCGATCCGCAGCAGAAGAAACCGGTGAGGCCGGCCGTGTAAGCGCAAGGAGCAGGGAACAAGGAACAGCACGGTCACCCGAATGAGCAAGGGCAGCAAGATGTCCAAAACGTTCAGACGTTGGGCGATTCTATTTGTGTTGGTGCAGGTAATTGGGCTGGCGTCCATGTGCTTCTGGCCATTTGCGAAGGCCGCAGGCCCATTTCTTTGGGGCACGGCTTTTATTGCGTTGCTTCCAGGGAATCTTCTGGCAGCGATGCTGATTGAGAAACTCTTTTGGAACGTCGGGATATCGCTAAAGGCGATGTCGATCACTGAAATTCCGCTGATGATTGCATTCAATGGAGCGCTTTGGTTCGTCGTGATCGGCTCCATAAGATGGCTGTTTGGACGACGTTCCCATTGATTAAAGATCGAATGCCGCTGACAGCTGACGCTGCTATTCTACCCGGCTCAAAATGCACGAAACTGATAGAATAGGGGAGAGTGCACAACATGGCTGCTGCTACCGCCTCCGCAATTTCGCTCTCTCCAGCAGAACTGGAAGACCGTCGTCTGGCCGTCGAGAACACGATCGGGACCATGCGGATCGAAGGCCTGGACCCGGACGAGACCACTCTGCAAATCCTCGCCCGTTACGCGGACGGTCAGATTGAGTTCTCTGAAGCGAAGCGCCTTCTGCGCGAATACAGCCGCACTATCCTCTAGTCAGCATGGCGAAAGACGATCCAGCCGGACCTGATCCTCACTACGATTACAAGCACGAGATTCTTAAGAATCTTCCCGCATATACCGATCCGGTACAACTCGACAAGTTCGAGCGCGTTGAGGCGGCGACAGCCATCTTCGACCTACAGAAGAACCCGATCGCGGGCGCCTTCGACAGCGCCCACCTCAAAGAGATTCACGCCCGCATCTTCAAGAACATCTATCCCTGGGCAGGCGAGTTCCGCCAGGTCAATATGCGACGCTCATCTTCATATAGCTTCGCTGTTGTTCAGTTTATGGAGAAGAACCTCGACAACACCTTTGCGAAGCTGGCTGCGGAAAGCCATCTGAAGGACTTGGATGCCGAAACCTTTGCCGGCCGCGCGGCTTACTATCTCGGAGAATTGAACTCAATCCATCCTTTTCGAGAGGGCAACGGCCGCACGCAACGCGAGTTCATTCGCCAGTTGGCTGCAGAGGCCGGCCACCGCATCAATTGGAATCGCATTACCCGCGAGCAGATGGTTGACGCATCCGCCGAGAGTCACAATTTGGGCAGAAATGCCGCCTTTGCTGCGCTGATTGCCTTGGCCATTGAGCCAAATCGACCGCGCTGATCTTCGCCGCGGCCCCATGAATTATCCTCAGCGAGTGGACCACCTTTTGCGCATCGGCCAGTTGCGCCGTCGAATTACCAAAGCCGGGCTCTCCGGGCTGCTGGTTACTCATCTTCCTGATATTCGCTACCTTTGTGGGTTTACCGGCTCAAGCGCGGGCATGGCTGTCACGCGCCGCGGCGCACGGCTGTTCACGGATGGCCGCTACAAGGCACAGGCTGCGGAAGAGGTAAAGGGCGCGCAATTCCAGATTGTCTCACTCGCCGGCTGTGGCGGCCGTGGAATGGCTGGCGGCGCAGCCGGGAGCAATCGTCGCGGGATTTGACCCTTCACGGACGACGGTTGCGGACCTTACACGGCTGAAGGCAGCGCTGCCGAGCAAGCTTCGGCGTGGCTTTCTCTCTGCCTTGCCAGCGCCCCTGATAGAGCCGCTGCGGCTGGTCAAGGACGCGGACGAGCTGGCGCTGATGTCGCAGGCTGCGCTGATTGGATGCAGGCTGTTCGAACATATGCTTGGCTTCATTCGGCCGGGGCTACGGGAAGTGGACGT
>JBEKFD010000327.1:0-4247 GCA_050013495.1 Occallatibacter sp. | reverse complement strand
TTCCCACCTTCCCACAGCCCCGGTTACGACGACGAAATGTGATTCAACAAAACCCTAAAAACCGGACAAATGTGTAAACCATGTCCCCGGTCTGAAATGTAAAGCAACTGCCCGGCTGGACATGCAGCAACATAAACGTGGGCTACGGCCCCTGAGTGAACGTCGACCTCGCAAGTTGGACTTGATCACTCGTTCCCTGAGCCTTTCCCGAATGCGCAGGAAGGATTCCGATGGTGTGCAGCCATGTCTCCACGGCTTGCGGCCACGCGGTCACGGGGAGCGCGGTGCGGCGCAGGCCGTAGCCATGCCCACCTTGCGCATAAATATGCAATTCAGCCGGGACCTTGGCGGCTTTCAGTTGCAGAAAGTAGACAGTCGCGTTCTCCACGTGCACCGGGTCGTCTTCGGCCTGCACAATGAATGTCGGCGGCGTATCCGCGGTCGGAGTGATGTCGGGGTTGGACGCGAAGTTCTTGTCCGCGAGAGCCAGATACCCGGGATAAACGACCACCGCAAAATCCGGCCTGCAGCTCAGCTTGTCCGCCGCATCGATCGGATCATAAAGGCGCTGATCGAAATGCGTGCTCAGAGCCGCCGCCAGGTGGCCTCCGGCGGAGAACCCCAGAACGCCCACGCGCTTGGGATCGATGCCCCACTCTTGCGCATGCTCGCGCACCAGGCCCAGAGCGCGCTGCGCGTCCTGCAAGGCCGCCGGGGATTTGGGATACGGACCGGTTTTCGGCACGCGGTATTTGAGCAGTACGCAGTTGATTCCCGCCGAGGTGAGCCAGTCGCAAACCTCTGTCCCTTCCAAATCGATGGCAAGAATGTTGTAGCCGCCTCCCGGAAAAACCACTACGGCCGGACCTGTGCCGCTCACCGCTTTGGCCTTGTAAAGGGTAAGCGTGGGCACCGAGACGTTACCCAGCCGGATGAGCGGCCGCCCCGCGATCAGGTTGTCTTTCGCGGTTGTGGTATCCGCCTCGGCGGGCGGATTGGCAGGCGCGCCGGGCGACGCACCAGGCCATACCTGCAGGGTGACATGGCCCGGAGGCGGCGGCCATCCCGAGGGTTGCGCAACAAGGCTTGTGGTCAACGCGACGGCAGCACCCAAAACGAGAAGCCAATTTCTTTTCACGGCGGGGAATCCTCTTGAAAATCGTCGCACAGATCATCGCAGCAAGAGGGTCAGGCAGGCAAACCTCGCCAGCGGCTTCATACACAGCCCCAAAAACGCGCAGATTCCGTCAGGGCCTTGCGTTGCGAGGGATGAGCAGCGTCACCGCATCCGGCACAATCTCGATCCGCACCGGCAGTTGGCCCAGCAACTCTCCGTCGGCTTCCGCAAAGACCCGTGTGCGGGAGCGATTGCAGGGGCGGCACTCGACGGACACGGCATCCAGCAATTCAATCTGGCGCGTGAAAGTCTGACGCCCGAAAACCACCGCCAGCAGAAAACGAAGATATTGATAGCGGCTCCGCGTCTTGAAGGCCACCAGGCGCAGGCCGTCGTTGTGCAGCGTGGCGCCAGGTGCCAGATTATGCAGCACGCCGCCGAAGTCGCGAATGCGCACTGCCAGAAGTTGCGAGATTTCGACGGTTCTCGGGCGGCAGCTCGCGCACTCCTCAAAAGCAGCCTCAAACAGCGGAAAGGAGTGCGTGGCCCAGACGCGGAAGGCCTCCACCAGGTAGAGAACGTAGCCCAGGCGTCGCTTGAGGCCGGCATCGAGGCGGGAGAGGAACAATGCGTCGGCACCCACGCCGGCGGCGACGGTGAAGTAGCGCGTGCGCGTTTCGCCGCTGCCGGTGCGGTACGAGATGCGCCCCACGGGCACGCGCACCGGCTCGGCGGCAAGCAGCTTGCGGATGGCTTTCACCGGCGGCAGCAGCAGCCCCAGGTTG
Source organism: Occallatibacter sp. (assembly GCA_050013495.1). Lineage (GTDB taxonomy): Bacteria > Acidobacteriota > Terriglobia > Terriglobales > Acidobacteriaceae > Telmatobacter. The sequence goes on along the minus strand of JBEKFD010000327.1, from coordinate 2,345 downwards.
GCGGCCAGCGCATTGGCTGTGCCCAGCGGCAGAACGCCGAGAGCCACATCTGTGCCAACAACCTGTTGCAGCACCTCGTGGACCGTGCCATCGCCGCCGCAGGCAATAATCGTGTCGAACCCCCGGCGCACGGCGTCTTTCGCAAGCGTCTCAGCAGCTCCGGCCCCCTGCGTTTCCAGGGTCTGCACCTCGATCCCCGCGTCACGCAGTATGCCGGCTGCGCGCTCGATGGCAGTCCGCGGCTGCCGCCAGAGCTGCCCGGAAGCCGGGTTGTAGATGAGGGCAACACGGCGCATCGGCGAGTTCTCCGCGGGGTTCAACGCCTCAATTGAGTGTGCATCCATTTCGCTGCTTCTATCTTCACATGCCGGTCGCTGGAGAGCCGCATGAAAGGCGACAACCCTCTGGGCAATCAAATGAATGCTATTTCTTGACGAAACAGGATCGTTCACCCGGCTTCATCGAACTGCGTGGCCCCGCCGTCCCGGAGGGACGAGTTGAGAATAGCCCAGGACAAGCTGAGCGCAGTCCTGGGAGAGCGAGAAAAAGAGATGAAACTGACCCGTAGGGGCAGCCCGAGTCTGTTGAGCTGGGCGGTTTTGCATTCATGCGATTGCCAGGCGACTATCCTCTCGCCCGGGGCGCCTTTGTGTATTGATAGTTACTCTGAACAAATCTGGCGTTGTTTGCGTAGTCAGAGTAGAATTGGCGGCTGATCAATCAGAAACACCTAATCAGAAAGGACCTGAGCAGGAGGGACTTGAGACAACCAATCTCAAGGAAAAACTGCATTTCGACATGCGAAATCCAATGCGCACTATTTCAATCTTGATGGTCTCCGGCTTGCTGCTGAGCCTGACAGGGTTCACTCTCACCGCCTTCGCCCAGGAAAAGGCCCCCGGACCCGATAAAGCGGCTGCTCCGGCAAGCGCGCCGCGCTATAAGGATGCGACTCTTCCCACTGAAGATCGCGTGGCCGACCTGCTGAGCCGTATGACTCTGGAGGAGAAAGTCGATCAGATCACCGGCGGGTGGGAGGGTCGCATCGGAATCATCGATCCGACCGGGACCTTTACCGCGGAAGACGCGCGCAAGGCGCTGCTGAACGAGTGGGGCGAAGAACAGAAGTTTACGCCGCGCAAGTCGGCCATTCTTCGCAACGGGGTGCAGCGCTACCAGCGCGAAAAAACACGCCTGGGGATTCCGGAAATGTTCTTGAGCGAAGGCCTGCACGGCGTAATGGAGTACGGCAGCACCAGCTTTCCCCAGGCGCTGGGCTTGGCTGCCACATTTGATCCCGCGCTGGTAAAGCGCGTGTTCACCGCAGTGGGCGATGAAGCAGGTTCGCGTGGCTTGGGACAGGTGTTTTCGCCGGTGCTGGATATTGCCCGCGATCCGCGCTGGGGACGAACCGAAGAGACGTATGGCGAAGATCCCTACCTGGTTTCGCGCATGGGCGTCGCAGCTATCGAGGGCTTGCAGGGCGACGATTTCCTTATCGGCCGCCACCACGTGATGGCCACCGCCAAGCATTTCGCCGTGCATGGGCAGCCCGAGGGCGGCACCAACACCGCTCCCGGAAACTACTCCGAGCGCATCATCCGCGAGAATTTCTTCCTCCCCTTTCAAGCCGCGGTTGAGGAAGCGCGCGTGGGCAGCGTAATGGCCTCGTACAACGAGATCGACGGCGTGCCTTCGCACATCAATCACTGGCTACTTGACCGGGTGCTGCGCCAGGAGTGGGGATTCAAGGGATACATCTCCTCCGACGGCGACGGGCTTCAGATGCTGGTGAATACGCATCACGTGGCTTACAACAATGCAGACGCGGCGCGCCAGGGCCTTGCTGCCGGCATCGACTACGACCTTTCCGAGGGATCGGCGTTCAGCACCTTGATCGCGCAGGTGAAAGCAGGCATGGTGCCCGTAAGCGAAGTGGACCGCGCGGTTCGAAAAGTGCTGGAAGCAAAGTTTCGCCTCGGGCTTTTCGACAACCCGTTTGTGGACCCTGACTATACTGAGCGCACCATCAACAGCGAAGAGCATCGCAAGCTGGCGGTTGAAGCGGCCAGCAAAGTTGTCGTGCTCCTCAAGAACGACAAAAACCTGCTGCCACTCGACCTCGGAAAGCTGAAGAACATTGCCGTCATCGGCCCCAACGCGGCAGATATCCATCTGGGGGGATACAGCCGCGATCCCGGCCAGGGCGTCAGCATTCTTGACGGCATCAAGGCGCGCGTCGGCAGCAAGGCCAAGGTGCTCTACGCCGAGGGCTGCAAAATCACCACCGCGCCGCAGGGCTATCTCGGTTGGAATGCTGACAATGTGAAGCTGGTCGAAGCGAG
>JBEKFD010000326.1:0-4305 GCA_050013495.1 Occallatibacter sp. | reverse complement strand
GCGCCGACTGCTCCGGCGTCAGCGGATGCACCGCCTCGTACTTCGGCTCTTTGGTCGCGTACGCGCAGCCCGCACCCACGGTCATGATGAACAAAGTAAGGGCGATCTTCCGAAACGTCATGGATTGCTCCTAATTGCGTAGCTCCCGTGCGTATCTATTAAGAGGACTTCACGGCCCGGCGCGGTGGAACACAAGCCTGATGTTCCTCGCGTATATTCGATGCTACTCGGTTCTGTGGTGCGAAGGCCTTGAACATAGCGGGCATCCATCGTTGCGCATCTCCTTGGGAAATACCAAAGGGTAGACTCGATAAATCCCGGTCATTCCGGTTCTTATGAAGATTCTTCTCGCCATTCTCGTTATCATCGCGGTCGCCGCCTCCGTAATCGCCGACTACAAATGGCGCAAATGGATGGCCGAGCGGCATCGCGACCGGCAATAGCGCGTCCTTCCTGCTCATCTCCCGTTACAATGGCGATTAGGGAGCCATCTAACCGTCATGTCTCGCTTTTTGCGCCTTTCAGTCCCAGATCGCCTCAGCCGTACCGGTCTTATGCTGGTCCTGGCCTCCGCTGCGCTGTTTATGTCCGCGGCGCGCGGCCAGTTCGCCCCGCCAAATCCAGGCACCGCCGTCCACGATACTTCTGCGTTGCGTCCGCCGGTCGGCGCCAAAGTCGCCATCGTTGAGTTCGAAGACCTCGAGTGCCCTGACTGCGCCCATGCCAATCCCCTGCTCAAAGAGGCAACCGGCAAGTACAAGATTCCCTGGGTGCGCCACGATTTCCCGCTCCCCTTCCACAACTGGAGCTTCAACGCCGCCGTCAACGCCCGCTGGTTCGACCTCAAGAGCAAGGCCTTGGGCGACGAGTACCGCGACGCCGTATTCGCCAATCAGCCGGCGATTACCAGCCCGGAGATCCTGCACGACTTTACCGACAAGTTTGCCCGGAGCCACGGCATCGACCTGCCCTTCGCGATCGACCCGCAAGGCAAGCTGGCCGCAGAGGTCAAGGGCGACTACGCTCTCGGCCAGCGGATCGGCATCGAGCACACTCCCACCATCTGGGTGGTCACCGCCAGCAGCAAAGGCGCTCCGTTTGTCGAAGTGCTCGACCGCAGCAAGCTTTACCAGCTCATCGATCAGGCCCTGGCCGACACGCGCTCGCGCTGAGACAAAAGCCGGCGGGGCGAGCGATCTCATCGCGGCGGTATGAAGTTGATAAAACGGTGGGTCGCACTTTCGAGAACGTCGACAGAAGTGTTTGGGCGATCCAGACGTTCCCTCAGGGGCTGAAGCCCAGCCTCATTTTGCAGCGATTGCGGCGCGACTGAAGTCGTGCCCTGATACAAAGCCCTCAGGAATCCAGCTGAGAGGGCGTTTTTTCCTGAACCTGTGAAGTCGTGGGCTGATACCTTGCTTTGTAAGTGAACTTGTGCAAAGATTCCAGACTTACCGAACCGGCACCGCTCAGGAAATCACCGATTGCTGAATACTGACGTCCACTCCCCCCAATGGCACGTGGCCAATCTCGCGAATCTGTCAGAATGGCGCTCGACACGCTGAGGACAAACAAGCTGCGTTCGGGCCTCACTGTCCTGGGGATTGTCATCGGCGTCACCACCGTCATTACCATCTCGTCGATTATCAGCGGTTTCAACAACCGCATTGAGGACTACGTCGCCTCCCTCGGCTCCAACGTTCTCTACATCACCCGCCTGCCGCTGATCGCGATCAACCCGACCACCGAGATGGTCACGCGCAAGATGCTCACCGTGGACGATGTCTACGCGCTAGGTCAACTCCCGCACGTCATCGCCTCCGACGGGGAACTCGACTATATCAAGTCATTCATGGTGGGCCAGGTGAGCGCCAAGTACAACGGGAAAAAGCTGGCTGGAACCATCCTTGAAGGCGCCACCTCGGAGATGGCCGAAGTCGCAGATCTGGCTCTGGTTGAAGGCCGCCTGTTCACGGACGATGAAGATCAGCGCTCCGCCCACGTCTGCGTCCTGGGCCACGACGCATGGGAGGAACTCTTCGATGGACAGCCTGCCGTCGGCGAGCAGATCACCGTCGGCAGCGGCCTTTACACCGTCATCGGCGTGCTCGACCACGAGAAACAGCCGGTTGGCAGCGGCAAGAATCCCAACGACAATGCCATCCATTTTCCCCTGGAGACCTTCCGCCACCTCCATCCCGAGGAGAAGGACCTGCGCATCGCCGTCAAGTTCGACGACCCCAAGTTCAAAGACCTGGTAGAGGAAGAGATGCGCGAACTGATGCGCGTTCGCCGCCGGGTTCCGGTGCAGGCGGACGACAACTTCGAGATCTTCGGGCCGGACCTGCTGTCCCGCCTGTGGGACCAGCTTACCGGCCCGCTGTTCATCTTCATGATCGCGGTTTCTTCGGTGGGGCTCATGGTGGGCGGCGTCGGGGTCATGAACATCATGCTGGTCTGCGTCACGGAACGCACCCGCGAAATCGGCATCCGCAAGGCCCTGGGCGCCACCAGACGCAATATCCTCACCCAATTCACCACGGAAGCGGTAACGCTTTGCGCGGTCGGCGGCGTTGTCGGCGTGGCGGTTGGCGCACTCATCACGTGGATCGTCTATCTGCTACCGATTGGCCTGCCCGCTACAATTTCAGCTGTATGGGTCTGCATCGGGTTCGGCGTCTCCTGCGGAATCGGTCTGATATTCGGGATCTACCCGGCCTGGAAAGCCTCCAACCTGGACCCCATTGAAGCGCTGCGGTACGAGTAGCCGCGCTCGAATTCCGGGACCATCGATGTGGTCCGGATCACTGCTCAGCGTCAGCCGTCACAGCGGCCGTTGATGGATGAAGGTTAGCATTCCCTCAGGCTATCCTCGCAGCCAACAATCGAAAACCAGGCAGCCAACGATCGAAAGCCAGGCGTTCTATGTCCAAGGGGCACAGTCACGACTCCGTAAGAATGGCTCTTGAGACCCTGCGCGCAAACAAGCTGCGCTCCGGGCTCACGGTCCTCGGCATCGTCATCGGCGTCTGCACGGTAATCACTATCTCCTCTGTCATCAACGGACTGAACTCGCGGGTTTCCGACTGGATTACTTCCATGGGGACGAATGTCTTCTGGGTCTTCCACATGCCGATGATCGCCCTGAATCCAACCACGGAGATGATTACCCGAAAGAGACTCACTTTGGATGACGCATTGGCCTTGCGCAGCTTGCCCCATGTGGTGGCCTCGGACGGCGAAGTCCGCCACGTCAATGAGCAATTCCGCGTGGGAGATGTCAGCGTGAAATACAACGGCAAGAAAGTGTCCGGCGCATTCCTCATTGGATCGACCGACGCGCTTGAGTCGGTCTCGGACCTCAACATTGTCGAAGGCCGCATCTGGAACGACGCGGAAGATGCGCGCCATGCCAAGGTCTGCATGCTGGGTCACGATACAGCGGAATTGCTGTTTGAGAACGAAGACCCCATCGGCAAGGACGTGAATGTCGCCACCGGCCTTTACACCGTGATCGGCATCGTCGACAAGCGCAAGCAGCCCTTCGGGATGGGCAGAAATCCGGCCGACAACGGCATCTACTTTCCGTTCGCTACCTTTCATGACCTCTACCCTGAGATCAAGGATCTCTATATCGCCCTGAAATACGACGATCAGAGGAACAAGGACCTGGTGGAAGAAGAAATCCGCGAGACGCTGCGCATTCGCCGCAAGCTTCGAGTGGAAGCCGAGGACAACTTCGACATCATGAGTCCGGACTCGCTCAGCAAGCTCTGGTCGCAGCTCACGGGCGGCCTGGTCGGGTTCATGATCGCCGTCTCCAGCGTAGGACTCATGGTGGGCGGCGTCGGCGTGATGAACATCATGCTGGTCTCGGTTACCGAGCGCACCCGGGAGATCGGCATCCGCAAAGCTCTTGGGGCAACCAGGCGCAACATCCTCACGCAGTTCACCACCGAGGCTGTGACCCTCTGTGCCGCCGGCGGCATCATTGGCGTGCTGGCCGGGGCCGCGATCACATGGATCGTATACCTTCTACCCATTGGCCTTCCCGCCACACTTTCCACTTTGTGGGTCTGCACGGGGTTTGGCGTTTCCTGCGCGATCGGACTGCTGTTCGGCATCTATCCCGCCTGGAAAGCTGCTCATCTTGACCCTATTGAAGCCCTGCGCTATGAATAACTAGTCGATCCTGAAAGACCAACAAGACCCTCATAAAACCTGATGAAATGCGGTGTTTGTTGCACTAGAATTTCCCTGAGGGCGCGGCAAATGGCCTGGAAACTGGGGAAAAAGCGATGCGAC
>JBEKFD010000325.1:0-4356 GCA_050013495.1 Occallatibacter sp. | reverse complement strand
TGGAGCGCCTAGAAGAGCCATTCGACGCCGTCATCACCAGTTCCGCCGGCTACCCGCTCGACCTTACCTTCTATCAATGCGTCAAGGGCATCACCGCCGCCGCCCACATGGTCAAGCCCGGAGGCCGCATCCTCATCGTCGCGCAATGTGCGGAAGGAGTCGGCTCGCCCGAGTTCGCGCGCAGGCTATCTGGTTTGAAAGATTTCCGCAGCTTTCTCGATGAGATTCGCTCGGCGCCCGTAGAAGTGGATCAGTGGCAACTGGAGAAGCTGGCCCTCACCGGCGAGAAATACGAGCTTTACTTCTTCACCCCCGGGGTGACCAGGAGCCAGCTCGGCTTCCTCTCGGAAAGCGCCTTCCGCAGCCTGCAAGAAGCCGTGGCCGCAACTCTTGCCGGACTACCGGCAGACGCCCGCGTAGCATTAGTGCCCGAAGGCCCCTATACCTTTGCCCGCGCTGAAGAGGCAGTGGCTGCAGGGTAATCAATGCTCCTGTTAGGGAAAATGCGAAAGAAGCTGTGGCTGCAGGGTAATCAAATCTCCCGTTAGGGAGAGCCGAAAAAAGCCCAGGGTGAAGTCCGCCGCGCCGGACGCAACCCTGGGTAGACTGCACCGGGCGATCCGCGCCCTGGAGGGGCGCTGTGAAACTCGCCCGAACTTTATTTAACTACGAGAAATCCCCGCCACCCCCATCGAAGCCGCCCCCACCGCCATCATCAAACCCACTGCCGTCGTCCTGCACCACACTGTCCTCGGCGGAGTTATCGTCGAACCCCGCGTTGTCCAAGCTCCCCTGATCGTCGCCGCTCTGCACAAAATTCGCATCGGACAACTGCCCTGAGCCCTGGTCAGCGGTCTCGTGAAAACGCTGTTCCTGCCCACCCTGTCCCAGCCCACCCCGCTCAAAGTGATGTTCCTGCCCGCCCGGTTGGTCGTAGTAGTTGTTGACCACCGTCTCTTCCACCGGCCGTTCGAATCCCCCGCCGCCCATCATGCCCATTCCCGTCCCCATGCCATAGCCGGGATGTCCAAACCCACCCATCCCGTGCAGAATCGACTCGACCCCCTCAAAGGCCAGCGCGCCCGCCGCAACGCCCGCCGCTGTCTGCATGGCCCCGCGCAGAAAGCTCGGCGGCCCGGCTTGAACGTATTGCGGCTGCGCGTATTGCGGGTCATACCCCGGCGGCGGTGGCGGAGGCGGCATATATACCGGTTGCGGCGGAGGCGGATCGTGATGCCCCAGCAGATTGCCCAGAAAGCTGGTCGCGTGGGCCGGCTGCTGCCGCGCCTGCTGCACTTGTTGTTGCAATTGCGCCACCTGCGCCTTGGCCTGGTCAAGCGCGATGTTCTGGATCAGGACCGATTGCGCCAGAATGTAAAGCGCATCCGGATTGCTGCCCAAGCCCTTGTTCAGCAGCGCCTCGGCGTCCGGGTCTTTTTCCTGCAATTGTGTCTGGTTTACCCGCTCCACGAGCGAGTTGATGAGCTGCTCTTCCTGGGGAGTCACTAAAGTCAACCTCCGGCAGCCTGCAATCCATGCGATCGGCCGCCTCTCACTTGAAACGCGATCCCACCGCCAAAGTTGCACCGCCGGGTTTTAGTACGCAGGACGCCCAAAAGCGGTTCCCGAGCGGCCCCGGAACTTTTTGGCCCCATACTTGGCATCCGCCGCGGCGGATTTTTGTGCCAAGTGTGGCAGACCACAAACCCCGCGGGCCGCACGCCGGCTCGCGGACTTCAACCGCACCACTCATCGAAGGCCCCAGCCCGAACCGCACCCGCCATCGCGTCAATGTCCGTCGCCAGCACGCGATCCTGCTCCAGCCGCGCCACCACGCTCCGTACCGCCTCATATGCCCGTTCGATGTCCTCGCCGGATTTCAGCGGCCGGCGAAACTCCAGCCCCTGCGCCGCGCACATCAACTCGATGCCCACAACCCGCTCCGCATGTTCCACAATCTGCCGCAGCTTGAGTGCCCCCGTCATGCCCATCGAAACATGATCTTCCTTGCCCCCGCTGGTGGGGATGCTGCCGGTCGACGACGGATGCGCGAGCACCTGGCACTCATTAATCAGCGCCGCCGCAACAATCTGCGCCATCATGAAGCCGGAAGAAAGCCCCGGATCGGGCGACAGAAACGCAGGCAGCCCTTCGTTGATGTCTGGATTGAGCAGGCGGTCGATGCGCCGCTCCATGATGCTCGCCAGGTCCGTCAACCCAATCGCCGCGTAGTCGAAGGCATAGGCCAGCGGCGCCCCATGAAAGTTGCCGCCGGAGATAACCGCTTCCGTTCCGGCCGGATCCCCGGCCTGCTGGACAAACACCAGCGGATTGTCGGTAGCTGACCCTGCTTCAATCTCCAGAACACCGCGTACATGTCCAAGCACGTCGCGCACCGCCCCATGCACCTGCGGCATGCAGCGCAGGCAATAGGCATCCTGCACCCGTGAGTCGTGTTCCCGGTGCGCCTCGCGAATCTCCGACCCCTCCACCAGACGAAGTAAATGCGCTGCGGCTGCGCTCTGCCCCGCGTGCGGCCGCGCTTCATGAATCCGCGCATCGAAGGCCGCCGGCGTGCCCATCAGCGCCTCCAGAGCCATTGCCCCGGCCACGTCGGCAAGCTTCGCCACGCGCAAGCCGCGCGCCACCGCCAGCGCACCCACTGCCGTCATGGCTTGCGTTCCATTGAGCAGCGCCAGGCCCTCTTTCGCCGCCAGCGCAAGCGGCTGCAAGCCTGCGCGCCGTAGAGCCTCGCCCCCTGTGAGCCTATCGCCTTTGTAAAACGCCTCTCCCTCCCCAATAACCACCAGCGCCAGGTGAGCCAGCGGAGCAAGATCGCCGCTCGCACCAACTGACCCCTTCTCCGGAATCACCGGATGCACGCCCGCATTCAAGAGAGACGCCAGCAGCGCCACAAGCTCTGTCCTGCAGCCGCTGAACCCCTTGGCCAGCACGTTCGCGCGCAGCAGCAGCATGGCGCGGGACTCGCCTTCTGAAAGTGGCTGGCCCACCCCGCCCGCATGACTCCGCACCAGGTTGGTCTGCAGTTGCGCCAGGTTGGCGTCAGGGATGCGCACATCCGACAGCTTGCCAAACCCGGTGTTCACCCCGTAGACCGTCTGCCCCTCGGCCAGAATCCCTTCGATCAGCTCGCGGCTGGCCCTCACACGTTCCAGGGCTGCGGAAGCAATCGCTACCGGGCGCCTGCGCAGCGCCACCTCTTCAATTTCAGCCAGCGTCAGCGCCTGGCCATCCAGCAACAAAGCTTCCATGCCCCCAATACTAGCGCCTTGGCCCTGGGTCTTTCTTCGCCTTCGGAATGGAGCATCGAGCAGCCTTTTCTCGCATTTCCTGACGAGGCTCCTTTCCAGCTTCAGTCAGCGAAGGCCATCCATCTATAGTTGAGAGGTTTGAACAGGAAATTATTCCCATCGCTCAGGGAGAATCCCCACATGCCCCTCACCAGAAGAGACTTCGCCAAGCTAGGAACCTTAAGCCTCGCCGCCAGCTTCGCTCCTCGTTTGGCCGCTCAAGCTTCGCCGAAGAAGACAGGCTACGCAGTCATTGGCCTCGGTCGCATCGCGGGTCATTTCCTGCCCGCCGCCGGCGCAACTGGCAACTCCCGAATCACCGCCGTGGTAAGCGGCCATCGAGACAAAGCCGACCGCATCGCAGCCCAGTACAACATTCCCTCTACGTGCATCTACAACTACGAAAACTTTGACGAAATCGCGCACAATCCCGCCGTCGACGCCGTCTACGTCGCGCTGCCCAACTCCATGCACGCCGAATACACCATCCGCGCCGCCAAGGCCGGCAAACACGTGCTTTGCGAGAAGCCCATGTCCACAAATGTTGCCGAAGCCGAGGCCATGATCGCCGCCTGCAAGGCCGCCAACGTCAAGCTCATGATTGCCTACCGCTGCCACTACGAGCCCACCAACCTGAAGGCCATCCGCTTGATCCGTGACGGCGCCCTCGGTCAAGTGCAGGCCATCGAGAGCCCCTTCGGCTTCAACATCTCACCTGGAGAGTGGCGCCTGAGCAAGAAACTGGCTGGCGGCGGCCCGCTTTTCGATGTTGGCATCTACTCACTCAATGCCTGCCGCTACCTCACCGGCGAAGAGCCGGAGCACATCTCCGCTTACGCCTCGGTCATCGACCACGACGGCCGCTTCAACGAAGTGGAGGAAAACGTTGCCTGGACCATGCGCTTCCCCTCCGGCATCGTGGCCAGTTGCACCACCACCTACGGCGCCAACATGGCAGGCTACTTTCGCGTCTACGGCTCGAAAGGCTGGTTACAGGTCGATAACGCCTTTGTCTACGAGGGGCTGCGGCTGCGCGCCGACTACC
>JBEKFD010000324.1:0-9560 GCA_050013495.1 Occallatibacter sp. | reverse complement strand
CGGAGCGTGGCGCAGGCTGGTGGCGGCCAGGGAGCGGGAATGGAATCTTCTTTGGAGAAGACGGCCGATCGACCATGGTTGCAGACCACGACAACCCTTGATCAGTGCCGGCCCTATTTCTTTGCGATCAGGTCCGTGATGTGGCCCATCTTTTCGTGCTTGGTCTTGAGGTAGCCCGCGAAGGTATCCTGCAACTCGACCTCGGCGGAGATTCGCTCGACGACCGCAATTCCGCCCGACTCCAGCGCTGCCACTTTTTCAGGATTGTTGGTCATCAGCCGCACCGCCGATACGCCCAGCAGCTTGAGCACCTCGCCCGGCAGTTCATAGGCGCGGCAGTCGGCGGCAAAGCCCAGTTCCACGTTGGCTTCCACGGTGTCGAGCCCCAAGTCCTGCAACTCATAGGCCTTGAGCTTGGCCATCAGGCCGATGCCGCGGCCCTCCTGCTGCTCATAAAGCAGAATGCCCGCGCCTTCTTCGGCGATCTTGCCCAGGGCCAGTTCAAGCTGCAAGCGGCAGTCGCAGCGCAGGGAGCCAAACACGTCGCCCGTCAAGCATTGCGAGTGGATGCGCACCAGCGGCGGCGCGGCGTGGATGTCGCCCATGACCAGCGCCACCAGGCCTTCGACGAGCCGCCCGTGCCGCGCGCCTTCCTCGCAACAGGGGCGCGGCGCCGGCAGCACGCCCTCGAAGCCGAAGATGCGAAACGTGCCCCAGCGCGTGGGGAACTCTGCCTCGGCGACTTTGCTCACGCACTCAAATGCCATAGCTACATTCTACAGAGATCAGGGGTCAGAGATCAGAGATCAGTCATGTTGTGGTGCTTCCAGCCACTTTGTTCGCCACGATTGCTGATCCCAAATCCCTGATCTCTGACCCCTGATCCCTGTTTGCGTTAGAGTGAAGCAGTGACCGACAGGCTCATCTGGATAACGCTGCTGGTAAAGCTGGGCGTAGTGGCCTCCGTGGCCAGCATCCTGGCGCGCGTGGTCACGTTCCGCCGCCTGTTCTTCGCCGAGCATCGCAGTTCGCGGCAAACCTTCGCGCTGCTGGCGTTCTTTCTGGTGCCGCTCACGCTGGGTGTGTGGGTGCGCTTCTGGGTACCGAACTTTCTGGCCGCGGATATCTCCTTTGAAACAGTGATCCTGCTCGGCCTGCTGCTCGGGCCGCGCTGGGCAATGCTGGGCGGCGTGGTGCTGTCCGGGCCGGCGGTCTTCCACCACGAATACCTGGCTCTGCCGTTCAATGTCGTGCTGGGCCTGGCGGCGGGCGTTCTGGGACGCTTTGTGGAGCCGGAAGAGGTTTGGTCGTTCACGCCCTTCATTGATCTGAGCCTTTACCGCTGGGTGCGGCGCAACCTGCGCCAGCCGCGCGTCGATCGTCAATTCATGCTGCTGTTTCTCATCGCGGTCATGGAGGCGATGCGCGATTGGGTGGCCCACGCCTATCCGCACAGGCTGTTTGCGCTGCAGGCCTCGCAGATCTGGGTGCAGGTCTTCGTATGGCTCTCCGCGCCCATCGATGTGGGCATCGCGCTGAAGGTGTGGAACACGCTGCGCCTTGAAATGAAGCTCGAAGAACAGAAGCGCCTGCTGCTGGAGGCGCGCCTGGACGCACTGCAGCGCCAGATCAATCCGCACTTCCTGTTCAATACGTTGAACTCCATCGCCTCTTTGGTGCGCATGAAGCCGGAGATGGCGCGGCAGATGACCGTGAAGCTGGCCAACATTCTGCGCGCCCTGCTCAAGGACCACGATACTTACGTCCCGCTGCGCGACGAGCTGAGCTTTACCGACGACTATCTCGACATTGAGGTGGTGCGTTTTGGCGCCGACAAGCTGCGCGTGGAGAAGGAGATCGATCCGCGCACGCTGGATGTGCTTGTGCCCAGCATCCTGCTGCAGCCGCTGATTGAAAACAGCATCAAGCATGGGCTTGAGCCTCGTTTGAAGGGCGGAACGGTGACGCTGCGCCCTCGTTTGAAGGGCGGAACGGTGACGCTGCGCAGCCGCCTGGAAGGGGATCGGGTGCTGATTGAGGTGGCCGACGACGGCGTGGGCATGGGCAACCGCCCAGTCTCGGCGCTGCCCCGCACCGGCGCAGGCATCGGCATGAAGAATGTGCAGGAGCGGCTGGAGGTGCTTTATGGCAACCAGGCGCGCTTTGAGGTGGTCAGCAACCCAGGACGCGGCACACTGGTATCGATCGAGATTCCAGCCAACCTTCTCGATGCGAATTAACGTCAGAGCGAAACATCGATGACCTGACACATCCGCTGACGGCGCCGTTATTCCGCCTTTTCGCCGAGCAGAAACTTGCTCAGGCCCGAGCGCGGCTTGACGGCAGGGGTTGATCCCAGCGATTTGGCCGCGAGCCACAACTCGTATTCTTCTTTGACCGAGATTCCCGGCTTCCTGAAGGGGCGCTTGGGCTGGCAAAGATGCTGGCGAAACTCCTCGAAGTCGTCGCCGCTGCTATTCATGTAGTTGGAGGGCGCGGCGGGCGCGCTTGCCACGGTTGTGTAGGCGGCCGGTGCGGCCGCGGCCGGCGTGATTGCAGGCTGCATGGATGCGAACGAATACGTTGGAGTGATTTCACTGGCGGCCGGGGCTTGCACGGGAAGCCCGTTGACCATCGGCGTGCTCATCGCGTTTGTGCCGGACATTGGCGCGGAGGCCATTGGAGTGATTACCTCGTCTGCCCAGGGCAGAGAATTGGCCGAGTTCGGCGCGTGGAGCAGAACCGACCGTTCCACATAGCCGAGCAGCGTGATGACAGATACCTCCACCAGCAGAGCCCACGATCCCTGTCTTCCATGCTGAACAGGGCCGCCTGGAAGCAGCATTTGCAGCAGCGGGAAGATGCGTTCGATGACGATGGCGCCGGCCAGAAAGCCCAGATGGATCAGCAGCATTTGCTGAATCGGCTTCAAGGGTTTCAACGGCGGAGTGGCCAGGATCCGCTTGGTGAACACCAGCCCAATCACTTCGACGGTGAAACCGACGCAGATGGCGACGTCGATGGCCCACGGAAAGTCGCGCAGGGCCGCGTAAACCAGAAGGCCGAAGAAGACAGCAACGCCGGCGACAAATCGTCTGAGGATGAAACTCACTGGCTCTCCTTCGATGGGAAGAACGGAGCGGTTCTCATTTCTTTCGTTTCCCAGGGCGCGTAAGTGCCGGTCAGAATTCGCGGCGAAATGAGAATTGAATGCTTCGATGATCCCAGCGCAGGGCGCTCAAGTCCATTCCACTTATGCGCGCGGCAATCTTCTATTGATCCCACATTTCCATTTTGAGTCGTAGTCCTGAACCCTTGGATATTCGTAATCGTCAATGTTTATGGGGGTGCGAACGCGATGAATGCATTCCGGAGGTCAATACCAAATCGGTGAGATACAAACCGGAGAAATTGCTTCGAAATGGGGGCAAATCATGGACCTTTGGTTCCGGCAAAGACACTGCCATGGCGAATCAGGTTCTTTGGCTCTGGGATAGATGCAGGAAACCGGCGCAGCAGCGGCAACCGGCGATATACTGTCGGCGCCGGGAAAGCAAAAATGGAAATTCCAGTTTAACCGTTACGAAAAGGACGATCCATTGAGCAGAATCAACGTTTCCGAGGTTAACGCCGCGATACCGAGAAAAGTGCGATTTGATGACGATAGCATAAGCGCATTAGGTCTCACGTTATTCCTCCTCGCGCTATGGCTTGTTCCGGCTGCCTGGGTAGGGTACGACGACATAAGGGACTCTCATACACGCGATGTTCTTCGCCGGGAAGGTTATGAGGAAAATGGCGAAGTTACCAAACGCCATCCAACCCGTAGTGGCGTGGATGTGGAGTACAGGTTTTCTGTCGATGGCGTTTTGTACTCTGGTCGCGGCGAAATAATAGCGGGTCATTACAGAGATCTAACTCCGGGCAATAAGATTCCTATTCGATACTTACCTGAAGATCCACGCGTAAATCAGCCAGTTAATTGGGGATGGTTTTCAGTGGGATGGGCAATGTTCTATTTCATTGGGTTGGGACTCCTGGTAGGAATAGGAGCAATCATTATTGCAGGATTGAGAAAGAAAAAACTGGCGCGCTTGGGGTTTGTTGTTGAAGGGAAGGTGACAGGTTGTGCTCCTAATCGTAGTCGATTCACAGTCTATTACGAATTCACCACGGAAAATAACGTTTGGATGGAGGGCAGCACAACGATGTCGGAAGAATGCGTGGCGGGAGACTCGATACCTGTCATGTATCTGCGAAGCAGCCCCAAGAGGAATGATTATTATCCCGAATGATCGTCATCTGTAAGAGTCCGGTTGTGGCCGCCCTGTAGGATTCGATTCCGGTGCCGATTGAATCCAGCCTTTCCTGTTCAATTCCACGAACGTTGAGCATCTCGATTTATTGCTTTGCATCCAGCGCCAGAACGGCATAACTCGTGGCCGCATCGCTCATGAACTTGCCCACGCTGGAATTGGGGTCGCGATTCTTGTTCAGCGACCAGGCAGGCCATGCGCCGGTGGCCTTGTCCTGGTTGGCCTTGAGCCATTCGACGCCATGCGCAATCGGTTCCCGCGCGTGCGCCTTCAAGTGCGCATCGTTTGCGACCGCCTCCTCCAGCACCAATACGGTTAGTCCGGTGGCGTAACCGTCGGGCCGCGTTTCCAAGGGCGAGTTATCCATCCGCTCCCAGGTTCCCAAATCGGTGAGGCACCAGCCTCCATCGGCACGCTGGCGCGCGTAGATGTCCTCAAGCAGCTTGGCGTGCTGCGCACCGGTGAGTATCTGCGGAAACCAGTTGGAGGCCCACAGGGCGACAACTTTATTCAGAAGCGGCTGCGCTTCGTAGTGGCTGCTGAGATAGCCGGTGAGGGCAGCCAGGTTGGCGGCGATTTTGGGGTCGTCGCGATAATGATCGGGCGCGTTGCCCACAGCCACGGCCATCAGCGCCGCGCCGTGATATTCCGACTCCGGCGACTCCCACGGCGTGTAATGGAAGTTCTGCCACACCCATGCGCCGGCCGTCGGCCCGCTGGTCGATTGCAGCACCCACGCATTGTCGAAGGCCATGCGCGCGGAGTCGCTCAGGTGCCCCTGGTGCGCGTCGTAGCTGGATAGAATCAAGACGTTCAACACCGACTCCGCGTTGCGCGATTCGATCTCCTTGCCGGCTCCGTACCGTACTTGGCGTCGAGATAGAACGGCTCAACCTGCCTCCACATGCGCACGCGCTTCTCGATGCTGTCAAGCATGGCGCGCTCGGCGCCCGCGGGATCCGGTTCGCCCAACTGCTGGCGCAGGCCGGGGCGAGCCAGCCCGTACGGCGCCTGCGTGTGGCAGGAGATGCAATAGGTGCCGTGATCCTTCTGGGTGCGATCCCATGTCTGCCACCAGGCCTCGCGGGCGTCCAGATAGCGTGCCGCCGCTTGGCGATCCCAGCCTGCCGCTGCGCCGTCGCCGGACTTGTCCGCCGCCAGTACAGCCCGGCCCGCCGGAGCGATGAGGGTTACGGCAACGATTGTTCCAATCGCGCAGGTAGTCGTCAGACAGGCTTGAAACGGTTTGAACCACAAACGCTTAGTCGTCATAGGCAATCTCCTCGGGCAGACGGTCAGAGCGATTGACGCTGGAACCGCGCGGACAGAATGAGACCTACTTGTGAGCATATCTGAGAAGGAGCATCGCTGGAGGTGAGAATGCGCGCCCCGTTGGGGCAAGAGAATCGATCTTTGAGCTGATTTCACACAGACTCCGCAAATCGCCCGATTAGAAAGGACACTGCTAGGGGGAACATTTGGGCCTGTTTTCCTTCACCCCGAAAGGGGCTTGGTGGGGGAGCCGGTTCGCTGCGGTCTCGCTGTGCAATATGGGACAGCGCCTAGTGGCGCCTCGCAGGCAATATCCGCAATGAGGGCGATGGGCTGCGGAAGCGCCTTCAAGGTTAAACAGAATCGAACAGGAGAATTAAATGAAAACATCACTGTGTATTGGTATTGGTTCAATCTCGGTCATGTTGCTATGCTGCGGTTGCCAGACAACTCCAACGCAAGCAGCACCGGCAGCACAGGCGCAGCCTGCACAGCCCGGACCGCCCGGGCCAGCCGGACAAACTGGCGCGCAAGGGCAGCCCGGGGAGCAGGGACAAGCGGGGGATACCGGCCAACCTGGTGACCGGGGGCACACAGGCGACACCGGACGACCTGGTGACAAGGGTTATACGGGAGATACGGGACAAAAGGGCGACACCGGCGATCGAGGCAAGCCCGCTGCATGCCCCGACGGACAGCATCACTATACCGACCCTGACAACGGAAGGGTAAGATGTGTGGACAACTAACCAGTGAAACAGCAAGCTGATCATGTCGGGGGGCGCAGAACAGAACAAGGCAGTTCTGCGCTCCGACAGGCTTCCGCGCTATGCTCAGAGGATGGTCCGCTTCACCGTGCTGGCTTCGGGGTCCAAGGGCAACTCAACGATTGTCTCCGGGGGCCGCACGCGCATCCTGGTCGATGCCGGACTGAGCTGCCGCGAGTTGTTCCGGCGCATGAAGCTGGCCGGCGAAGAGCCGGAGACGCTGGACGCCATCATCGTTACCCATGAGCATACCGACCACATCAACGGGCTGGTGGTCACGGCGCGGAAGTTGGGCATCCCGGTGTACTTTACCGAAGGCACGCATCGCGCCTGGATGCGCTGGCTGACCCCGCGCCGGCAGATGACCTACGCGCAATGGCTGGAGCAGGTGCGCGCTCAGGCCGTCGAGCGCCAGGCGGAAGCTGAATCCGCTCAATGCGATGCCGATTGCGAGCCAGAGGAACTGGATCAGGCCGAATGCGAAATGGCGGAGACTGTTCCGTCGGCAATGGCCGCCGCCTCGGAGCCGGAAGCCTCCGTGCGCGTTCCGTCCCGCAAGGAAGACCCCACCTGGTTGCCGTGCGTGGAATATTTCCAGAGCGGCCAGCCCTTTGAGATCGGCGATATTGCCATCAGTCCCTTCACCATCCCCCACGACGCCGCCGATCCGGTGGGCTTCGTCTTCTGCGCCGAAGGGGTGCGGATGGCCTTCGCCACCGACCTGGGCTACATTCCGCCCAACGTCAAAGCCCAGTTGAAAGGAGCTGATCTGCTGCTGCTGGAGTCAAACCACGACCTGGAAATGCTGCGTGACGGCCCGTACCCGTGGTCGGTTAAACAAAGGGTACTTTCGCGCGTTGGTCACCTGTCGAACGAGGCGGCCGCGGACTTTCTCCAAAACGGGTACGATGGCCAGGCGGCCTACGTGATCCTGGCGCATCTCTCTGAAAGCAATAACCTTCCCGAATTGGCACGGGTCACGGCCGAGCGCGCGCTCAATGGCAAGGCCAGTCTATTGGCTAACCGGCTGATCCTTGCTGAGCAAAATGAACCACTTCCGTCTATTTATTTTTAATGCGATTCGGTTACAATGGTAAGAGACGGGCGTCACTCTGTACCAAGTGGATTGGCGGGGGAAAAGCCAGACGGTTCCAAGGTGGTCTGGCAATCGAAATGGGCGAAACTGAAACCGGATGCGTAGCACCGGCATCTGACAGACATTGGCCTGACCTTGCCACGTGAGCCGCGCAAGAAGTTAGCGGTGGAACACATCCTTTGCGAAGTGAGTCTTTGACTTTATGGCAAGTACCCGATGCACGGACCGAGTCGCAGGCGCTATCCTGGCAAGCTGGCGCTATGACATCTCAGGCATCTCTCCGGAGATGCGCAAGGACTACGAGCATCATTTCGCCGAGTGCCCTCACTGCCGCGCCCGGCAGAAGTTTCACCGCAGCCTGGATGTAACGCTGGCCGTGCTGACCTCGCTGGCGGTGTTCTTCTTCCTCTTCGCGCTGGCTGTGATGCACCACATCAAGCCCCTGGAGCACGTCGCCTTCAAAGTGCTCGGCCTAGACGTCTTCGACATCTATCACATGCTCATGTCCGCCGCCACCGCCGGGGTTTGCTTCTCGGCAATCGCTTTTGTGCTGGTGCTGACGGCCACGCCTGTGCCGACTTATCTCGGCGGCATCGCCGCCGAGCGCGCCCGGCTGCTTGAAGAGCGCCTGCCGGCGGCGATCAAGTCGCTGCGACCGAGGTAAAGCTAGCCTTCTCAGTTTTGAAAGTTAACAGGCCTCGTTCATGGAGGGTTTTCTGTTTTAAAGCCTCGACTCTTGCCGCAATGGAAACATGACGACAAGTTCATCTAAATGAACCTATATATTCTCAGCCAACCTCCCGATAAGGTATGCGGAGGAACCATCCATGGGCGTTTCAGCAATCAGTTCAGCCGTTCCCGCAGCAGCTTCGCAAGAGGTTTCACATGCGGCCCCCGCTCCAACTTCAAACAAACCAGCCGCGGCCACTTTGTCCGCTGATACGGTATCTCTGAGCCCCACGGCCCTGAAGGCATCGCATGCTGGCGACGTTGATCACGACGGCGACTCGCACTAGGACACCAGTCTGGCCCGGTGCCGGGGATTCTCTCCCGGTCCGATCCGAACTTCCGATGCCCCATCCTTCGGGGCCTTCCCGGCGACTGAAGGGTGGGCCTCAATTACTGTCGACTCAACCTGAACAGCCTTTTTAACTCTCCACTTTCAATGCCGTGAGGTATGCGGTAGTTTCGCGAGTTCGATGCTGTCCCGCTTCGACCAGCGGGCGGAGCACTTGCTCAAGCTGGCGCTGTTCCAGCCCGCTCAGGTTGGCGGCAAACACTTCGCGCAGAGTCGGCGAACCAGGACGCGGCGCAATGTCGATATAGGTATCCCATGGAGTGGACGCTTGCCGCATCACGTCAATGTGCAACTCGAGATGAATGTCAACGAAGCCGGCGCTCTGGAAGAACGTGATCAAATCTCTCTCGGAAAAGTTTGTCAGAGGATTTCTCTGAATCTCCTCGGGTGTTGACGGAAGCAGGGCTGCCCGGCAGCGATGCTGCAGCATGGCCAGCGCGGAGACGGTTCCGGCGGCGGCAGAGAGCAGAAAGTTGGAGAATGCGGCAAGGTGCACGGCTTCATCTCGATTGATGGGTTCAGCGATGGAGACCCGGCCGCCCGGCTTGAGCACGCGATGGAACTGGCGAGCGGCAGCTGCTTTATCCTCGACGTAGGCGAGCTCCGCGCGGGTCGTGACCACATCCGCTGACGCGTCCGCCACACCTTCGAGCTGCTCGGCCGACGTATTGAGAAAGGTGCAGCGATTCTGCACGCCAAGCTCCACGGCTCGCAGCTCGGCGCGGTTCAACAGCGGCATGGACACGTCGGCAAGGATCGCCTTCATGGTGGGCCCTGCGCGTTTGAAAGCTCCAAACGCAATCAGGCCGTCGCCAGCGCCCACATCGAGAAGTGTCTTTCCCGAGAGCGGCCCCGCTCCATCCAGCACGCGGTCACGAAAGCGCTCAACCTTGCGGCGAATGGCGGACTCTTCTTCAGGGTCATTGCCATTCCTGCGTCGCAATAGCCACTCCGACCAGACGTCGGACTGGCTCGGGTCCGGAGCGTCGATCGTCATTCTCCCACCCCTGAATTCAGCACAAATGCCGGGC
>JBEKFD010000323.1:0-4434 GCA_050013495.1 Occallatibacter sp. | reverse complement strand
CGCCGCTCAAAACGGTTTCGACTTTGTCCGCATCACGCAGAGCTTTGCTACCGGCGGATGGGGGCCGGATGAGGATTTTCGCGCGGCGGGCAGCGGAGAGATTGGGGACAGCCTCACCAAGACGCATTCGAGTTTTGAAACGCCGTGCGGGTCTTATGCGCACTTCAAGATCACGCGCTATCTGTTGCGCGTCACGCGCGACAGCCGCTACGGCGACAGCATGGAAAAGGTCCTTTATAACTGCATCCTGGGAGCGAAGCCAATCAAGTCGGACGGCCACGGCTTCTATTACTCCGACTATAACAACGATGGATCGAAGCTCTATCACCAGTATAAGTGGCATTGCTGCACGGGTACTTTTGCGCAGATTACCGCGGACTACGGCATCAGTGCCTACTTCAATGATGACAGAGGCATTTACGTCAACCTATATGTCCCGTCGCGCCTAACATGGACGCAGGGTAACTCACGAATCTCACTTACCCAACTAACGAGTTATCCGCATCAGCCAACAACGCAGATTACAATTTCAACCAACAAGCCGAGCGCATTTCCGGTGTATCTGCGGATTCCGGCTTGGGCCGGGCCGAAAACGACAATCTCCATCAACGGCAAGCGTACTGAAGACGCGCCCGCTTCGGGTCAGTTCGCCAGGCTCAGCCGAACATGGAAGAACGGCGACCGCATCGAAGTCGAATTCGACATGCCGACGTTGCTCGAAGCTGTCGACCCGCAGCATCCGAATCTTATCGCTGCCGTGCACGGGCCTCTTGCGCTCTTCGCAGTTGGCGCTGTTCCGGAAAAGATCGGCAGGCAGGAACTCGGGGGAGCGACTCAGGTTGCTGCCGGATCAACCGACTGGAAGGTGAAGGGGGCTGGTGGTGATTTGACTCTGCGTCCGTTTGCATCGATCGAGGACCAGCACTATCGGCTTTATCTGAAAGTGGAAGTCTGAAATTCGCGGTCGAAGCTAGCGAGTTTGGGATTGCAGCCGCCCACCCTTTTCACGATTGAACTGTGAAAAGGATGGGGACCCAATTCGAACTCGCTCCTGCCGCGCAAGCGGCGTCTGCCCCACCGCAGGTGGTTACGGGCGGTCGTAGAAGCGGAAGAAGAGCGATGGCTTGGCGCAGGGTTCGGCTCTGGCCACCAACTCTGTCGCCTGCTTGTCGTTGATGGGTGTGAACTCCCGCGCCAGATGAACGTTTTCTTCGAGCTGCGCAATGGTGTCGCAGCCGATGATGACCGTGCTCACGGGGCGCGACAGCGTGTAATAGAGCGCCTCGCGCATGGTCAGCGTGCCGGGCGAGGTGGTCTGGATGGTCATGCCTTCCCAACTGTGTTTCTGCTGCTCGACGGGCGGCGGCGTCCAGGTGGAGAGAATACGGCCGCGGCCGGGAATCTTCATGCCGATGATGCCCATCTGGCGCTCGACTGCCAGCGGCAGTAATTGCTCGTTGAAGCTGTAGTGGTGTGGGTCGGCAGCGTTCATGGCCATCAGAATGGCGTCGAAGGGGTAGCGGTTGATGCCTTCGATCAGGGCGTCGGGGCGGTAGTGTCCGGTGAGGCCGAGATGGCGCACAACCTTCTGGTCTTTCATTTCGATGAGCGCTTCCATGGCGCCGCCCTTGGCGAAGATTGCGTTGATATCCGTCATGGTGCCGATGTCGTGGAGCTGCCAGAGATCAACGTGATCGGTTTGCAGCAACTCGAGAGATTTTTCAATCATGCGCATGGAGTCGTCGCGGGTACGTTCCTTGGTCTTGGTGGCCAAGAATGCTTCGTTGCGGCGGTGCGCCATCACCTTGCCCACGTACTGCTCGCTCCAGCGCTGCGGGCCGCCATAAATGGACGAGGTGTCAATATAGTTGACGCCCATATCGAGTGCGCGCTCAACGATGGGCACTGCTACGTCGAAATTGTTCGGCTTCTCGAGGCTGGCCTGGCCTCCGAGGGAGAAGATGCCGACCTTGTAGCCGGTCTTGCCCAGGTTGCGCGTGGGCATGGCCGTGGGTGTTACCGGGTTCACGGGCAGAGGGGGCATAGTCTTATGCGTATCTGCCCTCAGCGCTGTTGGAGCAAGCAAAGCGGCCGTTACAGCACCGCCGGCTTTGAGGAACTCGCGCCGGCCATGCTTGCCGGTGGTGACATGATTTTCGACCATTGGACCCTCCCTGGTGGCATCTGAAATGTGAAGGATCATGATAATCCTATCCGGCGGTGAAGGAAACAGGAAGCCGTTGCCCTAATGCGCCTGGTGCTAAGGAGCGAATGAACGAGGACGCGGAATGGAGCCTACGCGCCGGCCTTCGGCGCATCGGGCCAAACGGGGCTGGCCAGTTCAATGGTCATGATCGGGCCTTCCGGGTAGATGGGGCCTTGCTCCTTGACAAAGGTCGGAGCCTGGCCACCAACGATCCATAGGTCAATGTTGGGAGGCGCCTTGCCGACCAGGGGCGCAACCATGCCCGCGATTCCACCGATTTCGATCTTGATCTCGAAGTGGAGGGCCTTGCGTGAGGAACCGACAACCGAGAAGGGCTCCTCGCCACGGGAAGAGATAACCAGTTTGACCAGGCGCGTGGCGGGCGTGGCCGCCAGCAGGGGTACGGTAGTCTCCGCGGCGCCGGGGCGGAGGTTCTCGATAATGAGGGGGACCATTCCGTTGGCCAGGTCCGCGGGCAGGTCAAGGTGGCTGGTTTTCACCTCATCCTTGCCGTCTTTTCCCGTTGAGTGGACGGTGACCTGCCGGCTGCGGGCGTCGATCATCACATCCATCGGATGCGGAAAGAAAGGCCCTTTCTGCACGTGGTGGTCGGTGATGAGCCGGTAGGCGACGCGTTGCGAGAAGACGGTGGTTTCATCGTCCGTGGAGCCATCTTTGAAGGTGAACAGCGTGTGCGTGGTGACCTGGTTGCCACGGACGGTCTGGATGCTGTCTCCTGAGGCGAGGATTTTGCCGTCGTCGGACTTGAGCACGAGGAAGCCGTGCACGGTTCCCTGGAGATAGCGGACAGGGATGCCCTGTGCAAAGGAGCTCGGCCGCCAGACGCACAGCAGCAGGGTGATCAATGAGCAGAATCGGAGAGCTTGCATTAGAGGGATTTTCATACGGTTACATCTGGACTGTTGGATGTGAGGGCGGGGGTGGGGGTTGGCCGGGGTTTGAAGACTTGACTTCTGTATATATCCGGAGCAGAATCCGTATATATTAATGGAGGGGCCATGGCAGCGACGCTTACGTCGATTCGATTGGATACAAAACTGGCGGACAAGGCTGCACGCGCCTTGGGTGTCAAATCGCGCACTGAGGCTGTGCATATTGCCCTGCGCGAGATTGTCGGTAATCGGCAATTCAAGGACGTGATCAAGAAGCACGAAGGTAAGCTCAAGTTCGCGGGCAGCGATGAATGAGATTGTCATCTTCGACACCTCAGTCTTGATCGAAAATCAGCGCACAGCGCGCCACTCCGAGCGCCTGGCTAGCTGCCCAGGGCGGATAAGGAACTCATCCGTTGTGTTGGCGGAGCTTTGGCGCGGGGTGACGGCTTCCGCGGAGCGGCAATTTGTGAAGGCGCTTGAAGAGAGCCGGCCGATTCTAACGCCAACCGAGAAATGCTGGCTGGAATCCGGGCAACTCCTGGCGAAGATCAGAGCCGACAAGCGCTTTGAGCCGCACAAACTCCGCGATCTACACTTCGATGTGCTGATCGCGCTGACGGCTCGGTCCTATGGCGCGCGGGTGATTACTTCCAATCGTGCCGACTTCGAGTTGATCCACGAGTATCTGGAGTTCAAGCTGGAGGTTTGGTAGCGATGCTCCCACCTAAGCTGATCTTGCCGAAGTCAAAGTGACGGGCGCAAATGGAGGGAGTAGGAATGCGAAATCCTGGTCTAGCTTGTCTCTTGCTTGTAGCGAGCCTGACGGTACGCGATACTGGGCAGGGCCAGCCAACGAAGAACCTCCATGCATCCGGAGGAGCCCAAATAAAATATGAGGAGTTCGGCGAATCGAGCGTCACAAGTTGCCTTATTCTGCTCCATGGCGCGGGCGGTTCGTCTGTTCCATTCTACAAAGAACAGGCAGCGCATTTTGGAGGACACGGCTTTCATGTCCTGATGCCGCATTACTTCGATGCCACGCGTTCCTCATCGCCTACGACAGAAAACTATCACGCCTGGGCACATGTTGCTGAGGAGTTTGTTTCAGAGTGTCGAAGGGATTCTTCGACGCAGAAGGTGTTTCTCTTAGGGTACTCTCTCGGCTCGTCAATCGCTTTGGCGGCAGGTTCTGAAGGAACACGCGTTGACGCTATAGCGGAATGGTATGGCAGCCTGCCGGACGAGTTCTTCAAGCACATGAAGGGCATGCCACCACTGCTTATCCTTCACGGGGAACGCGACTCCAACATTCCGATCATCAACGCTCAACAG
>JBEKFD010000322.1:0-4446 GCA_050013495.1 Occallatibacter sp. | reverse complement strand
TCTCGTGCTGCTCGGCGTAGGTGGGGTTGATGATGAATTCATCATTGACCAAGCCAACGCGCACGGCGCCAATCGGACCAGCAAAAGGAATGTCGGAGATGGTCAACGCCACGGACGCGCCGTTGATTCCGGCGACATCGGGGTCGTTGTCCTTGTCTGCCGAAAGGACGAAGGCGATCACCTGCGTCTCATTACGGAAGCCATCCGGGAAGAGCGGACGAATCGGGCGATCGATCTGACGGCTGGTCAGAGTTTCGCGCTCGCTCATGCGGCCTTCACGTTTGATAAAGCCGCCGGGGATGCGTCCGCCGGCGTAGGTGTACTCACGGTAATCCACAGTGAGCGGGAAGAAATCGATGCCAAGGCGGGGCTCCGCGTTGGCGCAGGCGGTTGCGAGAACGACGGTTTCGCCAATGCGAACAACCGTGGATCCATGGGCCTGCTTGGCCCAGTGACCGGTCTCAAATGAAATGGTTTTACCGCCGGAGAGAGTTACGCTTGTTTCTTGTTTCATTCTACCCTTTCGCCAGGGGGGCGCGTCCACGATAGGAGCACTCCACCACAGTAAGCGCGAGCAGTACGCGACAAACCGCAGTTAAGAATGCGAACAGGTACAGTTCCAGCCGCAGCGGGTTTCGCTGGCACTCCCAAGCAGCATGGCCGACATGGCGCTGCAACAGTTGGGAGTACGCTGGCGTAACTCTGCTAGGAGCAACGCCAGCGGAATACACGAGAGCCGGACACAATGCCCGGCTCCGGCGGAGGTTTACTTGCGGATACCCACCTTCAAAATCACAGCCTTGTAACGCTCGGTGTCATTCTTCTTCAGATAATCAAGCAAGCTACGACGCTTGCTGACCATCATGAGAAGACCGCGACGCGACGCGTGGTCCTTCTTATGCGTACGGAAGTGCTCGGTCAACTGGCCGATGCGCTCGCTGAGAAGGGCAATCTGTACTTCAGGGCTGCCTGTGTCGGAGGTGTGTCTCTTGTACTTCTCGATAATGTTGGTTTTCTGCTCGAGTGCTAACACTGGGAACTGACGCGCTCCTGCTTCTACTTTTTCGTTGTTGTAACCTCTTCAAATTATCATGTTTGGAAAATAACTGCAAAGACTGGTACAAGTTGCGGGGGAGCGCATCGGCGGAAACCCGCTATGTAGTGCTTTCGACACAGTTTTCGCGCAAGGTACACCGGATAAATGGCTACCTATTTTGCGTACTGCTCGACGAGCCGCAAGAACTCAGCGTGAACCCGCGGGTCTTCGCTTAGCTCCGGGTGGAAGGTTGCGGCCAGCAGTCTTCCCTGGCGGATAAGCACGGGATAGCCATCCCGTTCGGCCAGCACCTCTACCTCCGGCCCGACTCGCTCAATGCGCGGAGCGCGAATGTAAACCTGCTCCAGCGGCCCGCCGGGGAGTTTCGAGGGGCCTTCCACAATTGTCGAATCGATCTGGCGGCCGTAAGCGTTGCGCCGGACCGTGATGTCCAGGGCACCGATTCCCTTCTGCACCGGGTTCTCAACCTCACGCGCCAGCAAGATGCAGCCCGCGCAAGTTCCGAAAGCAGGCTTGGAGAGAACGAATTCCGAGAGTTTCTGGAAGCCATGCTCTCCGAGCAGATTAAGGAAAACTGACGACTCGCCGCCGGGAATGATGAGGCCTTCAATTTCTTCAAGTTGCTCAGGTTTCCGCACCAGTACCGGCTCGGCACCAAGCTCGGTGAGCCTGCGGCTGTGCGCGTCAAAGTCGCCCTGAAGGGCCAGGATTCCTATCTTCATTGCTATTTAATTTAGCAGGTTCGGCGAGAGAATTCGTTTGAGGAATTACCGGGTAGAGTGCGCGCAAGAGAAAAGGCACGGCTCGGAAGCCGTGCCTTTTCTCAGAAAATAGCTTACCAGCCGCGGGTCTGCAGCAGGTCCTTCTCGTCAATGCCCGAGATGGCAAGGCCCTTCATGGAACCTGTCATCTGCTCGCTGACTTCGGCAAGAATCTTGGGGTCCTTGTAGTGAGTGGTGGCAATGACGATGGCCTTGGCGCGCGATTCGGCTTCGGCGCGTTCCTTGGGAATCGCGAGATCGAGCGGAGTGGCTCCGCCCTTCATGAAGATTCCGCTGCCGACGAACACGGCCTCAGCGCCGAGTTGCATGACCAGAGAAGCGTCCGCAGGGGTGGCAATGCCTCCCGCGCTGAAGTTCGGCACGGGGAGTTTGCCAGCCTTGGCGACCATGCGTATGAGTTCATAGGGGGCTTGGTGAGTCTTGGCGGCAAGGTAAAGTTCCTGCTCGCTCATCACCGTCAGTTGCAGCATTTCTTTCACGATCTGGCGCATGTGCTTCACGGCGTGGATCACATCGCCGGTGCCAGCCTCGCCCTTGGTGCGGATCATGCAGGCACCCTCGGCGATCCGCCGCAAGGCTTCGCCCAAGTTGCGGGCTCCGCAAACAAAGGGAGTCTTGAAGGCGTGCTTATCAATGTGGTGCTCTTCATCGGCGGGGGTTAGGACCTCAGACTCGTCGATGTAGTCCACGCCCAGCGCCTGCAAAATCTGAGCCTCGGCAAAGTGGCCGATGCGAGCCTTGGCCATGACCGGAATATTTACCGTAGCCATGACCTCCTTGATGATCTTGGGAGAAGCCATGCGAGCCACGCCGCCTTCAGTGCGGATCATGGCAGGGACGCGCTCCAAGGCCATTACGGCGACGGCGCCCGCCTTTTCGGCGACTTCCGCCTGTTGCGCATTCATGACGTCCATGATGACGCCGCCCTTGAGCATCTCCGCGAGACCGATCTTCAACCGAAGCCCGTTGCCATTGGTGTCCGACATTGCTGTTTCTCCCTGCAAATACGTTATTTTCGCCACTAGACGGCTGACGCGCTGCGACTCAGCGCGCAGTGAACCTGGGGGGCGAACATCCATTCTAACGCGTTCTGCCAAACCCTGCCTGACTCAAACTTTAGCCTCGGAGAAGGCCCGCAACTTGCGCGAAGAATTCCCACGGTTGAAACTTGCGGAGAAAAAATGAATCGCTGTAAAACTTTTGCTTGGCCTTAGACGAAGTTTCTAATACAGTGTGTGCAATCGTTGACTCAATTTCGACACACCACTATAGTTTTTTGTTCTCGTCACCTTTCAGGTCTCAAGGAGACATCGTGGCTTCTACCGCTCAATCCACAAGCACAACCGTGCCCAAGGGAGTGCCTCCCCTTCGCGCAGGCACTGGAAATTCTTTCCTGTGGCGTCGCCTCCATTCACTGACTGGCATCGTTCCGGTCGGCTTGTTTCTGTTGGAGCACTTTATCTCCAATTCCGAAGCATTGAATGGAATTGCCGCTTACAACGCACAAGTGAAATTTCTTACCGGGCTTCCGTTCCGCCTGGGTATGGAAATCTTCGGTATTTTCATCCCGCTCGCATTTCACGCTCTTTATGGGATCTACATCTGGTGGCGCGGTGAGAACAATGTCATCGACTATCCATGGACCGGCAACTGGGCTTATACGCTACAGCGCTACTCCGGAATCGTTGTGTTTGCCTATGTGACCTATCACATCTGGTACATGCGTTTTGCGGGCGTTCACCTGGTGGATCACTACCAGGCGTCGTTCTGGAAAGTGCAGAACGAGTTGATGCATCCCCTGGCTTTGGGCGTTTACGTTGTGGGCGTCATTGCCGCTTCCTGGCACTTCGGGTATGGACTCTTCCTGTTTGCGGCCAAGTGGGGCATCGTTACAGGAGCCAAGGCTCAGAAGCGCATGCAGGCCGTGGGCATCGCTGTTTCCGCCCTGCTCATCGTGATGGGATTGTTCACCATCTATGGCTTTGTAGCCAAGTTTCCGGTGCAGCAGCGTGACCCTGCATGGGATCAGCCTACAGAGACTCCCGAGCAGAGCCACGTGATTCCTCAAAGCATTCCCAGCAGCCAGGCGAGATAGGCGAGGACGAGAGAGACTTTATGGCAACAACAACTCCAAGAATCATCATCGTCGGCGGAGGACTTGCAGGGCTTTCCGCCGCAATCAAGGTCGCGGAAGCGGGCGGTCATGTAGACCTGTTTTCGCTGGTGCCTGTGAAGCGTTCACACTCCGTGTGCGCGCAGGGCGGCATCAACTCGGCCAAGAATCTGAAGGGCGAGGGCGACTCCACGTGGGCTCACTTCGATGACACGGTCTATGGCGGCGACTTCCTGGCCAACCAGGCGCCGGTCAAGCAGATGTGCGAGATGGGTCCCGGCATCATCGACTTGCTGGACCGCATGGGCGTCCCATTCAGCCGCACCCCGGAAGGTCTTCTGGACTTCCGTCGCTTCGGCGGTACGCTCTTCAATCGCACGGCTTTCGCGGGAGCCACCACCGGCCAGCAACTTCTCTACGCGCTGGACGAACAGGTGCGCCGCTATGAGTCCGAAGGCAAGGTCAAGAAGTATGAGTACTGGGAGTTCCTCTCA
>JBEKFD010000321.1:0-4466 GCA_050013495.1 Occallatibacter sp. | reverse complement strand
CTCAACCTGACGGGTGAGGGCGGCTTTGAAAGCACCCACGCCGGCAACTGGATTCAGGGGCCTAGCGCCCTGTGGTCGCTGGGAGCGCAGGCCACGGAGTTGCTGTTTGACGCCGGACAGCGGCGCGCATTGACCGACCAGGCAAAGCACGCCTATGAGGCGCAGGTCTCCGGCTACAAAGGCGTGATCTTCCTCGCCTTCGAGGACGTGGAAGACCAGCTCTCCGGCTTGAGGATTCTGGAGCAGGAAGCAGGCGCGGAACAGAAGGCGGTGGATTCGGCGCAGCACTCGCTCGATATTTCCAATCAACGCTACAAGGGCGGCGTTACCAGCTACCTTGAAGTGCTGACCGCGGAAGCCACGCTGATTCAGAATCAGCGCACGGACGTCGACCTGCAGACTCGCCAGTTTGTGGACAGCGTGGCCCTGATCAGGTCGCTCGGCGGTGGATGGGATGCGTCGCAGCTTCCAAAATAAAAGGATTGCCCGGAGATGCGAGAAGACGAGCCTGCTCAGAATTGCTGCTTGACAGCGCACGATAACTGTATATACTCAGTATATTGACATGCACAGTAACATCGTAATTTCGCAAGCCGATGGCCGGCCGATGTACCTGCAGATCATGGAACAGGTGAAGCGCCTTGTGGCTGTCGGAGAATGGGCGCCTGGGGATGAGATTCCGTCCATTCGCCAGCTTGCAATTTCTTTGCGCGTGAGCGCGATTACCATCAAGCGCGCCTACCTTGAGCTGGAGCGCGAGGGCGTCATCCTGACGCAGCAAGGCAAGGGATCGGTGATTGCCCCGAATCCAGACCTGGGCTCACATCTCTATCAAGAGGAACTATCGGAACACCTTGAGAAGGCGGCTGAGCTCGGCGATTTGCTTGGCCTGAGCAGCGACGAGATTGCCCGCCGCATGAAGGAAGCCTCAAGCAGGCTGAGCGAGACCAGGCTTACGAAGGAGATTGTATGAACGATCTATCCGTTCAATTCGAGGGAGTGAGCAAAAGATACGCGCACTTTTCCCTGGAGAAGATCCATATTGAATTGCCCACAGGCAGCATTATGGGCTTTATCGGGGCAAACGGCGCCGGGAAGTCGACAACTATCCGCATCCTGATGGGACTGGTTCACCAGGACGAAGGCGCCGTTGAGGTCCTCGGGCACTCCATGCCGGGGGACCAGGCGGCGGCAAAGCTCGAAATCGGTTTTGTGTCGGAAGACATGCGGCTTTACGGCTCAGCGACGCTGGCGTGGCACATGAACTTCCTGCGGCCAATCTACCCGCGGTGGGACCAGGCTTACGCCGACAGCCTTGCGCAGCGCTTCGATCTGAAGCCGCAGCAGAAGATCAAAGGGCTGTCGCATGGGCAGCGGGTGAAAGCGGCGCTGTTGCTGGCGCTGGCGCGGCGTCCGCGGCTTCTGGTGCTTGACGAGCCAACCACCGGTCTTGATCCGGTTGCGCGCACTGAAGTGCTTGGCGAGCTGATGGCCGTGCTTGCCGATGAGGAACGGACGATTCTTTTTTCGTCGCATAACACGCTGGATGTGGAGCAGATTTCCGATCAGATCACCTTCATCGATCGGGGCCGCATCATCGACTCCGACAACAAGGAGGCGTTTCTCGACCGCTGGCGCAGGCTGCGGCTCATGATTCCGCCCGACGGAGTGGTTCCGCGCCTGCCCGGCGTTGTGGACGTGGGTGGAAGCGGCCGGCTGCCTGTGCTCACCACCAATCGTTTCGAGCCGGCGATGATCTCGGCGTGCAACGACCTGGGAGCAACCGTGCAGGCGGTGGACACCATGACCCTGGAAGAGATTTTTGTTGCCAACGTACACAGCAGAAGGGAGCGGCTCACGGCATGAACTATTCAATGGTCAAGAGTCTAATTTTGAAGGACTGGTATTTTCAGCGCCGGGCGATTCTGCTTTCGCTGGCCAGCGGGGCGGCGTCGCTCGCCATCGTTGCCTTCGGGGGGAAGATGGGGTTCTATCTCGGACTCCTACTCCTCATTACCACTATGATTTGTATCGGCGCCACCATGGTGATGAGCATCCTGGTCGGAGAGCGGGAGAATCAAACGCTCGCGTTTGTCATGAGCCTGCCGATCTCCTATCTTGAGTACACCACGGCCAAAATCCTCAGCAATCTGCTCATCTTCGTTCCCTTCTGGTTGATCCTGGTTGCCGGCAGCCTGGGCTTGATCGTGGCCGCGCCCACCATCCATGGCCTGTTTGCCTTCACCGTTATCATGGCTGTCGAAATCCTCTCCAGCACCTGCCTGATGATTGCGGTCGCGCTGGTCACCGAGTCCAAGGGCTGGACCATCGCCGCCATGATGGTGGGCAACCTGGCTATCAATGTGGTGGGATATATCGTGGCGCACATTCCCGCCATCAGCGATGGAATGTTTGGGACGACGATCCAGTGGCGCCCGGCGGCAACCATCTCGCTGGCGATCGAGTTTGCCTTGATCGTTCTGCTGCTTGCCGGAGCCTTTCTCATTCAATCGAGAAAGAGGGATTTTATTTGAGACGTCAGAGCATTTAAGGAATTGCCGCATCCGTCTTCCGCAACGACGAAACGGTGGGTGTGCTTTGTCCGGGGAGCGGTTTGGAGAGCTTTCAGGACGGCCTGCTTGAGAGCTTCGCCGACGCGGGCAATGGGTGAACGCAGGAACGGCTTGAATTTGGTCTGTAGCGGATTTCGAATTGGTGTATCCAGGAACGATTGGCCCCAAGTGGATTATTCCCCAAGAAAAAGCCACCTTCCACAACGCCGATAAGGCTACACAAATTCGAAATCCGCCTTAGTCGGGCTTGGTGCCGCCGCAACTCTTCGGCGTCTCACGCGGGGGCGTCGAGCGCAGGGCCAGGCTGACGCAAAGCGTGCTATTGTCCACCCCGGCAATGCCCGCCGCGGTTTCCCGGTTGAGTTCATCGGCTTCGGCATTCGGGTTCGCGGAGCCACTGGAAGCCGCCCTGGCCGGCGGCGGCGGTGCGTTGACGGGACCAAGCTTCTTCTGCAGCCACGGCCCGGGAATGTTGTAGCTCCGGAAAATTGCCTGGGCAATGGGCGCTGACTGGGCGGCTACGGCTGCGGGGGCAATCGCCATCACAAAGATGTTCTTGTAAGCGCCACGGGTGTCGGGCGGCAGAGAACACAAAACGGCCATGATCTTGTCCGGGCCCTGCGCCCCCGTGAGGCTGGCGACGAAGCGCCCGCATTGGCCGAGTGCTGCGGGAAGCTGAACGGGCGTGGCGGAGTTGATGGTAATCTGCGGGTTGGGCTTGCCGGCGACAACCGCATTTTGCTGGATGATCATGGCCAGCTTCTGCGCGAGCGTGGCGCTGTAGGGCATGGAGAGGTCGATGCCATTCGCGCCGCGCTGGCCGGGCTGAAATGCCGCGTTCTGCGCAACAATCGTGTTGCCGAGCGTGACGGTTTCCCCTTGCGGCCCGGTCATCGTGATCATGGTTTGCTGGCCGTTAGTGACCTTCCAGCCCTGGGGAACGCCGGCCGAGGCGCTCTGGTCTGAGGCGGTGTAAGGCTGGAGCTGAACGGCGGGAGCGGCCGAGGACGTGCCAGACGCGGGTTGCTGCGCCGCATGGCAGCCTGGGGTTACTGAAACTGCGACGAGAAAGGCTGCAGCGGTGGTCAGAAGAAGAGA
This sequence comes from Occallatibacter sp., assembly GCA_050013495.1. Lineage (GTDB taxonomy): Bacteria > Acidobacteriota > Terriglobia > Terriglobales > Acidobacteriaceae > Telmatobacter. The sequence goes on along the minus strand of JBEKFD010000321.1, from coordinate 795 downwards.
TTGTCTTGCGCAAGAGATGGCCACGATTGAAACTCCTTGCCGGAAGCGTTCCGGGTTCAGGGTGAATGCAAGAGTAGCACTCGCATGTGGAATGAAGCCAGAGAGACAAAATGCCGGGCCTGCTTTCCCCTCGTGCGAGCCGCTGTCCCCGGTTATTGCCCTCCCGTCCCTGTCATCAAATCCACAAACATCTTTTGAAAGCGCGGCAGATCCACATCCACCTGCGCATGCACCAGCCGCACGCCTGTTGCCGGCTTGAAGTTCTCCGTCCAGGTCAGCGTATCGCCGTAGCTGGGCCCGTGGTCCAGGTCCACATCCATGTAAACCAGTTTCTCTTTGGTGATCAGCGCCGGGTCAAGCCACGCGCAGACAGCCAATTCGTCCCACAGGTAATAGCGGTCCTGGCTCCATGCGGCAATGTACTTCGCCGCCGGCGTCTGCGCCTTCGCGATGTCGTTCAGCATCTTCTCCGTGAAGGGCGCTTTTATGGACACATCCACCGTGGTCACATCCACGCGCGGCCAGTCGGCGCGCAGAACAATGTGCGCTGCCTCGGGATCGAACCAGAAGTTGAACTCATGGCGCGGACTGGTGGCAAACTCCGGATCGTCCGTCTCCGGGTTCAGGCTGCCGCCCATCAGCACAATTCCCTTGGTCAGCGCGGCAAACTCGGCATCGATGCTGATGGCAAGCGCGATGTTGGTCATCGGCCCCGCCGCATAAATCGTCACCTCATGCGGATGCGCCCTCACCTGGCGAACCAGAAAATGCGCCGCATCCTCGTCGATCGCCTTC
>JBEKFD010000320.1:0-5779 GCA_050013495.1 Occallatibacter sp. | reverse complement strand
CGACCGGCTGCCGGTTTGCGATGCGGAGACGCTGGAGAGCAATGTGCCGGGAGTTTACCTGGCGGGGGTGATTGTGGCCGGCTCGCGCACCAACGAGATCTTTATCGAAAATGGGCGATTTCACGGACGGCAAATTGCCCGCGCACTGGCATCGAAGCTAATAGCACAAGGCTGAGAAAGAAGTCGGCTGCATCTCCGAGCCGAGATGCGCAAGTGACCTGTCGGGCAGGGGCGGAGGGGCTTTTCCATGCGTTGGTGGCCGCGATCGATTCAATGGCAGATGCTGGCGGGCGTTGTCCTGCTGGAGGTGCTATCAATCGGCCTGTTCGCTGCGCTGCTCATCCGCCAGCAGGCCGATGAGGTGCACGATCGCATGCTGCACCGGCTGGCGCACCAGTCCACTTCGATGGCGTTGCAGGCCACCGAGGCGTTGCAACAGGATCGGCGGGCCTCGGTGGAACTCTCGGTTAAGATGATGGGCGAGGCGCCCAGCGTGGCCTTCGCCAAGGTCACCGATCCTGCCGGCAACGTTCTTTTCGTCAGTTCCGGAGAGCCAGAACAGGTGGAACTCGATCCGGTCGAACGTGCGCAGATTCCTCTTCTCGTCAACGGCGATCCAAGGGTCTTTGCTTATGGGAAGAATCACTGGGAGGGCGTTAAGCCCATCTTCACAGGAACCGATTTGCGCGGCTTTGCCTGGGTTGAGTCCGATCGAAACTGGGACGACGAGGAGTTGAACTCTGTGCTGCGCAGCACGGTGATCTTCGGAGCCATCTGGATCGCCTCTTCAGCGCTGCTGGTGCTGCTGATGGCGCAGTCGATCACGCGGCCGCTGGCCATTCTGCGCCAGGGCACGCGGGCGCTGATGAATTCGGCGGAGGACGACGGCAATTTCCCGCTGCCGGTTTCGGTGCATAACGAGATTGGCGACCTGATTGAAGCATTCAACCGCATGGTGGCTTCGCTGGCGGAGCAACGATCGGGACTCAACGACACGCTTTCGCTTTTGGATTCAATGCTGGCCAACGCGCCCATTGGGTTGGCCTTTTTCGATCGCCGCTGCCGGTTTGTGCGCGTCAACCAGGCCTTTGCCGACATGACCGGGGTGAGCTTAAGCCGGCACCTGGGGCGCACGCTGCCGGAACTGCTCATTCAGCCTGTTGCCCAGGAGCTGGAAGATACGGTGTTGCGGGTTTTTTCCGCCGAGGAACCGGTGCGCAACCTGGAGTTGACGGGCCAGAGCAGCAGAACGGGCGCGACCGCAAGCGCAGCGAAGAAGCTCTGCGCAAGACGGAAAAGCTGGCCGCGACGGGGCGTCTTGCCGCCTCCATCGCCCACGAGATCAACAATCCCCTCGAGGCCATAACCAATCTGCTGTTCCTGCTGCGCAATTTCTGCCAGCTTGAAGACCCGGCGTTGAATTACATTGTCATGGCCGAACACGAGGCCAAGCGCATTTCCGAAATTACCCAGCAGACGCTGCGCTTTTATCGCCAGTCCACGCTGCCCACGCGCGCCAATATGGGTGAGTTGCTGGGCTCCGTGCTGGCCCTCTCTCGCGGCCGGTTGAACACGCTCAATATCCAGGTGGAGCCGGACTTTGACGAACAGATGGACCTGTTCTGCTTTTCCGGAGAGCTGCGCCAGGTGTTTGCCAATGTGGTTGGCAACGCCATTGATGCCCTCATCGGCGGCGGCCGCCTGCTGGTGCGCGCGCGGCGCTCGCGCAACTGGAAGCAGCCGGAGCAAGAGGGAATCCGCTTTGCCGTGGCAGACACCGGAACGGGCATGGAGGCGGCGGTGCGGGAGCGCGTATTCGAGGCGTTTTTCACCACCAAGGAAGTGACCGGGACCGGTCTTGGCCTGTGGGTGAGCCACGAAATCATCCTCAAGCACCGCGGCCTGGTGCATGTGCGCAGCCGCACGGCCCAGGAGGGACGCGCGTCCGGGACCGTGTTCCAGATTTTCATTCCGGATAGCGCTGACCTGGGGGTTCCGGCAAAGCAGGCGGCGGCAGTTTAGCCTTAGGCATTGAATTCACACCAGAGCTCGTTTGGGTCTCCCGCCCTTGGTGCCGTTGGCCTGGGATGCTTTGCGTTTGGCCTCGGATTTGGCTCTGCCGCCTTTCTTGCCCAACTCCGCCATCCAACGGCGGTTGCCATATACGCCTTCGATCAGGGCGGGTACGTAGAGGTCGACGTCGAGGTCGGGAAAGCTGATGCCGGTGCCGCGGCCGAGCAACTCGTAGTTCTGAAGCTGCTTGAGCGTGGCCCTGCCAAGCCCCTGCACGTCCTCGATTGGAAGCACCAGACGGCGCCCATTGCTGAGGCCTACGATGAGTAGGTTGAGATCCGGAATATGCTCGATTGTCTTCGCCATCGGGTCGTTGTCGTGGAGCTTTGCTCGATGCAGCGCTTCTTCTATTTCGGTGTCGGTGGTTGTGACTTCATGCACGGTCATGATTTTTCTCCCAGAGACGAACCAGTTCGTCGAAATGCTGCGCAGCTACAGTCAGCACGTGGCGCACATCCGACTTGCTTCCGTTGCTCGGCCTTACGGCATCGGTCCTGTTTGCCAGTAGCACTTTGCCGTCCGGGCGAAGATCAACAATTGCCTCGACGTCAGCGTAGAAGCCATGTACGTGTCGTGGCTCATGGTCCATCGTGTACGCCACAAACCTGACGCCATCAAACCGGATCGAACCCATTGGATCCCATTTTAACCCAAACGGGTTAGGTTAATCGGATAGGCACCTGCTCTTTTCCGGCTCAGAAGATTTTTCAGTAAAAAACGACTTGCGTGCTTACCTATTTTGTGTGTTACAGTCAGTAACACTATGAAGAGTAACACTCGAATGGGGCATGATCCGGCGGAACTGGGTGAACTGGAGCGCAGCATCCTTACCGTGGTATGGCGCAAATCTGAAATCAACGCGGAACAGGTGCGCGAGGAACTGGGCCGGCCGCTGAAGGACTCGACGATTCGCACTGTATTGCGGCGGCTGGAAGAAAAGGGCTACCTGGCGCACACGGTCGAGGATCGCACCTTTGTATACCGGCCGGCGCAGTCGCGGCAACGCGTGGCCGGGCGCGCCGTGAAGCGCATTGTGGATTGGTTCTGCGAGGGCTCCGTGGAGGCGCTGCTGGTGGGCATGGTGGACTCCAAGGTTCTGGATCAGGCGGAGCTTCAAAGGCTGGCAACGCGGATTGCCCAGGCGCAGAAAAATGCTGCCGTTCCCGATAAATCCAAAGAGCGTGAAAAGGGAGGGAAACGATGATTTCTGCATTGGTTGAAGCTGCGCTTCGCGCGGTGATTATGGCCCTTGCGGTGTGGACCGGGCTGCGCGTCTTCAGGGTGAGCAATGTGCTGGCGCAAAAAGCCGCCTGGGGATTGGTGCTGGTGTGCGCCGTGGCTGTCCCCCTGGTGATGCGCTGGCAGGTTCTGCCGGCGTCGATGGCGTTGAAAGTGCCGGCAATCCCGCGACACAAGAGTCTGCTGGGGCGGCCTGCACAAAACGCCGCGCCTGCTTATGCGCAGACTTTGGAGGCTGCCGCGCCGGAAAGCTTTGTGCTCGCGAAGCCTGCAAAGCCAAGCGCGGGCAAGCGCTTGGATGCTGATGAAGGTTTCGCAGTCAAAGCGGACTCAGCCGAACTGACGCGCACGTTGAGCGCTCTGCCGGCTGAGGATAAATCCGCTGAATTCGCTCCGGTTGCGGCTCTGGCGGCCGATGCGGTGACAACACCCGCGCAACCAGCAGCGGAGTCGCTTTCCAGCAAGGTGAGAGGCTGGGCGGCGGTGGGTCTTGAAGCTGCGGGCAGGGCGACTGCGCTTTTGTACCTGGCGGTCTGCGCGGTGCTTCTGGTCCGGCTGGTGTACGGGCTTAACCTGGCGCTGAGCCTGTGGCAATCTGCGGAGGAGTTTGTGCCCTATCCGCAGGACGATCCGGGGTATGGCCTGCGCATGCGCTTCAGCCGCGCTGTTTCCTCGCCGGTAACCATCGGCTCGGGCGTGCTGCTGCCCTACGAATGCCTGGAGTGGGACGCGCGGAAGCTGCGCATCGTGCTGGCCCACGAGCGAGCTCACATTCGCCAGGGAGACTTTTACCTGCAGTTGCTTGCCGGCTTGTACACAGCAGTTTTCTGGTTCAGTCCGCTGGGGTGGTGGCTCAAACGCGAGCTCTCCGACCTGGGCGAGGTGATCAGCGACCGCGCCGGTCTGGACGAGGCCGCAAGTTGCGCATCGTACGCCCAGGTTTTGCTTGAATTCGCGGCCCTGCCGCGCCCAACCGCAATAGGAGTTGCCATGGCACGCAGTAGGAATCTCTCTCTTCGCATTGAACGGCTACTCAACGAAACCAGCTTCCGCCAGGCCTTTGCGGGTGGTGGGCTCCGCGTGGTTCTGGCGGTTCTGCTGGTTCCTGTTTCGCTGTTTGCGGCTACGTCGCTTATCCGGGTGGAAGCCGCTGGGTCGGGGCAGGAGGTTCAGGCGCCGCCACTCGCTCCGGTGCCGGCGGCCGCGCCTAGTCCGGCATCCGAGCCGATTCCGGCGACTGCTCCCGATTCTGTGACTGCTCCGGCAACCGCTCCGGCTCCGGCCCAGCAGAGCGCCGATCAGGCGTCGGCTCCGGCTGACGCGCCGCCGCCGCCCGCGATTGCACCGGCGGCGCAGGCGCCGGCGATGCCGCCAATGCCCACGCCGGACGCCATGCCGGCCCCGCAGGCTGCGCCCGTTATGCCTCCCATGCCGCCTTCGTACTACGGAGAAATCCACGACTCAGCCGACGTTGCGGCGCGGGCGCTCGCATATGCGCGCACCTCGGCGAAATACGCACAGGATGCGGCTGCGGTGAGTGCGTACAAATCCCATGCCTATATCATCCCCGACGGGCGCTACTCCTACAGCTATTCCAACCGCGACGGCGACACGGTGGCCATCGTTACCGGCAACGGCAATGTGACCGGCTCGGGAGAATTCGGAAAGCATTTCAGCGAGGTGCGCAAACAGGTTCATGGAGACTTCCTCTACTACGAACACGGGGGGCATTCCTATGTGATCGACGATCCGGCGCTGGTGGCCAAGGCCAAGGCGTTTTACGCTCCGATCGACGAACTGGGCCGCCAGCAGGAAGCGCTGGGCAAGAAGCAGGAAGAATTGGGCCGCCGGCAAGAGGAGATGGGCAGGAAGCAGGAACAGGCCAGCGTGCCTACGCCCGATATCTCCAAGGAAATGGCTGAGCTGAACGCGGCAGTGGCCAAACTCGACGCGAAAAAGGGAGGCACAGTAAGCCAGGATGAATTGGCCGATATCGAAGGCAAGATCGGCGACATCCAGGGACGGCTGGGCGAGCTGCAAGGCAAAATGGGCGAACGGATGGGACAGCTGGGCGACATGCAGGGCAGGCTCGGCGAAGAGCAGGGCAAGCTTGGGGAGGAGCAGGGTCGGTTGGGCGAGCAGCAGGAAAAGCTCGCTGGAGAGGCTGACCGCAAGTTGAAGCTGATGTTCCAAGAGAGCCTGCATAACGGAAAGGCGAAGCCGGTGGAATAGACGGCCTCAAACAGGCACTGCAAACGACTAGGGGCGAGGCGGGGTTGACCTGCGTTTCCCCTTTTTCGTTTGACCGGGTTCCGATATTTCGCTCAGAACGATCCCGGCAAGGACGATCGCGGGGCGTTCGCTTGAATGTAAATCCGACTAGCTCAACAGCCTCGAACTGCCCCTCCGGGGCAGTTTCATCTCTTTGTTTCGCTCTCCCTGGACTGCCCCTTTGCTTCGCTCGGGG
>JBEKFD010000319.1:0-4565 GCA_050013495.1 Occallatibacter sp. | reverse complement strand
GTCGCGCGGTATGGGTGCTGCCATTGCTGTCGCGCTGGCACAAGCTGGCGCCAATGTCGCACTTCACGCCTCACGTTCCGTCTCCGCCGACGTCATTGAAAGAGTCGCTGAAACCGGCGTCCGCCACGTTGCGCTTACTGCGGACTTGAGCCATCCAGACAGCGGGCCTCAGCTCATTGAACAGGCGGTTGACGCTCTCGGCTCCATCGACATCTTAATCAATAACGCCGGCACCACACGCCGTGCGCCCGCGGTCGACTACTCTATAACCGATTGGAACGATGTTATCGCTACAAATCTTACCAGCGTCTTTCGACTCTGCCAATGCGCGGGCCGCCCCATGCTTGAGCGCGGCTGTGGAAAGATCGTAAATGTCGCATCCCTGCTCAGCTTTCAAGGCGGAATAATCGTTCCCGCATACGCAGCAGCCAAGGGTGGAGTGGGACAACTTACAAAAGCGCTCGCCAACGAGTGGGCCGCTTGCGGCATTCAGGTAAACGCCATTGCCCCAGGTTACATGGCTACCGATCTCACTGAAGCTCTGCAGAATGACCCTACGCGCTCACGTCAAATCCTGGAACGCATTCCTGCGGGCCGATGGGGTTCACCTCAGGATGTCGCCGGAGCCGCTGTCTTTCTCGCCTCGTCTGCAAGCGACTACATCAATGGGCATATCCTGGTTGTGGATGGCGGTTGGCTCGCTCGATAGTTGGACGATCCTGGACGTTGGCTTGTGATTAGGTCGACTCAAAAGTTAATCCGGACGCCTGCCTGCGCAGCGAACGGAATACCGACTGTCGTGCCCGGACCGAAGAAGTCTCCAAGCGCCCCGCCGGCCAGACGCAACTGGTTCGGACTCGTAATCGGCGATGACGCCGAGCAGTCCGGGTTCGTGCATATGTCTGTCACATTGCCCGCGGCGGCTTCCGCAGCCGGAACAGGAAGCGTGGCAATGTTGGTCACGAAATTTGCCCCGGGATTATTGCGGTTGAACAGATTGAAGAACTCCATGAACGGCGTCGCAGTCCACTTCTCGCCAAAATGCAGCGGGCGGCTAACACGCATATCGGTTTGTATGTAGGGCGTGCCTCTGAATTGATCCAAAACGGTGGGCACTCCGTCGATTGCAATGCGTTCCTTGTTGTCCGCTGTCGTTAATGTAAAAGGTCGCGCACTCTCCGCCTGGGATAGTGCGCTGACTTCTACGCCACCCGGTGCATGCCAGCTTTCTGCAAACACGAATCGCTGTCGAACATCTTCGCCCGAAGGTCCGTAATCACCAGGGCCGAAAGGATCGAGTGGATTGCACACTCCGTTGACGTAGTCGAATAGCTCGCCAAGCACGCAACCCCAGGTTTGCGCTTTCGACAAAGTGTAGTTTGCGACGAGATTCAAGTGGCGATTTACGCTGCCTTGAAAATGAGCGAGCAATCCGTTGTAACTGGATCGGTTGTCGGAATGAAAGACATTGACATCCGGGACAACGGCGGCCTGATCCGGGTCGTTCTGTGCAAGCATCGGGGTAAACAGGCTCACTCCGCCGGTGTAACTGTAGGCTCGGTAGGAGTGATTCCCCTGCTCGTGAAGGTAGTCGGCAGCTAGCGACCAGTTCCTATGGAAGCTATGCTGCACACCGCCGGAGACGTGGATTGCGTACGGAGTTCTATATCCTGAATCAATCAGATTTGCAGATCCGCCTGCGGAGTCACCCGGAACGCAACCGGTATTCTCTGCTCCATTCGGGTTAGCCACCGGATCGACGCACGTTCCAGGCAGCATGTTTACTGCTTGGAAGGCCGTGGCCCAGCCGTTCTGCGCGAGATCGTTGAAGTAGAGACCGAACCCTCCGCGAAGCACGGTCGTGCCGCTACTCCCTGGAGAGAACGCAATCCCGATTCTTGGTGCAGTCTGTTCGTGATCGTCCTGAGGTGCAGCTTTGACGAGAGGAATGTCGAGCGCCGCCAGCGTAATATAGCCGGGATTCTCTGTCTGGTTTCGTCCCGAGGCATTGAACAAACCAAAGGTAGTCGAGTAGCGAAACCCATAGTTGATAGTAAGTCCATGCGAAAGTCGGACGGAATCCTGCCCATAGAATGCGAGGCGCTGGATGTTTTGCGAGAAACCCCCTCCCAGGCTGGACGTTGAAGCTCCGGCACTCATGTCAGCCACAAATTGAGCGGTATTGTTCAGGTAGTAAGTCGGATTTTGCGGGAACTGATAAAGTGTTTCCACGTTACCTGGGAATGCGCCCCCAAGCACAGGCTCGTGGATGAAATTCACACCCACCTTGATTGCATGGCGCCCATGCTCCTGGCTGAGATCGTATCGAAACTGATACTTTTCCTGGTTCCGCTCAGATGGGAAATAGGTGATCGGGGTCGCAAACTGGTTGTCCCCGAAAGTTTCAAAGCCAGATACCGTGGCGGAGGTAGAACTGAAGGGAAAAGCGAGCGCGAAGCCCAGGTCGGAGTTACGTGTTTGCGTCAAATGCAGGCCGCTTGCATTGAAGAGGATTCTTCCCAGCAACGAGGAACTAAAGGCATACTGATTGGCCATTACAAGACTGAAGTAGTTATTATGGGTCAGCAATCCGGCTGATGGCAGCGTGCCCTGCTGCACAAGGTCGTTATGGGTCGTGTAGGTGTCGGCAGATGCGCGCAGATACCATTGCGATTTGGTTGAATGGGCCGAATCCAGCCGCTCGGATGCGAAGAAATCACGAAATGGGATGGGCACATTTGCAGAGACGCCGATTGATGCGATTCCAGGAATCAATCCCTGCGAAGCCAATGTGGCCAGCGCGTCGAATTGCGTAATGCTTGCCGAACTATAGGCGATACTCGCATCTTCATGCACAGCCTCAAATGCCGTAAAGAACCATACCTTATTCTTGACAATCGGGCCGCCAACAGTTCCAACGTAATTCTGCCGTGAGAACGGCTGCTTGGGATTGGGCGCGGGATTCTCAATCGGGAAGCGAGCATTGAGCGCGGCAGCCCGTTCATAGAAAGCCCCATCTCCGTGCCAATCGTTGCCGCCGCTCTTGGTTGTGAGCATCACGGAACCGGCCGTTGTGCCACCCGTGTCTGCATCTTCCTGGGAGGTGCGCACGGCAAACTCTTGAATGGAGTCAGGCGAGAAGTTCTGTAGAAAGCCGCCAATGTAATCATCGGAGTTATCGCCTCCATCGACGGATAACTCATTGTTCAAACCAGAACTGCCACCTGTAGAAACGGCAGTTATGCGTGCCTTGGTTGGGTCCGATGGCTCCACAGGCTCGGTGCCCGGCGCAAGATAGGCGATGTTGGCAAAGCTGCGCGCAGGCAGTGGTAGCTCCTCAAGGTCGCGGCCAGTGATCACACTCTGATGAACCTGGCTGGAAAGATCCATCGTTTGCGTGGTAATAGATGAACCTTGCCCCGAAATGTTTATGGACTGAGACACCAACGGCGGTTTCATGGTTACGGAGATGTCGCGAACGAAGCCTATGGCGATGGAGACATCCGCGACAGCATCGGCAAAGCCAGACGCGCGGACGTTGACCCTGTAGGTCCCAGGCTTGAGGTCGTCGATGCGAAAATTCCCCTGTTCGTCACAACGAGCCGTACGCTCGAAGGAAGAGTCAATCAGGCGAAGGACAATTGCGGCGGAAGCAACGCGAGCCCCCTGACCGTCCTGAACAACGCCGCGCAGCGATCCGGCGGGTGTCTGCGAAATCGCTCCGGCTACTGCCAGGCAAATCATCATTGCCAGAATGGTGAGTCTCAACCGCATACGCCCCTCACTAAACATATTGACACAGCATTACGGCACCAGCACAAAGCGCTTTCGAGGGAATATTCCGCGGTAATCTGGACTAAGTTGCAGGAGTCGGCACATTGGGGCATTGTGAGGGGCGGCGGCAACCTTCTAAGATGGGAAACATCGTCACTTCCGTCTGGAGTTCCCAATACCATGATTGCCAGCTTTAGCATTCCCCGTCTTTTGAACACTTATTCCCTCGCCATCGGGTTGGTTGGGTCGTTGGTTATTTGCCCCATTTTGCTGCGCACGCAAGTAACGACGGCTGTACCTCTTCCGGACATGCATTGGCGGATGATCGGCCCGTTTCGCGGAGGACGCACGCGCGCGGCAACGGGAGTTCCGAGCCAGCCCAATGTCTTCTACGTGGGGCAGGGGGATGGTGGCGTATGGAAGAGCGACGACTTTGGGCGAACCTGGAATCCGATCTTCGATGAGCAGCCTTCGCAGTCGGTCGGCGCCATAGCGGTTGCTGATTCAAACCCGAATATTGTTTACGTGGCCAGCGGAGAGGGCCTGCACCGGCCTGATCTTTCCGTTGGCGATGGGATCTACAAATCGACTGACGCGGGCAAGACATGGGAGCATCTCGGATTGCGCGATGGCGAGCAGATTCCGGCATTGGCAGTGGATCCGCACGATCCAAACAAGCTGTTCGCGGCAGTCCTGGGACATCCGTATGGCGCCAACGAAGGGCGCGGCATTTATCGTTCCGTGGACGGAGGAACGACGTGGACCAAGGTGCTCTATAAGGATGCAAGCAC
>JBEKFD010000318.1:0-4579 GCA_050013495.1 Occallatibacter sp. | reverse complement strand
CACCTGGCTGATGCTCAAGCCGTAGGTGATGAGCTTGTTCGGGTCGACGCGCACTTGATATTCGCGCGCCGTGCCGCCGAAGTCGCTCACGTCCACGACGTTCGGAACCTTCCTGAATTCCTTGTACAGAGTCCAGTCTTCGATGCTCCTCAAATTCATCAGGTCATACGCCGGATTCGAGCTCCGGATCGTGTACCAATAAATCTGGCCAGTGGGGCTCCAGTCCGTACCCATTTGAGGCAGCACGCCCGCCGGCATATTGACCTGCGTGAGCCGTTCGAGCACTTTCTGGCGATTCCAATCGTCGACAGATTCGTCATCGAAGATCAACGTAATCAGGGAAAGGCCAAAAATCGATTCCGACCTCACCGTGGTGAGATGGGGAATTCCAAACACTTGAATTTCGACGGGAACCGATACTTGTTGTTCCATTTCTTCAGCGGAATGCCCGGGCCATTGGCTGATGACGTTCACGTAATTATCGGCGATGTCGGGATAGACCTCTACAGGCATGTTGTGAAACGACACCGCCCCCCAGAGGAGCAATAGCACTCCGACCGCCAGCACCACGTAGCGATTATTGAGAGCAAAATCTACGAGATTGCGAATCATGCTTTCTTCCTCAGGCCTCGAAGTTGAGCGTCATTCGTTGTCGATTACATTTTGGAGATTGATCGCGTTGGTCACGACCTGCTGGCCGGGCTGCAACCCGGATAGAATCTCCTGCATGTTGTTCGGCAACTGTTCGCCACTGGTGACCTGAATCCGCTTGAACTTCTCTTGCGCGGGGACGTAGACCCAATCGCGGTCGTGCAGATGCACGATCGCGGACGCCGGGACAGCCGTGTAAGTCCGCTTCTGATTGCCGAACAAAGTGGCCGTGGCGAACATGCCTGGCCGCATCGTCTGGCCCGGATTGGCCACTTCAATACGAACCTTCGCCGTGCGGATATTCGGATCGAGAATCGAGCCGATGTTGCCGATCTTGCCCTTGAGGACTTTGTCTGGATAGGCGTTCAGCTTGATGTCGGCGGGTTCCCCGATGCGCACGTTGGCCATGTCGCTTTCGTAGACGTCACAGACGATCCACACGGAGGTCAGGTCCGAAATGGTGAATGGGCTGGGCGCAGAGTAGGCCTGCACGGCCGCAGCGTTCGTCACTTCCTGATCGGTGATCACGCCGGAAACCGGGGCAACGATATCGACAAGTCCCTTGGGGTTATCGGGATCGCTGCCCAGCAGGTGAAGATGCTCAGTGGCGGTATCGAGGGTGGTCTTGGCGTCGTCCTCGGCGTCTTGCGCCACCTCCAGGTCTCCCTGCGCTATGGCTCCGTGTTCGTACAGCAGCTTCGCTCGATCCAATTGCTTGCGCGCAAGCAGCTCATCGGAGATGGCTTTGCGGTAGGCGTCGAAGCCTCCCGAAATGTCGTCGCTGCGAATACGCAGCAAGAGCTGACCCTTCTTTACTGTGTCGCCGAGGCGAGCGCGGATGTCCACAACCCGGCCGGAAGCGAGCGAGATCACCGGAACAGTTCGCGAGATGTCCGGAATTACTGTGCCAGTCACGAACAATTGAGACGGAGCCTGGTATTCGGTCGATGCTACGATCGGATACAGCTCTGGATGCTCGACCGCGAAAAGGGAAACGTCCACTCCAGAAATAACCTTGGCTGGCGGCGGCGCCTCAGAGTCCGCATTCACCTTATCGGTTTTGCAGCCGCCGGCGGCAAGACATGCGGCAATCGCCACGAGAATCAGGCCGGATTTGAAACTTCTGCTCGTCATACGAATTCTCTCGCCCCTCTTTTGCATTGCCCTGCTTCTCAAGCGCACACTCCAACTCAGGGCCTGACCTTTCGGTAAGACTCAAACAGTGGTTTCGAATTGTTGCTGTGATCTATTCATATCCAATGCGTTACGCGAAATGAATAAGGGGGTCGTAAAAAAGCTATGAGGATTTAGCCGTTTCGTAAAGAAGTTATGAGTATGTAAGCGAGCTTGGGAAGTTGAGTTACCCATGTTTCTGGATCCTTTGCCCCGTTGACTGATAGCTCTCAACCCCGCTCTTCGGGAGCGGTGGATCATGTTTCCTTGTGCCTCGATGCGAGTGTGTTGAACCGGATGGCAGTTCGACTAATGAGCGGCAATGTTCTCTCAATGGCCTGCAACGAAGCAAAACCACGAGACTTGTAGATTGCCGAAATGGCCTTGGCCATGGCGCCCCTCAATGTTGGGGCGCACGGCCGTTCGCATCGTCCAACAAGTTGTTTAGGAGTCGTTGCGGCGGGGATTGGTTCACGGCCAGGGAGCAACACCGGAACAACAGGCAGGTCCGGTGTTGCCCAGTCGGTGAGCGCGCCTGGCAGGAATCACCAGGCGCGATTGCGCGGACTCAACGGCTAGAACCTGACCATGATGGCGATGGTGCTGACGGTTTGGTTGGTGCGCAGATCTGGCCACCAGAGAGCGGTAGCGGGATTGGCGCCAACTCCTGCGCAAGCCTGTGCCGCAAGCACGGTGTTGCCATATCCAAACCCTGAGTCGCCGCCGCCCGCGCATTGATAGTGCGCCGCGTTTCCGTTGTTGCCGCCCGGAGGCGTGATGCCGCCGCGGCCGGTCCAGTAGGGGGTATCGGAATAGCGGTAGCCTGTTTCAAGGCGGAAGGTGATGAACTGCGCAGGCATGTAGTCCAGGGTGATGGTTCCGTCGTGCATCTGAGCGCGATCGCCGGCGTTCTCGGTATAGTACGGTGTGCCGGTGATGGCCGTGGCGCCGTTAATGGGAGGAAGCAGCGTCAGGTAGCGGCCCGGGTTGTTCATCAGACCACCGCCCAGGGTCATCGCGAAGATGTCCTTGTTGAACCAGAAGCGCAGGTAGCTCATGGTGCCGATGAACATCTGCTTGGGTCTTCCATTGTGGCTGTTGTGGCAGTTGACGCCGCCGGTGTAGGAATCGGCAGTTCCCATCTCGGGGGAGAATCCATGAGGATCGTAGTAGCCGGCTGCAGGACCCCCGCCGTACTCGCAACCTGCATCGCCGGTGATCGTCCAGGCTATTTTGTCCATTGTGTTCTTGGGGTTATCGTAGAACTTGTACTGCACGCTATAGTCGGCGTGGACGCGGGAGCGGCCGGGATAGCCGGCGTCGTCTTCACCCATTCCGTAGTTGTTAAATACGACGTCTAACTTGTTGGCGGGGCGCCAGAGAATCTGTCCGCCCAACCCGCCGTGGCCATTGTAGCGCGCATACGATTGCCAGCCATTGATGATCCACGGCTCGATCTTCAGCTTCGCTGTGGGGAAATACTGGATGCGAAGACCGTTGAAGAACCATGGCGTGTTGGAGGATACGAATGAAGGCTGATAGGTCCAGTTGTCGAAGTTGTAATAGCTGAACAGGCCGATGTAAGAAACGAAGATGCCGGCATCCACGTTGAGGCCATGGCCCACATCCCAGTGATAGCCGCCCCAGGCTTCAGAGACGTATTTGTACGCGCCAGCCAGATCCCACTGGCCGCGATTGGGGCTTCCGTCGTTGCGGACGGTGGTGGTGGCGAACAGGCCATCCATGGTCAGGATGCGTCCGCGCACATTCTGAATGCGGATGTCGCCGCCGGCGCTGATCTGCTCCAGTTGCCATTCGTCGGAACGAAAAGTTTCCGTCGATCCGCCCAGGCTGTCGTCTTCGGGGTGGTTGTAGTCCAAGGTGAAATTCGCGTCGGCGCGGAACTCGGGCGTGAAGTACTTGGTGGCCATGGGGCTGTCGACCGCATGCCCATTGCTGTTGAGCCATGTCCAGTCGCCGGGGAATGGCGCGGCCTTGGTGGTAGTCTCCGCTGTGATCTCGGGAGCCGCGGGGGCTGCCGCCGGTGGGGGCGCAGCGGCTTGACCGACGGCCATTGAACTACCGGTGTCGCCGGTCTCCGCCGAACGCAAAGTGCTGGCGTCTTTTTCCGCGGAGACGGAGTCACCAGTCGCTGGGTCTGTATCCAACTCGGACTCGAGCTTCGCTATCCGCACCTTCATTTCGTCTTGCATTTGCGCGAACTGCTTTTTCATTTCCGCGATCTCTTTGATGACCGCTTCGTTTCTGACCGTCACCGAAGGGGTGCCTGGAGCCGCCGTGGTTGAACTGGATTCGTGCGTGGTGGCGGCCGTGCCGGCGGGGGCGACAGCAGAATCCTTGGACTCCGCACTGGAATCGTTTACTGTTTTTGCGGCGCCCGTTTCCGGCGCTGCGGCAGGAAATTCAACCAGAGCCGTTTGCACGGGATTCACCGCTGTCCCTGCATTTGATCCTACAGTCTTGTCCTTGATCGAAGGTGGACTCTGGGCTTGACTGCCAAGTTGCGCGGCAAGGCCGCACAGCACAACTCCTAGAACGGTGGTCGTCCTGAAGTTAGTCATCATATCGATTCATTCTCCTCGACGTCCGGCGTCGGGTTAAGATGCGTTGGCTCTCACTGAGGAGCAATGGGCTTCCTCATTTCTGATTGTTACGCTCAGCGATCTAAAGAAATCGCAAGGCTTTTACAGTGAGTTAATAAGCTCCAAAATACTTCAACTTATGAGGCACACTA
>JBEKFD010000317.1:0-6593 GCA_050013495.1 Occallatibacter sp. | reverse complement strand
TACCGCTGTGTGGTTCCTGCGAGGACGTCTACTCATCTGCTCTCCTCTTCTCAGCCATCTTAGGCTGCCGAAGAACAGAACCCCCACTTATACCCCTGTCCGAATTTGCGGTACCGGCTCTCCTTGCCGGCCGCGGACCCTAGCCGGCTGGTGGTGATTACCCAGAATGCCTCGCAGATTAGTTTTAATTTTCCATTTTCCTATCAGGATTTTCTGGACTTTCGACGCTTTGCCGAAGGGGGCGGCCCCGAGGTTCCGGAGATGGCGAAGGCGTTTTCCGGCATCATGGCCTACATGCAAACGCCGATCCACCTGAGCCGCGCGGGCGAATCTACCGAGCGTACTTATGTGGATATGGTCAGCGGTAACTACTTTACGGTGCTTGGCGCGCAGCCGATAATGGGACGGCTCTTCCCGCCCAATGAGGGCCGGACGGTGGGCGCGGATGCCATCATCGTTCTGACCTACGACACATGGCGCAGCCGCTTTGCTGCCAACCCGAACATCGTTGGCCAGACGGTGAAACTCAACGGCCTGCCGTTTACGGTGGTGGGCGTGACGCAGCCCAAGTTTCTGGGCGCGCAGTGGGCACGGCTCTGAGCGGATTTGTGCCGGCCACGATGCTGCCGCAGATGATCCCGGATCGCGGCCAGTTTATTTCCGACCGCGGTGATACAGCGTTCTTCATGATGGGCCGGTTGCAACCTGGCGTGAGCCTGGAGCAAGCGCGCGCCGCGGCCGCTCTGGTAATGGCGTACCTGCTCAAGGACTACCCCGGAATGCACCCGCAAGGGGCCGGGGTAGTTGTTCTGCGCGAATCCATGAGCCGGCCCTCGCCGGCGGCTGCCAACTATACACCTCTGATTGTCTCCGCGCTGATGATGCTGGCCCTGCTGGTACTGGCGATCACGGTGACCAATGTGGCCAATCTGCTCTACGCGCGCGCTGCCGATCGAGAGAGGGAGGTGGCGATTCGCGGAGCACTGGGCGCCACGCGCTGGCGTCTGCTGCGCCAGCTGCTGGTGGAAAGCACGCTGCTCGCTCTCGGAGCCGGAGGCCTTGGCGCGTTGGCCGCCATTACGGCGAATCCCTTGCTCGGCAGGGTGATCACACAGGGCGACTTTGCGCCTCCGTCCAATCCTGGCATGGATTGGCGCTGATTTATTTTAACTTTCATAGCGTCGCTGGTCACGGGCATTCTTGCGGGACTGCTACCCGCTTTGAAGGCTACCCGGCTCGACGTTTTGCCGCTGCTGAAGAATGCGCCCACGATGACCGGGAGCCGTCACCGCCTGGGCAGCCTGTTGGTCATTGGTCAGGTGGCCTTCTCCTGTGTAGTGTTGATCTGCGCCGGGCTTGTTCTGCGCAGCGTGCAAAAACTGTCGCGGGTGAACCTCGGCTTTCGAACCGATCACCTCTTTCTAGCCTCCGTCGATCTCCGCTTGCAGCGCTATCGCTATGACCAGGGCCGGCGGTTTCAAGAGCAGTTGCTGGACAAGGTCCGCGCCTTGCCCGGAGTGCGTAATGCCAGCCTCGCGGATGCCGTTCCTTTCGATACCGGCAAAGGCATGCGCGGCGGCTTCTGGCCGGAGGGTCAAACCCCGACGGAGAGCCAGAAGTTTCTGGATGTCCCTTGCTTTGCCGTCGATCACGGTTTCCTTGAAACCATCGGGGCGCGCGTCGCAGCGGGCCGCGATTTTAACAAAAAAGACGACGCCTCCGCGCCCCGCGTGGTTATCATCAACCGGGTTCTGGCCCAACAGCTTTGGCCGAACGGCGATGCTGTGGGCAAGCGCCTTGTGAACCAGAGGGACCTCATGCAAGTCGTGGGCGTGATCGACGATCTCCGCTATTGGGCCATGACCGACACGAATCGTCCCCTGGTCTTCTATCCGCTGGCGCAGAATTACGAGGGCACCGTCACACTCGAGTCCGATGGCTATGGCACCCATGCGTCTCGGGACTGCGATCCTGGGCGCACAAGGCATGATTGATCTCTTTCTCGCCACCCTGGGCCTATACGGATTGATCTCGCACTCGGTGAAGCGGCGCGCCCATGAGATCGGCATTCGCATGGCGCTCGGCGCCAAACCCGGCAACGTGCATAGTATTCTCATCGGGCAAGGTTTGCGTCTGGTTCTCATCGGCCTCGGACTGGGGTTGACTGCTGCCTTCGCGGTAACGCGCGAGTTGTCCAGTGTGCTTTACGGCATCCAGCCCACAGACCTGCTCACCTTCGCCGGTGTTTCGCTGCTGCTTGGATGCGTAGCCGTCTTGGCAAGCTACATCCCCGCCCGCCGCGCCACTTCCATTGATCCCATGCAGGCTCTTCGCGCCGAATAGCGCCCCATCAAGGAGAGAGAACGATGAACACGCTCCTCCACGACCTTCGCTACACACTGCGCGGGTTGCGCAAGTCGCCGGGATTCACGCTCACGGTTGTGCTTATGCTGGCACTGGGCATCGGAGCCAATACCGCAATTTTCAGCACAATGAATGCGATTCTGCTGCAATTGCTGCCGGTGAGCCACCCCGAGGGATTCACCTATGTGCATATGCCTGCGGCGCAGTATCAACTGCCAGGATCCAATAGTACCGGAGGCACGGATGTGGTGTTTTCCGAAACCGCGTTCGAAGCCTTGCGCCAGCGCGGGGATGTCTTCGATGAATTGATCGCCTATGCTCCGTTGAGCATTAACGGCAGCGTGGCCGTGCGTCACGGTGAGTTGCCCGAAGTGGCCCGCGGCGGAGAGGTCAGCGGAAACTTCTTCTCAGGTTTGGGAGCGCGGCTGGAACGTGGCCGCGGATTTGACCTGCAAGACGAGAAAGATCACACGCCGACCGTTGTTCTAAGTTACGACTACTGGACGCGGAGTTATGCGCGCGATCCATCCGTTGTTGGTCAGACGCTCTCGATCAAAGGCATACCGATGACGGTGGTGGGCGTGGCAGCTCATGGATTCAAGGGTATCGAGCCGCACATATCCACTGATTTTTGGATTCCCTTGCAGAATCGCTTCGATTTGAACGCATGGGGCATGCCTGTGGATGCCACCGGTCCGCTTTACAATTCACCCAGGTGGTGGTGCCTGAGCATGATGGCACGGCTACGTACCGGTGTTACGCCGATACAGGCGCAGCAGGCCCTCATCGGCACCTTTGGCGGGGTGGTGAAAGAGACCTTTGGCACGGTTGATCCCAAGGATTGGAAGCCACTGCTGGAATTTTTGCCCGCGCGCGGGAATGCCGGCTACTACGATGCCGATACCTACCGCGAACCGCTACGAATTGTGATGGGTTTGGTCGCGCTGGTGCTGTTGATTGCCTGCACAAATGTGGCCATGATGGTGCAGGCGCGCAACAAGGTACGGCAGCGGGAGTTCAGCCTGCGTTTTGCGCGGGGAGCGGGTCGGAGTAGCATCTTCCGGCAGTTGTTGTGTGAAAGCTTACTGCTTGTGAGCGCGGGTGCGGCATTGGGTTGGATCTTCGCGCTCGGGGCAACGCGAATGTTAGCGGCGTGGTCGAAGATCGAAACCGGCCTCAGCCCGGACCGCAATGTTTTGCTTTTTACTCTGCTGCTCTCCGCTCTGGCGGCGCTGGCCTTCGGTCTGGTTCCTTTGTGGAGCGCCATGCGGGCACCGGTATTGGGCGTGCTGCGCGCGACCTCCGCCAACGCGACTGCGGGCCGCAACCGTGTTCTGGGCGGACGCATCTTACTGGCCGGACAGATGGCTATTTGTCTCGTGCTGTCGATGGCCGCGGGCCTGCTGCTGCGCACGCTGCACAACTATGCAACCCAGAATCTTGGCGTGCAGACCGAAGGCTTGCTTGTCTTCGGCGTCACGCCGCAGAATAAAATCGATAACCAGGTTTTCTATCGCACCGTGTCTGATCGCCTGCGCCAGCTTCCCGGCGTCGAGTCTGTCTCCATGGCTCTCTTGCGTCCGGGCACCGGAATCTCCAATAACGGCGGACTGATGCTGGATTGCGTCGAGAAGCAGGGCGAGAGGCTACGCTCCAACCTCGTCGGTCCCGGGTTTCTTCATACCATGGGTGTTCCCATACTTGCCGGACGCGACATCGCCGAATCCGATACGCAGAACACTCAGGATATTGCGCTGGTCAATGAGACCTTCGTAAAGAAGTATCTCGCCAACACCAATCCGTGGGGACACAGACTGCGCGGCGTGTTCGGCGGTGACGATCGCTCCACTATCGTCGGCGTGGTGCGCGACAAGAAGTTCGAGTCGGTAAACGAAGAGTCGATGCCCCTGGGCTATTACGCCGCGAAGCAGTTTCCCATGACGTTCACTATACAAATCGAAGTACGCACCCGCGGCAACGCGATGAGTCTGCTGACGGAAATCCGCAAGACAGTCGCAGCTCTCTATCCGAATGTGCCCATCGAGAAGCCTATGTTGCAACAGGAGCAGTTTGAAGAGTCCTTTGCCAAGCATCGCATGTTTGCAGCCATGGGCGGGTTTTTCGGCGTGCTGGCGGCGCTGCTGGTGGCCACTGGACCCTATGGCACGCATTCGTTCCGGGTGAGTCGCCGCACCACCGAGATCGGCGTGCGCATGGCCCTGGGAGCAAGCCGCGCTCAGGTACTGGCCATGGTCACGCACGAGAGCCTGTGGGTGCTCGTGGCCGGCCTTGGCGTAGGGATTCCGCTCACCTTCTTCGCCGTACGTCCGCTCAGCGCGATGCTTTATCAGGTATCGCCGCTGGACCCGGTAAGCATGGCGTTCGCGATTTTCGCCATGATTGCCGTCTCTGGATTCGCCGCGCTGATCCCCGCACGCCGCGCCGCTTCCATTGAACCCATGCAGGCGCTGCGCAGCGAATAGCGCGAAAAGACACATTCTGTCGATCATTCAGGACGGCAAAGTAGTCCTCACATGACGCATAATCGCCTAGGCCCGAATCGAGCTTCTGGCAGCCAGATTTCGGGGTTCCGAGCGATTGACCGGCTACCCGTCAGTTGATATGGTGTGACCCTGTCAATCTCTGCGAATCGCTTGAGTGGTTTTTGCATTTGTCTTATCGAGGACAGGGTCAGCAGCAGCCGTGGCAGGTAATGGCGACGATTGATCAAGCTGATATTCGCGGGTCGGAACCGCATAATCAGGAACCGTCGGGAGCTGCCTCTGACTACTTACGCGAGTCCGGCTGAGCCTGTCGCAAATTTCCCCCGAGGATTCTCCTTCGTGCTTGCTCCGGCTGCGGCTGACTCTGTCCTCGAATTGGATAGCGCTGTTCATCGGTTGGTCTGTCTTTGTTTATTCCTTATTTGGAAAGCTCTTGCTTTTGTTCTTTCGGTTTCCGTCATGCCGCCATTTGTTGCTTGCAGGTCGCCACTTCCGCAGTGATTTCGATGGCCCAGATGAAGCCCAGTAGTTCGCGTACGACTGCCGTCATCGTCTTCCTCTGATCCTTGCCTGCCATGGTCAGCTTCATGTAACGCTTGTGCGGGCGGTTCTGCGCCTTCCATGCAATCTCGGTGATCTCTGCCGGATTCCCTTCGTGTCGCTTGCGCAGCTTTTCCCCCACGCGGGGCAGGTGTCGATAGGACCAGGCCAATTCCACCACAATTCGTCGGAGGTGCGCGTTGCCTGACTTGGTAATGCCGCCTCTTCGAATGCGCGTGCCACTGGAGTCTTCGCTCGGAAATACTCCGCAGTAACCCATCAGCTTCCATGCACTCTCGAAGCGGTAAGAGATGTTGCCCAGTTCGGCGGCGATCATGACTGCCGAGACATACGCCACACCACGGAGAGCCTGCAGACCACGGATCACTTCTTGCATGGCCTGCGGTGCCAGCTTCACCACTTCGAGGATGGCCTCTTCCAATCGCTTGACTCGCGCGCTCATGTGCTCGAATTCGTTCATGCAATCCAGCCGCGTGACTTCCCGCGCCGGCTGCGTAAATCGGACCTGCGCCAGCCACCTCATATAGCGCTCTGTCCACGGGTTCAGCTCTAGCGGTGGACGCTGCCCCGTACGCAGCAGGAACTTAGTCAGCCGGTGCCAAGCCCGGAGCTGATCCTGCTTCCACCCCACGGACGAAGACCTGTCCGTGGGGACCCCGGTTTGGCAGCTTCCTGTTGCCGGACAAGATCGCGCAACGCCTCGGTATCTTCATCGGGAACCCACACTGCGGTCAGATCACCGGAGCGGTGACAGCGCGCCAGCTTCAATGCGTCCCGCCGATCAGTCTTCACGCGGTCTCCCGGCTTCTTCGGAACCAGGCTCGGCGCCACCACGTCGCACTTGACTCCCAACTGCGTCAGCTGCCAGTACAGTACGAAGCCTGTCGGGCCAGCTTCATAGCAGGCCCTAAGATCCTCCAGCGGACCAAGCTTCCTGATCAACTTGCGGATCGAATCTTCGCGGTTGGCGATCGTTCCCAGGCTGCGAACCTCGCCATCCGGCTCGGCTACGGCGACGGCTATCGTTTCGGCGTGGACATCTAAACCCAAAAATCGTAACTTCTCTCTCATGACCGGTTCCCTCCGCTTGTGGCTCTGGACTGTGGTTCCTCAAACAAACCCAGCCTAACCCACGACTAGCGCATCGAGCCGGTCACACCATAA
>JBEKFD010000316.1:0-4696 GCA_050013495.1 Occallatibacter sp. | reverse complement strand
GCTGTTATTCTCCGCCCAGAACCGTCCGCCGTGCGCCTCGATGATTGTGCGCGAGATCGGCAAGCCCATGCCCATACCGTCCGGCTTGGTGGTAAAAAAGGGATCGAAGACGTGCGCGAGCCTTTCAGCGGGGATACCAGTTCCGGTATCGCTCACGGCGATCTCGACGGTCTGAGCCCCGTCGATCAACGCGGTCACACTGACCCGCCGATCCTTCCGGCTCGCCCCGTTGAGCGCATCCATTCCGTTGAGGATGAGGTTGAGCAACACCTGTTGAAGATGCACGCGATCACCACGCACGGGAGGCAGATCGGCTGGCACAGCCACGTCCAGCTTCACCAGCCGCGCCTCAGCGTCGACCCGCACGAGAGCCCAGACTTCGCCAACGAGTTCATCTACATGGAGAGGCTGCGTATTGAGCTTGTGCCGCTTGAGCAGCCCGCGCATCCGGTCGATGACGGCGCCCGCACGCTGGTCGTCCGCGCGGATGTCGGCAATGATCGCACGGATTTCGTCTAGGTCGGGTGATGCCTCCTGCATGAAGAGCTCCGCCGCCTCCGCGTTGCGCAGGATCGCGCCGAGCGGCTGATTAATCTCATGCGCCAGCGCCGTGGCCAGCTGGCCCATCATCGAGATACGACCTACGTGCGCAACCTCTTGCCGCAAGCGCTGCGCCTCCACCTCGGCTTGTCTGCCCGCGGTAACATCGCGGGAGGCGCCGCGTATCCGGACTGGCTGGCCATTGGTGTCAAGTTCGACACGGCCCTGGGAAGAGATCCAGCGTATTCCGCCATCCGGCAGCATCACTCGGAATTCCGTCTCGTATCGACCTTCGCCCCCAACCGCTATCCCCAGAACCTGTCGGAATGCTTCGCGATCGTCGGGGTGGAGCCTCTGCAGAATGGCTTCGAGTTCTAGCCGCTCCGATGGCGCGAAGCCGAACAACTCCCGCCACTTGTCGCTCGCCCAGATTTCGTTCTGCGCAAGGTCCCGAATCCAAATGCCAAAGTTGGCGGCATCGACGGCCAAGCTCATCCGCTGCTCGTTTTCTCGCACGGATGCCTCGGCCACACGGCGCCGGCGGAGCTGGGCAAGCAATGCCACGATCAACAACGCTTCTAGAAGGCACAGGGAAACCGCCGTGATAATGATTCGGTAATGTTGCTCCCAATACGTGGTCTCCTTGAACCGGACGATGCTGCCAGGAGGCAGCTGCTGTTCGCTGATCTTCCATCGCTGCAACTGACGCCAGTCAAACATTGGGACCGGATGGTACGACTCTGACCGAGCGGCGGCTTGCGCGTCTTCGCCGGCGAGAATGCGGAGGCTCAACTGGGCTGCATTCCGGCCGATCTCCTCGAACGTTACGATCCAGCCGCCGACAATCCCATGCCCGATGTAGGTTTCGTAGTAGCCGTAGATCGGAGCGCGGCTCGCAGGGGCGAACGCATCCAGCGCCTGGCGCGGAGAGAACGTCTCGCCGGCGGCATCCTGGAACATCGTGAGGTAAAGCACGACGGTGTGATCCGGCAGGCGCGACAACTCGCCGCGTAATTCTTCCATGGAAAGACTGGTCAGCCAGATAAAAGCGACCCGGTTCTCGTAGGCAGTTAGCTCTTCGCGGAAGACCTCGGCGTACTGCCGATCCCTCGGCCCGCTGCCCGAGACCACCGCTACGTGACGGGCGTCGGGATGCAAGCGTAGCATCATCTCCAGCGTGGGAGCAGTGGTATTGGGGACTGGAACATACGCGATCCCGGTGTCTGAAAGATGCTCCGGATGCGGATCACCAGCGACGGAACAATAGACGATTGGCACTCCGCTGAACAACTCGGCTCGGCGTTCCACCAGGAAAGCGAAAGCGCCTCCGCCGACCGCAATCACCAAGTCGGGAGGACGCTCCCGATATTTCTCTCGGAAAAAGTCACGCTGCCGTTGCCGCTGCTCCTCGCCCGGAAAACGGGCCACGTCGAGGAATTCGCTGTGAAGTTCGATGCGGTTGCTGGTGTCGGCTGTGAAAGTCGCGTGGATGGCCTCATCCACGATGACATTAGCCGGCAGTAGTCGCTCATCCGAATAGAGGACCAACACACGATGCGACGGCTCCGAAGCCGGAGTTTGCCCGCTTGTCCGCACGCTAGCCCAGGATAGGATCACGAGCACAGCGGTGGTGAGAGAGAAGAGTCTGCCCAACCAATTCTCCTGCTTCACCCGATCTTCGCGGACTTTGCCGAAACGAAACCTCATATCATCCAGACGCCATATCGATTCCCGGCAACCCCAACCGACCACGCTCCAGTCGGAGATCGGCCACCGTCATTATGGCACCCTAGACCAGAGCCATTCTGTCATCGAAGAAGGCAAAGTCCTGCGTGATCTCGAAAGTGGCCCAGCACACCTTTTAGAGATCGCTATCACAAGCGATTTAGCGCCGCCTCCCGAGATTGGCCCGGATCACGTACTACTCGAAAGTTGGGTCTCAGTTGCCGAGAACAGGCTTTGCTTGAACTGAGTCCGTCGATGGAGGTAACGCCGATTTTGCATCAGTTGGCCAGAAACCACCTTCTGGGAGATGTGTGGGATTGGAGCCACAATCGGGTCATGACAGCTCTGTCCTGGCCGCTTCACAGTTCCCAAGAATCAATGGCAATTCCGTGTCGGTAGCCTCGCGTTCCCGAGGGATGATCATCTCAACTACCCGATGCTGCGCGTCGCGCTTCGCCTGTAGCCGAGCCTGAGAATAAATCTCCAGTGTGCACCGGCAGTTCGCATGACGCATGAGCTCCTGCACCACTTTCACGTTTTCTCCGTTCGCCATCAGCATGGTCGAAAAGCTGTGTCGAAACGTGTGCCAGCCGATGTGCTTCTGAATCCCGGCGCGGGCGGCTGCCGGGCGCACCACGCGAGAAAGAAGGATGTCCGGCCAGTACGGATTTCTGCCCCGACTGTGCGGACTCGCAAACACCCAGTCATTAGGCTGGCCGTACGCGCTGTCCTGCTTCCATGCCCAGAGCTCTGAAGCCAGAGTGAGGTCAAGCGGCACAGGTTTTCGAGAAGCCTCGGTCTTGCAATTGCCTACGACGTTCAGATAGATCGAACGCCTCACATGGATTTGCAATCTTTCAAAATCAATGTCTTCCCACTTGAGTGCGAGGAGTTCGCCGCGCCGCAGTCCGGTGGCCGCATCCAGAAGAACCATTACACGAAAGCGGTGATCGAGTTGGGCAAGCAGCGCCCGCAATTCTTCCGGTTCCAGATACTCTGGGATGGTTTGTCGCATAGCCCCTTGGCGGACGAGAAGGATGGGGTTCTTGCCCTGCTCCAACCACTCATATCGGATAGCGTGATTGAAGAGCACGCTCATCACATTGCGGATCTTCGCCTTGGTCGAGGGAGCGAGCGGACCGCCATCGGCGCGCGTCAGTTGACGAAGCCACTGTTCGACAGCCGTGGTGCGGACGGCTCGGATGTTCAAGCTGCCCCACGCTGGCCTGACCCATCTCGCGAGAAAGTTTTTGTACACTGTCCTCGTGGCGTATGACTTCCCTCCGGCCGATGGATCAGCGCTGAGTTCCGTCCTTGTGTAATGATCCACTAAATCGGCGACGGTAACCGATTGTTCTCGCTGCCGGTTTCGAGCCTCGTTGATGGACACCCGCAGGCCGTTGCTGGCTTGCCAAGCCTCCCCAATATTCGGGTATTGCTGAACGGTTCCGATGACCGCCTTGCGGCGTACTCTGTGCCCTGTAACTTCGATGTCCCACCAAAGAAATTCCCAGCAGTCAGGTCCCGTCTTACGACGACCAAGCCGAAGATATCCTCGTTGGTAGCGTGCTCGCATTTTCTATCCTCCGGTGATGTGTACATCGGAGAAAGGGTATGACTGCGAGCATCAGGAGACGACCCGCTCTGTGTTTTCGGTTGTCGCATGACTTGCCATTGGCGTTCGTGCGCACAAGGTGTACGCAAATTTTCAACCCACAATCCAACCCACAATCCAACCCACAAAAAGCGATTGACACGGTAGAGGTCAGGAGTTCGAGTCTCCTCGTGCCTACCATTCTTTCCATAGGGATACAGAGAATCCCCAAAATTCTCTAGCCCGTGATCAGCCCGTGATTCCGCGTACTTGACGAAAATTTAGCCGGCTGAAGCAATGCTGTATCCGAACGGTCGGCTATCATTCCTCGTCCGCCGGCTCCCGAACCGAGAACGAGTTGATGACCGACAAAGAGCCGGATTCGCCGTTCGTATCCTGCAGCGTCCATCTCATCCGATAGAAGAAATCCTCGAATCCACCCGCCTTTACGGTCTCTTTAGCGTCGTCGAGATGCATCGTTACCCGCGAGATATTTTTTATCTCGTCACCCTTCTTCACATCGACACACAGCGGTATGTCCTCCACGACTTTCGCGTAAAGACGTAGAAACCGCACCCATCCGTCCCGATGATCTCTTGTCAACTGCGGCAAGCCATACTCGTCGACGAATCGCTCGAACTCCTTTTCGAACCCACGCATTTTAGCGATCTCGTCCAAGTCGTGCTGCACGGTCTTTGGCAAGTCGCTCCACTCCACTTTGTTTTTGAAATTCAGGTGGGCCTTGTCGAAGATCTTCAGCAAATCCCGAGCCGCCGCGCGGTCCATTCGTGAGTGCAGCGCCCAATCGCAATGAAATCTCAGCATCGGAAAATCGGC
>JBEKFD010000315.1:0-4752 GCA_050013495.1 Occallatibacter sp. | reverse complement strand
CAGGTCGGTTAGGGTGTATACGAGCTGGTAATACAGGTGGGTGGAGAGGTTGGTGGCCGGGGGCGGTGGGAGCAAGGTTTCCATTCCTGGAATTTAGATTGATATAGGAAATAAGTCAAGGTTGTTGGTGCGGTTTTGGTCCGGGTCATCGGGTGGCGATGGGTGGCATCTGGTTTTGCACACGGTATCGCCGGGCGAAGGGTCTGTCCGGAGATGACCGCTTCAGGTCGATGCCGTTTCCCCATCGTCATGGCCTTACCGGACGCGAACTGCGGCAATGTTACGTCCGCTCGGCGCCCATCTCGGTCATCCAGGACGCTCGGCCGTCGCTCGAATGCGGACGTTTGGCCAAGCGTGGCCGCAGTTGCGCAAAAGTCTGCTGCGGGTAGGAAGCGGACAGTGCCGTGCAACCACTGCAGGTCGTTGGGTGGGTAGGAGCAGCCGGGCTTCCCCGCGGCAGTTACCGCACCGCGAGAGCGGTGCAGCGGCCCTAGCTCAAACACGAGCATAGCTTGACGGTTACATAAATTTATGTGCAAGCCACATAAGCCGCCCGAGGCGAGAGGGCGACCAGAGGGGGTAGCCAGCGTGCCGTACGACGAGTTCCTGCGCCAGTTGGGCAAGGCAGGCCTGAGCGTCCGATCATTTGCCGAGTTGATCAGAATGAACCGAAACTCCGTGTCCAACTACGCTCGACATGGCGACGTTCCCGGACATCTTGCCGTCATCGCGGTGCTGCTGGGGGAGATGGCCGAGCGTGGAGTGGATTTTAGGGACGTACTAAGCAAGCTCGATATAGGATCAAAGAAACCGCGGGGCGGAAGCCGGCGTGGCCATTTCGGGGGTGACCCTCAGCGTGACCTGGAACTTGACCGGTGAGCGACACGCGTGCCCTCTCGCTTGAAGTAGCTCATGCGGCCTTGGCTTGGCCACCACCCGACGAGATCACGCGGCCGAGCGGAGCCGGAGCAAGCGTTTTTGCCGATCTGGTTCGATCTAAGATCGGCCGGGCCCTGCTGCAGTTTTCCGATGCGCGGGACGCGGTTGTCGGTGTGCTGATGTCTGACCCGGGCTCGAGCCGTACCGAGCCCCCCGTTGCCGTCGTCGTCGAATTCCAAGCGGATGCCAGCGAAAAAACATTGCGGGCACTCCAGAGCTTGGTCTGGAACTTCTCGCACACGCCAGCGGTTATCACATTGGAACCCGGACTGCTACGAGTCTGGACGTGCTGCGAGCCGCCGGATGAAAGCTGGCTACTTGACGAATACGTAGTGCACAAGGTCGGACAGGTCGATCTGCTCGAAACGGGCATCCCAATCCTGGAGCGCCGGGCCGCGCTTGCAGTGCACTGGATTAACCTTGTATCCGGCGCATTCTTCCGCGAACGCGCCAAACGTTTCGACCGCGATCGTCGCGCTGACCATATGCTGCTAGGTAACCTACGATACCTTCGGGAGGAGCTGATTGACGCGGGTTTGCGCAGCGACAATAATGACATCTGTCACGATTTGCTTGCCCGGGTCGTCTTCGTCCAGTTCCTCTTTGACCGTAAGGACTCCGATGGCAATGCGGCGCTCACACCCAGCAAGCTGAAGCAGCTGCGGGCTGGCGGAACACTCCATGGATTGCACGACAACTTCGCAAGCATTCTCGGAGATCACAGCGACACCTACGCTTTGTTCGATTGGTTAAACGGCCGGTTCAATGGCGACCTGTTCCCAGGGAAGGGTGACACGCCAGCAGACCGAGCGGCTGGTTGGGCGACCGAAAAGAGGATCGTCTCCAAACAGCATCTAGCGTTGTTAGCTGATTTTATCCGCGGCGACGTCGTGATGCCAACTGGTCAGAGGTGCCTCTGGCCTCAATATTCGTTCGACGTCATACCACTTGAGTTCATTAGCAGCATCTATGAGACATTCGTGGAAAGTCATGCGGCTGCGCAGGGGATCTTTTATACTCCGCCATACCTCGTGGATTTCATACTGGACCGAGTGTTACCCTGGGAGGGCGCCGCGTGGGATTTAACCATTCTCGATCCGGCCTGCGGTTCGGGGATCTTTCTGGTGAAAGCTTTTCAACGCCTCGTCCATCGCTGGAAGCGTGCGAATCCCGACCAACCGCCCCGAGCTGAGATTTTAAGGCAATTGCTGGAGCGGAATCTGTTTGGGGTCGACAAGGACCCGCACGCGGTTCGCGTGGCATGTTTCAGCCTTTATCTTGCAATGTGTGATGAAATTGACCCGCGATCCTACTGGACCCAAATTAAATTCCCGCCGATGCGTGAGCGTCGTCTTATCGCGTCAGATTTTTTTGCCGAGGACCATGATGGATTTCGAACGGCCGACGTCCAGAACCGTTATGACTTGGTGGTTGGTAACGCACCGTGGGGTGAAAACCTCCTGACGGATGCCGCTCGCCTATGGGCGAACGATCGGTTGCATAAATGGCCGATCGCCAATAAGGGAATCGGAACGCTGTTCCTGCCAAAGGCAGCAAGCCTGCTCAAGCCCGGTGGTCAAGTCTCGATGGTTCAATCGGCGAGCTCGCTGCTATTCAACCGCGATGGCAAAGCTGTCAGTTTCAGGAGAAAGCTGTTTACCACGTTCAGCGTCCAGGAGATCGTTAACCTCTCGGCACTGCGTTTCAAGGTTTTCAGACGCAAGACTCGGTCTGTCAAACAATCAGTCGCCCCAGCTTGCGTTATTCTGTTTCGGGTCAAGACGCCTCTCCCGGTCGACCAGATCACGTACATCAGCCCAAAGCGGGTTGAACGGCACGACGATGAGTTCAGCATCGTCATTGAGCCCGGGGATAGTCGCAAATTGACGGTCAACGATGCCACCAACAATGAAATGATATGGTCGGCCTTGATGTGGGGTAGCCGACGCGACTTAACCCTCCTAAAGCGCTTGCTTACTTATCCCAGTCTGTCCCTTCTAGAGCAAGATTTGGTCGTAAAATCCCGCGAAGGCGTTAAGTTTGGCGACGGAAGCATACCTCGGCCAAATCTGCGTCAAATGCGATTCCTGGGGGCGCCAACATTCCCCCCCGGCTCGCCGCTATACCTCGATGCCGAAGTCCTGCCTGAGTTCGGAGACAGACAAACTCATTCACGCGACTCGACGGATTTTTCAGCATTCGCGTCCCCGCAGCTTCTCATTAAACAAAGCTGGAGAAAGTTGGCGTCCCGGTTTCAGGCGCGACTTGTCCGATCCAACACCCGTGAAGGTATACTTTGCACGGAGAGCTATATTTCTATTCACGGACCGGCATCGTTGCTCGATGCAGCATGCCTTTCGCTGAATAGCATGCTGGCAACCTATTTTCTGCTCCTAAGCAGCGGTCGATTTGCGACCTATCGCCCTGAGCCGCTATCTAGAGAACTCATGATGGTTCCCGTTCCGCCGCTGCGAAGCGGATTACTCGACGACATCACACGTGAGGCAGAGATAGATTCCCGTACCTTTGAAGCGTTCAGCCTGAAGGATTCAGAGCGTGTTCTCATCGAAGATTTATTCTCCTGTACTTTGCCTGACTTTCAGGGCAACGATGGATCACCTGGCTGGCAGCGCACAGCCCGGAGCGCAAAGGGCGTTCAGGAACCGCACCTTGTCGCATATTGTGAATACTTTATTCGCGTCCTCAAAGCCGGTTTCGGACGGGACAAAGCCGTCAAAGCGACAATCTTTCACGATTCGACGGCGCGGATGCCATTTCGGCTAATCGCCTTCGAGTTGGGACAAACTTCGGGGAAACAGATTGTGGTGGAACCTCTCGAACTGCCGGCCCTTTTGAGCGAGTTCCAACGGCTCGATAACCATTGGCGTGAAGCCATGTCGAGCACCGGGAGCATTTATCAGCAGCGTGTCGCGCGTGTTTACGAAAGTCGCTCGGGTATCCCCACGGTGTTTATATTGAAGCCCGACTTTGTCCGATACTGGACGAGAAGCGCAGGGCTCAATGACGCAGACGAGGTCGCACTGGACCTGGTCAGGTGGCATCATGCGATCAATGACGAGGAGGTTGTTCGGAGATGACCTCGCAATGGGTGTTGGGCAGCACCGCGCCCGATCCTGCCTTCCTCAAATTGGCAACGGCCTGGACCCGCGATCAAGCGGACATACTGCTTGGCTTCATATGGGCTGCTTACGACCTCATGCGCGTGGATATGCCAGTCATCGACGCTCGCGATATTGAGCGCAACATCACGGAGCGTCTCGCACCACGTATCCGAGCCGTGATGACAGGAGATGAACCCTTCGACATCGAACATGGCCCCTACGAGCGCGAAACAATGGCTAAGCCACCCGCGCAGCCGCCACAATACGATCTTGCGTTCGTTTGGCGGCCTGAAGAGCGGATCATGTGGCCGCTTGAGGCGAAGAAGCTGGAAACGCCACGCGCGCTGGCCGGTTATGTGCGTGATGTGCGTGATCAATTTCTCACATGCCGTTACGCTCCGTTTTCCAATGGTGGCGCGATGCTCGGTTATCTGCTGTCCGGCAAAGCAGACGACGCGTTGCGACACATCGAGACCAACCTCGGCTGTGCCCTCAAGGAGGTCCCAGCGTTCCCCTCCCGTCCGCATCGCGTGTCAGAGCACCATCGTGTGGTGCCGGCCGGGAAGGATTACCCTGAAGACTTTCGCTGTTACCATCTCGTGCTTGACTACCGCGGATTAGGACGTGCGCGCCCGTCCGTCATGCGATGAGCAAGGGGCTATCAGTGTTACGTTCATTTACTGGCGCGGTT
>JBEKFD010000314.1:0-9045 GCA_050013495.1 Occallatibacter sp. | reverse complement strand
CACCACCGCGCATCGATGGATGAATCAGAAGCTGTCCCCAAAAAAGCCGGCGGCGACCGCACCCTTGTGCGACCGCCGCCACTCCCATGGGAGACGTTGTTTTCTCTAGAACGCCGCCACCGTCTGCCGCAGGCTATACGAGCTCAGCGTCTTGATATAGTTCCCGCGATCGAAAGGCGACGTATCCGGCACCGACCGCCGGCTCAGGCAGCCGCGCGTCTCCTTGAGCGACGTGTATTCCCGCTTCTCCAGCCAGTATTGCAAATCCGCCATTACCCGGCCGATGTGGTCGATACCGTGAATGTGCAGTGCTGAAGCCATCATCGTAACCCCGGCTCCGGCCATGACCCCCTTCAACACATCTTCGGCCGAATGCACCCCACCGGAAATAGCGAGATCGAGATTGAAATGCCCATAGAGAATCGCGGCCCAGTGCAGCCGCGGCAGCAGTTCTGAAGGCGTTGAAAAGTGCAATGTAGGCCGTACCTCCAGCGTCTCGATATCGAAATCCGGCTGATAGAAGCGGTTGAAAAGCACCACGCCGCGCGCGCCCACATCCTCAAGCCGCGCCACCAGGTGCGGAATGCTGGTGAACGACTGCGACAGCTTCACCGCAACGGGCACCTTGACGGCGCTGGTCACAGCAGCCACAAGATCCAGCAGTTGCAATTCCAGGCCAGCCGATGTCTGGCTGCGCTCCGTCGCCAGCGCATACGTGTTCAGCTCAATGGCGTCCGCGCCGGCCTGCTCCATGTCCTTTGCGTATCGAATCCAGCCGCCCGTCGTAGCCCCATTCAAGCTGGCCAGGATGGGAATCCCTGATGCCCGTTTCGCGTGACGCAAATGCTCCAGGTAGACATCCTGTGTCATGCGATAGTCGTTCAAATCCGGCAAATATCCAAGTGATTCCGCAAACGATTCCGTTCCGCGCGAAAGGTCTTCGTCCAGCGCCTTCGACTCCAGGTTCAACTGCTCCTCAAACAACGAAGTCAGTACAATTGCCGAAGCGCCTGCGTCTTCCATGCGGCGAATGTTATCAATCGACTCCGACAGCGGCGTCGACGACACCACGATCGGCCCCTTCAATTTCAATCCGAGATACTGCGTGGAAAAATCGATCATTCCCCACCTCCCTGAGCCGCTGCCACCAGCGGTTCCTCTGTCTTCTCTTCCGGCGCAATGTGCGGCGTCTCTCCGCGTCCAGGCATGGATGCACGCGCCGAGTACACGCGCCACTGCCTCTCTACATCGTCCTGCGCTTCCTTCAGCAGCGTCGCCGCAAGCTCCGGATTGCTGCGCGCCAGCATGGTGTACCGCGCTTCGCGATAGGTGTATTCCTTCAGCCGGATCGACGGCGCCTTCGAGTCAAGCTGGAAGGGATTCTTCCCCGTCTCGCGCAACGCCGGGTTGTAGCGCATCAAGGGCCAGTAGCCCGATTGCACTGCAAGCTTTTGCTGCTCGAGACCGTGCACCAGGTCATACCCGTGCGCAATGCAGCTCGAGTACGCGATGATGAGCGACGGCCCATCGTGCGCTTCGGCCTCCTGGAAGGCCTTCACCACGTGCGTGTCGTTGCCGCCCAGCGCCACCTGCGCCACATACACTGAGCCGTAACTCACGGCTTCCATCGCCAGGTCCTTTCTGCTGTCAGCGCATCTGCAATCGCAAGCAGGTTCAGTGCATCTGAAGTTGTGTTGCCGGTCAGCTTCGCGCGCAGTGCAAACACCCGCTCCCGCTGCTTGTTGATTTCAGTCTCTGTCGTCTGTGGAGCGTGCAGCAACTCTGCAACCAGTTCGACTCCAATCTCCGCTGCAAGCCGCGCCACCAGCGTTTCGGCAAATATCTTCTGCTGGTCGAGCGCCGTCCTCATGCCGAATCCGAACTCCGCATTGTCCTCGAACAGCGAGTTGGCCCACGTTGGCCCGCGTCCCTGCGCATTGCTTGTGTAAGGAGTCGTCGGCAAATTGCCGCCATAGATCGACGAGCATCCGGTCGCATTCGCGATGTAAAGCCGGTCGCCGAACAGTTGTGTCAGCAGCTTGATGTAAGCCGTCTCGCCGCATCCCGCGCACGCGCCGGAAAATTCAAACAGCGGCTGCAGCAGTTGAAGGTCTTTCACCTGCCCATGCGATAATTTTGCCCGATCCACTTCCGG
Source organism: Occallatibacter sp. (assembly GCA_050013495.1). Lineage (GTDB taxonomy): Bacteria > Acidobacteriota > Terriglobia > Terriglobales > Acidobacteriaceae > Telmatobacter. Next base: position 6,890 of record JBEKFD010000314.1, on the reverse strand, counting down.
AAGATTCAGGAAGAACTCCCAGTTATCGCGCTCTGCCTCGCGCAGCGGAGCCTGCGGCGCCATGTTGATCGCCTTATGGCTCACATCGCTCTTGCTCTTCACCGGGCACACGTCCACGCAGACCGCGCAGCCCGTGCAATCTTCAGGAGCAACCTGCAGCGTATACCGATCCTGCTCCATCCCCCTCCACTTCGGCTTGGCCCATTGCAATGTCGCCGGAGCCTTGTCAGCAAGTTCCGCACCGTACACCTTGGCGCGAATCACGGCATGCGGGCAAACCATCACGCACTTGCCGCACTGGATGCACAGGTCCTTGTCCCACACGGGAATGAATTGCGCAATGTTGCGTTTCTCCCACTGCGCTGTTCCGGTTGGAAACGCTCCGCCCGCCGGTATAGCGCTCACCGGTAGCAGGTCGCCATGTCCTCCGGCAATCTGTCCGAGCACGTTGCGCACAAACTCCGGCGCCTTGCCGGAAATCGACGGAATCAAATCGAATTCCGAATTCGCGGTTGAAGGCAGTTCGACCTTTTCCAGATGCGCCAGCGCCGCATCGACAGCGGCATAGTTTTTCTGTACGACGGCCTCACCGCGCTTGCCATACGTTTTGTAAATCGCCTTCTTGATCTGCGCAATCGCCTCATCGCGCGGCAACACGCCGCTGATAGCGAAGAAGCAGGCCTGCATGATGGTGTTGATGCGCGTGCCCATCCCGGCATCGCGTGCCACCTGGTTGCCGTCGATCACATAGAACTCAATTTTCTTAGCTAAAAGTTCCTGCTGCGTGGTCTTCGGCAGATGATCCCAAACCTCCGCCGCCGGGTAAGGCGAGTTGAGCAGAAACACCGCGCCGGGCATCGCCGCTTCTACAACATTCATCTTTTCCAGAAAGCTGAAGTTATGGCAGGCCAGAAAACTCGCGCGAGTTATCAGATAACTCGACCGGATCGGGTTCGGTCCGAACCGCAAGTGGCTCGTAGTCATCGATCCGGATTTCTTCGAGTCATAGACAAAGTAGCCCTGCGCATAATTCGGCGTCTCGCTGCCGATAATCTTGATGGAGTTCTTGTTTGCTCCCACCGTGCCGTCCGAACCCAACCCGTAAAACAGCGCACGCACCGTCTGCGGATCTTCGGTAGAGAAACTAGGGTCATAACTCAAGCTGGTAAATGTAACATCGTCTTCAATACCGATAGTGAAATGATTCTTCGGCTGCGACTTGGCTAACTCGTCGAAGATTCCCTTCACCATCGCCGGGGTAAATTCCTTCGACGACAAACCGTAGCGCCCGCCAATGACCTTCGGCTTCACCGCAAACGGCAGGTCCGCGTTCTCCGCGAGGACCGTAACAATGTCCTGATAAAGCGGCTCACCCAACCCGCCCGGTTCCTTGGTGCGGTCGAGCACGGCAATGGACTTGACAGTAGCCGGCAGCGCCGCAAGAAACGCGCTGGCATCGAACGGCCGATACAGCCGCACTTTCAGGATGCCCAGCTTTTCGCCTTGTTTGTTCAGCAGATCGACGGCTTCTTCGGCCGCTTCCGCGCCCGAGCCCATCAGCACAATCACGCGCTCCGCATCCAGCGCGCCATAGTAATCGAACAGGTGATACGCGCGGCCGGTCAGCGCTGCAAATCGATCCATCACCTTCTGTACGATTCCCGGAACCGCGTCGTGAAATTTGTTGCACGCCTCGCGCGCCTGGAAAAACACATCCGGATTCTGCGCCGTCCCGCGAATGATCGGCCTGTCCGGGCTCAACGCCCGCTGCCTGGCCGCGATGATGTACTTGTCGTCGAGGATCGCTCGAATGGTTTCGTCGCTGATAGGAAGAATCTTGCCAACTTCATGCGACGTTCTGAAACCATCGAAGAAATGAATGAAAGGAATGCGCGATTCCAATGTGGCAATCTGCGCCACCAGCGCCATATCCGCGACCTCTTGTACGGAATTGGACGCCAGCATCGCCCAGCCCGTCGACCGGCAAGCCATCACGTCCGAGTGATCGCCGAAGATCGAGAGCGCATGTGTGGCCAACGTGCGCGCCGTTACATGCATCGTCGCCGGGGTCAACTCACCGGCAATCTTGAACATGTTGGGAATCATCAGCAGCAGTCCCTGCGAAGCGGTGAATGTCGTCGCGAATGCGCCGGCCTGCAACGCTCCATGCAGCGCGCCCGCCGCACCGCCCTCGCTTTGCAGTTCTTCCACGATGGGCAACGCGCCCCAGATATTCTTTTTGCCCTCGGAGCGCCACTGATCCGCCCACTCGGCCATCGGCGACGAAGGCGTAATCGGGTAGATGGCAACTACTTCAGAAAGACGATAGGCTACCGAGGCCGCTGCCTCGTTGCCGTCCAGGATAACCATTTTTCCAGCCGACTTCTGTTCACTCATTCGCTTTGCCTCACAGCGCGGCCAGGAGAGATTTGCCGCTGCGTCGAGTCTCGCTTGTGGGGTCGCTAGTCGCTGTGACGCGAGACACAGGGTGGGTTGTTAATCCCATAATATGAGACGATATGTCGAATGTTGAACAGCGGATGGGCACATGCCAAACACACCAGCGGCGGTGTCTAATGGGTTGAGGTCCCCGCATGAAGGTGAATCGCCTTTGCTCCGTCGCTGCCGCCCTGTCTCTTGCCTGCGCTTTTCAAACCCACGCCGCCACGCCCACAGCAGGCCAGCCTGCGCCCGCGCTTGCTTTTGCGCAGCTCTACGGCGCACCGGACGGCACAAAGACTGACTGGCCCTCCCTTAAAGGCAAAGTCGTCGTCCTGGAGTTCTGGGCCACCTGGTGCGCGCCCTGCATCGCGGCCATCCCTCATCTCAACGAGTTCTCCACGTCGCTCGCGGGCGATAACGTTCAATTTATCTCTGTCGACGACGAAGACCCCGCCGTGGTCAAAGACTTTCTCGCGAAGAAGCACATGGAAGGCTGGGTGGGTGTGAGCAAGCAGGTCTTCGACGACTATGGTGTTCAAGCGCGCCCCACCACCATCGTCATTGACACGCAGGGACGCATCGCCGCCATCACCAACCCGGATCAATTGCAAAAGGACCAGTTGGTGGCGCTCGCCGCCGGGAAGCCGGTCGTATTCGCGGCAGACCCCGGGGCCGCCACCATGGCCGCGGCGCAAAAGGCGATGCAGGAGCAGATCGCCGCCATGAAGAATCCCGCCGCCGTCTCTGCCGTCAAGCCCTTGTTTGAAATCTCAATTCGCCCCGGCGATCCCGATGCGATGCCCATGACCATGACGGGGAACGACAAGACGACCGGCCAGTCCTCCTACGACATGAGAAACGCGCCTCTGTCCATGCTCATCCCTTGGGCCGCGGGACTGCCCACCAACCGCGTCTCGATTCATGGAGACGCCGACAAGGCCCACTACAACCTGCACTTGAGCGCGCTGAATCTGGATGTAGATCAGCTTGGGCCGTTGCTTCAACAGGCCATCATTTCAGCAGCAGGCGTAAAGCTCACCCGCCACGCCGAGGAAGAAGATGCCTATGTGTTGGAAGCAACCCCGCAGGCCGCCGCCAAGCTCACCCCGACCGTCTCCAACCACGGCAGCATGTGCATGTACAACGCCCGCGATGGAAAACTGACCATGATCAATACCTCGCTCGACGACCTGACGCAAAGCGTGGAAGAAGCTCTGGGAGTACCGGTGCTGAATGAAACGAAAAAGCCCGGCGAGTTCGATGCCGAGCTTACTTTTCCGAAGGCCGACTTCGAAGCGGCCAAAGCCGCGCTCGAAACCAACCTTGGGCTCACACTGGTAAAAGCCAGGCGCAAAATCGACCGAGTGTCCGTCGATGCGCTGCCCGCGGCTCCGAAGACCGCGGAGGCCGACAAGTCTGTTCCTGCTTCCGCTCATCCGGTTCAAACCATTGCCGTTCCCAGGTAGCAGCCGTTGATCCAGAGCACGCAAGGCTGATGACGTTCTGCCTTTACTTCTCCGCCAGCCCCTCCACCAGCGCCGCCCATTCCGCTTCGAGCGTCTCCCGGTGAAACCGCCGTCCCGCCCGCTTGTACCAATAATCGGCATTCCACGCCTCCCCTTCTTTGCGGTGCAGATAAGCATGAACCGCCATGCCATCAGGAGCGCGCCCAATCGCCCTTCGCATCCCACCACAAAGCGGCTAGCGGGGCGGTCAGCCCCTGCGGCGGTCCTTCTGAACTCAACGTGCGAAGCATCTCCTCGGCGGTCATAACCCTCTTGTATCATCACTTTTTTCCGTTTCGCCATCGAATTCTCTCCCAACTCATGTGATCCATGTCACTTTTCCCGACCGTTTCCGCTGATAAAAACAAATCATCGTTCCCGAGAGTTGAACCAAGGGGTCCGCCAGGGAGTCATGAACCGCCGGGAACGGAGCCTTCGTTGTCCCTTCTCGGAGGTCAAACGATGATTTGGCAAGGATCAGGAAATCCGGAAACCCGCGTTTGCGATTCCGACCAAAATGGTCGTATACTGAATTGCGACCATTCCGGTCGTAGATTGAATACGGGCCTCCGCCAGAATATTCTTCCCTTCCGGCGAGCCCAGGGAGTTCGTCGGGTGAGCGTGCTGAGCGAGTTGAAGGTCGGCGAAACAGGTGTCCTGGTTGCCCTCGACCTCCCCGAGTCCGTCCAGAACCATCTCATGCACATGGGTTTCGTTCCCGATGCGCTGGTCACGGCCCTGCGCCGCGCCCCTGCCGGCGACCCGACTGTCTATGGCATCGACGGAATGGAGATCGCTCTGCGCCACGAGACGGCCGAATCCATCCGTGTGCATGCTTGGGTCCGCCCAGCCGAAATCGAGACCGGGAATGACGCTGTCGACCTCGTCGAGGCCGCCCGATGAACGCCTGCTGCGAAACGCCGGCTTTTGAACCACCCAAGGCTCCGCCCTCGGGAGCACTCAAGACGGTCGTCCTCATCGGCCCACCCAACTCCGGCAAATCCACTCTCTTCAATCGACTTACGGGCCTTCGCCAGAAGGTGGCCAACTACCCCGGCGTCACCGTCGAGCAGCGCATGGGCCTGATGGCTGGTGTTGGCCGCGACGACCTCACCCTCATCGACTTGCCCGGGATTTACTCGCTCACTCCCTACTCTGAAGACGCGCGCGTCGCCATCGACGTGCTGCGCGGCAAAATGCCCGGCACGCCAAAGCCGGACGCCGTTCTGCTGGTTCTCGATTCCCTGCACCTGACCCGCCAGCTCATGCTCGCCGCGCCGGTGCTTGCTGTCGGCCTGCCGACTCTCGTCCTGCTCAACATGAGCGACATCATGGAATCCCGTGGCGGCCAGGTCGATTCCCTCAAGCTTGCGCGCGAACTCGGCGCGCCGGTCGCCCAGATCAGCGCCGTTCATGGAACCGGCCTCGACGCCGTCCCGCTTTTTCTCCACCAGCAGACCGAGCAGCAGGGCGGGCGCGAACCAGCCAAGCCGCTCAGCCTCCCCGTGCTCGGCAACGCCGCCAGCGCCCACACCTGGGCGGCCCAGGTGAGCCGCCGCACCGGCTACCAGGCCCCGCTGTCCCTTGAAAGCACACGCAAGATCGACAACATCCTGCTCCATCGCATCTGGGGTCCGCTGCTGTTTCTCGCCGTCGTCATCGGCGTCTTTGAAGTTGTCTTCTCCATCGGCCAGCCGCTCTCTGACGGCTTTGGCGACATCCTTGCCCGCCTGGGCGACCTGGCCCGCCCGCTGCTCCCATCCGGCTGGCTGCAGTCCCTCATTCTCGACGGCGCATGGAAAGGCGTCTGCTCCGTCCTCGTTTTCCTCCCCCAGATCCTTCTGCTCTTTCTCTTTATCGGAATCCTCGAAGACACCGGCTACCTGGCCCGCGCCGCACTCATTGCCGACCGCGTGATGCGGACCATCGGACTAAACGGCAAGGCCTTCATTCCACTGCTCTCCGCCTATGCCTGCGCCATCCCGGCCATCATGGCCACGCGCACCATTGAGAACCGCCGCGACCGCCTGGCTACGATCCTCGTAACACCGTTCATGACCTGCTCCGCGCGCCTGCCCGTGTATTTGCTGCTGATTGCCGCCTTCATTCCGCACATCGTTTTTCTGCACGGATTCATCGGCCTGCAAACCATCGTCATGCTCAGCCTCTACGTAGCCGGATTCGTCGGCGCCATGACTACCGCCTGGCTGCTGAAGAGTTCCATCCTCAAGTCCAGCGAGACGCCCTTCATCCTGGAGCTGCCCCAATACCGCATGCCCACCCTGCACTCGCTCGGCCTGCGCCTGGTGGACCGCGCCAGCGTTTTTCTTCGCCAGGCTGGCACCATCATCCTCTCCGTCACGCTTGCGCTCTGGGTGCTCGCGCATCTTCCCATCGTCCACGTAGCCGGAGGCGCCTACACGGCCCCTGAACTTGCCGACAGCATCATCGGCAGACTCGGACACTTCATCGAACCTGCCATTGCGCCCCTCGGCTTCAACTGGAAGATCGGCATCGGGCTTCTCTCGAGCGTGCTGGCGCGCGAGGTCATGGTCAGCACCATGGGCACGCTCTACGGCGCCGACCCCGCCACCCAGGCCATGCACCTGCAAACCGCCCTGCACCACGACATGACCCTTGGCGGCGCACTGGCCCTGATGATCTTCTTCGCCTTCGCCATGCAGTGCACATCGACGATGGCAGTAGTCCGCCGCGAAACCAACAGTTGGAAGTGGCCCGCCGTGCAGTTCCTCTACATGCTTGCCCTAGCCTGGGGCGCAGCCTTCGTTGTGAACCATGTAGTCATGGCCATCTTCGGGTAATCGGCATAGGGGGGAGAGTCACCTCTCCTCCCCTGCCACACCACCGGACATGCGGGTCCGCATCCGGCGGTTCGGATGGATTGAGCTATGGACCAGTGAACAACCTGGGAACCCCAAGCTT
>JBEKFD010000313.1:0-4854 GCA_050013495.1 Occallatibacter sp. | reverse complement strand
ACGAAGGGCAGATTAATTTCGGTTTCGACCGTGGTCGAGAGCTCGATCTTGGCCTTTTCCGCGGCGTCTTTCAGGCGCTGCAAAGCCATTTCGTTGCCCTTGGAGGCCAGGTCGAGACCCTGCTCCTGCTTGAATTCGGCGATCAGCCACTCCACAATGCGCTGGTCGAGGTTATCGCCGCCCAGGTGGGTGTCGCCGTTGGTGGACTTGACCTCGATTACGCCTTCGCCGACTTCCAGGATAGAAATATCGAAGGTGCCGCCGCCGAAGTCATAAACCGCTATGGTCTCGTCCTTCTTCTTGTCGAGTCCGTAGGCGAGCGCAGCCGCGGTGGGCTCGTTGACGATCCTCTTCACATCCAGCCCGGCAATCTTTCCTGCATCCTTGGTGGCCTGACGCTGGGCGTCATTGAAGTAGGCCGGGACGGTGATGACCGCCTCCGTGACCGTCTCCCCGAGATAGGCTTCGGCGGACTTCTTGAGCTTTTGCAGAATCATGGCCGAGATTTCGGGCGGGGTGTACTCCTTGCCCTGGGCCACGACGGCGATGTGGTCGCCCTGCTGGACAACTTTGTAAGGGACCATCTTCATTTCGTCTGTAACTTCGTTGTAGCGGCGGCCCATGAACCGCTTGATGGAGAAGATGGTGTTCTCCGGGTTGGTGATGGCCTGGCGCTTGGCCACCTGCCCCACCAGCCGCTCGCCGCTCTTCGAGAACGCGACGATCGAGGGCGTGGTGCGCGCACCTTCCTCATTCGCAATGACTTTGGGCTCTCCGCCCTCTAAGACCGCGACGCACGAATTGGTGGTGCCGAGGTCGATTCCAATGATTTTTCCCATGTTGGTTAGCCTGCCTGTTCCTTGATTTGCTGACATTTATAAGATGCATGATTGAGTGACTTGGTGTCAACTTTATTTGATTGAAAGTGCATAAAGCCTCCTCTCAGCCCGTCTTTCCAGCCGAGTCTCACGATGTGACGGATGACCTTGCAGGAAAATATACGACTCTTTTAGTCTTATTTAAATCAGACTGAATCTGTCGTATATCTTTGGAGGCTTTGAAGCATGGGGCACAAACTCGCTGGTCCGGCATGTCTGCTGGGCTTTCTTATCACCCTCAACCACTTTGGTGCGCTTGCTCGCGCACAGGATAAGCCGTATTTCGTCACCTATTCGCACGACCTTGAGGAGCCGGGGAACCTGGAAGTGGAGACCAAGACCGCCCTGGCCCGCCCGCAAAATGGCGACCGCTACGGAGCCACTGCCATGGAGTTGGAGTACGGTACCCGCGCCTGGTGGACGACCGAACTGTACCTGGATGGACAGGCAACCGTCCAGGACTCGACCCTGTTTACTGGCTTTCGCATCGAAAACCGGATTCGGCCGCTGATGCGCGACCATGTCGTGAACCCGGTCTTCTACGTGGAGTATGAGAACACCTCGGGCGCCGACAAGACCATTCTGGAGGTAACCGGCCACGACGGCCAATCCGACCTTGCGGTGGTCAACGGCGAGGCGCGCAAGGAGCATCAGCACGAGGCGGAGCTGAAGTTGATTCTCTCTTCGAATGTGCACGACTGGAATATCTCGGAAAACTTCATCTCCGAGAAGGATCTGGGGCATGCCCCCTGGGAGTTCGGCTATGCGGTCGGAGTGACTCGTCCGCTGCGCAGCGCGGCTGGCGAACGGGAATGCGCGCTTTGTGCGGAGAACTTCATGGCGGGCGCGGAAGCATATGGGGGCCTCGGAGACACGTTCGCGCTGACCATGCGCAATACATCGCATTACATCGCTCCGCTGCTTGGATGGCAACTGCCCAAAGGGGTGCGGCTGAGTTTTTCGCCTGGTTTCGGGCTAACCAGCACGAGCCTGACCAGGGTTTACCGGGTGGGGCTCGCATATGAATTCAACCAGGTCGGAAACTGGTTTCACAGGGGACAGGCCAGCGGGGCCGGCCAGGGAGGCGCACTATGATGCGGCGGTGTGTTGGGATTTCGATTTTGGCGCTGAGCGCGGCGGTCGGCCTGGCAGCCGCAACGAGTTCGAGATGGGAGCACATTCCGGCAAAGGACCACGCGCGCACCAATCCGATGGTCGCCAAGCAGCAGGCGGTTGCAGCTGGAGCGCTCATTTACCGCGATCACTGCCTGCAATGCCATAAGGCTGATGCCATGGGCGACGGCCACAAGCGTCCAGCGCTGCGCAGTGAACGGATTAGATCGGTGACTGACGGAGACATCGAGTGGTTTCTGCGCCAGGGCGACCTGGGACACGGAATGCCTTCATGGTCGAGCATTCCACAGGCGCAACGCTGGCAAGTCGTGGCGTGGCTCCGGTCCATTCAATAGTGGTCGGCACGCGCGGCAAGCGGTAATCATTCCGGGGCCGACACAGGTCCACCCCGGGAAGCCACTTACCATATATGACTTTCCAGGTTTTCTAGTTTGGGTCGACCAGGGGAGAATCGGTATCGTCTGACTCACCAGGCGCCATGATCGGATCTACCCTTTCCTTCTCAGGGTCGTACTGGTGCTTGACCATCCAGTCCTTGAGGAGCCCGGCCGACTCCTCCGCCAGAATCCCGTTCTTCCAGTAGAAGACCAACCCTGGCCTCAGTTCAGCCTTGAGGGAACAGGTCTCGACGTTCCACGGTTTGCCGGGCTGCGGCACAAGAACCTCAAGGGTCTTCTCGTTCTTCTTCCACCGTGCGGGATATGTCCCGTAGCCGCTCGATGCCTTCAGACCGTCGACGCAGCTATAGCTGAAAGTGAAGCCTTGCGGCACACCGCGTTCAAACAGATCCGCTGCGCCCATCCCATCGATATAGTCGGGCGTGTCCGACAGGTTCTTGGACTCGCGGGCGTGGCGCGATTGCGCAGTGTCTTTGAGGATGTGCACGCGAAGGGGATAGTCGGCAGGATCAGGCTTGGCCGCCAGTGCCGGCGTGGATAAGGCCAGACAGCCCGCAACCGTGCCAAGTCCGAGGAGGAAAATTAGCCGCATCAAGGTCACTCCCGTCCAAGCTCGATTCATGGATCTACAAACCATTTTAAATCAATCATCGCCACGCCAGGCATGGTTCTGGCCGGAGCCGGAGACTCGATGACCGCCGGTGCGGTCTGCATCACTGGCGCCCAGGATCACAATCGTTTACCCTCAATTGTTCGCTCGTTCATGACCACGGCTGCCGCCCAAGCTCGCTACCCGCTCACACAGGGTGTCAACCCGTGGCTGGTCACGGTATCCGTGATGCTGCCCACGTTCATGGAGGTGCTGGACACCGCCATTGCGTCGGTGGCGCTGCCCTATATCGCCGGGTCGTTATCGGCTTCCAACTCCGAGGCTACCTGGGTGCTGACCAGCTACCTGGTGGCCAACGCGGTGATTCTGCCGGCGTCGAACTGGTTTGCGCGGCGGTTCGGCCGGAAGCGGTTCCTGCTGATCTGCGTGACCATTTTCACGATTGCTTCGTTCTTCTGCGGAGCGGCGCCCTCGCTGGCGGTGATTCTGCTGGCGCGCGTGTTGCAGGGAGCGGGCGGCGGGGCGCTGCAGCCCCTGTCACAATCCATCCTGCTGGAGAGCTTTCCCATCGAGAAGCGGTCGATGTCCATGGCCGCTTATGGGCTCGGAATTGTTCTGGCGCCAGTACTGGGGCCGACACTCGGCGGCTGGCTCACCGATACATTCAGTTGGCGGTACGCGTTCTACATCAACATTCCGGTAGGGATTCTTGCAGTGGTGCTGATTTCCCGGTTTGTGCACGATCCGCCCTACATCAAGAACGCCAAGTGGAGCCCCTTCGACAACATAGGCTTTGGCCTGCTGATGGTGTGGACGGGCGCTTTGCAGATTGTGCTCGACAAAGGTCAGGAGGATGACTGGTTCGGCGCGGTCTGGGTACGTTGGGCGGTGGCGGCGCTGGTATGCGCCCTCGTGGGCTGGGTGTGGCACTCCTGGAAGCATCCGGAAGGCCTCGTCAACCTGAACGTGCTCCGCGACCGCAACTTCCGCACTGGCTGCTTCATGATCGCCATGCTGGGGATGGCGATTTACATCACCATCGCCATTCTGCCGCTGTACTACCAGGAGGTGCTGGGCTACACCGCGTTCACGGCCGGGTTGGTGGTGGGACCGCGCGGGATTGGCTCGTTTATCGGCTCGCCCGTGGTGGGGTTCCTGGGCTCGCGGGTCGACCAGCGCATTCTGCTGTCAGGCGGGTTCCTGGCCTTTGGCATCTGCGCGCTGGTATTCGGCACGGTGAACCTCGACATTGGGCCCTACACGCTATTAATCCCGATCACACTCACCGGATTCGCGCTCAGCTTTGTGTTTGTGCCGCTGGCCACTATGGCGACCTCGACGATTCCCCGCGAGGAAATGGGCAACGCCACTGGGCTATTCAACATGCTGCGGAACATCGGCGGATCGATCGGGATTTCGATGGCTACCACGGCGCTGATTCGGCGGGCGGCGCTCCACCAGAACGAGATTGGCGCCAATCTCTCGCCGTCCAATCCGATACTGCAGCAGAAATCAGCGGCCCTTGCCTATTACCTCGGCCACCGGATCGGTCCCGCACAGTCGCGACCCGGATCGTTCGGAATGCTGTATGGACTGATGGAGCAGCAATCCGCGCTGATGGCCTATGTGGACGTGTTCCGCTGGACGGCGCTGCTGGCGTTCTTCTGCGCTCTCGCGTCGTGGCTGTTCAAGAAGCCGAAGAGGAATGCGGCGGCGCCGCCGGGGGTGCACTGAGGGGTGGCGACAGAGGTCCCGGGAAGACGATCCCTTTTTGCTGCAAACGCAGCGGCGCGCTGTTTGGATTTCTTCCGCGGGCGAATTCAGTTCCGTCAAG
>JBEKFD010000312.1:0-4874 GCA_050013495.1 Occallatibacter sp. | reverse complement strand
TGAGAATCTGATTCATTTGTTTCTCATGTACAAAGCAACGCCTGCGCAGATTCTCTTCAAACTGCGCCTGCCGAATGCCCTGCCGAACCTCTTTACGGGCATCCGCATCTCGGCAGGCATCAGCGTCATTGGCGGGCTGACCGGCGAATTGTTCGCCGGCTCCACGCGCGTGGGTGAGGGCGGGCTGGGTTACGCAATCATTTATGCCAACAATCAAATGGAGACCGCGTACCTTTTCGCGCTCGTCTTTGCCGCCACCGTACTTGGCTTTTCATTCTTCTTTATCGTGATGTTTCTAGAGTGGCTGGCGCTGCATAACTGGCATGAGTCAAGCAGGCCGCAGACGGCGGAATAAGGAGAAGTTCAGTGTTACGTATGGAATCGGAGACGGGCTGGTGGTTGATCACTCATCCCGATCACGCTCATCTTGCCGGAGATTTTGCGGCAGCCTGGGGCAATGCGCAATTCCGCAAGCCAGAGCCGCGCGCGCGGGTGCTCAAGGGAATCGCATGCCACGACGACGGCTGGGCCACGCGCGATGCCCATCCTTCCATCACGCGCCAAGGCAAGCCATCGGCGTTTTCAACGGAGCTTGTCGGCAAATACTCCGCGTTCGAAGAAATCGACCTCGAAGTGTACCTGGCGGTCCGCGACCGCGCCGTGCGCATCATTGCGGAAGAGGATCCCTACGCCGGCCTGCTTATTTCCTTGCACACCTACAACCTGCTCACGGTTCACGCGGACCGGTCGACGATTACGCCGGAGGGGCTGGTGCTGCTCGAATTGTTTCTCGCCCGCCATGAGGATTATCAGGACGAATTACGTTCAGAGATCGGCCGCGACGCTTCGCTTGCGGAGCCTGAAACGGCTGAGCAAACAGTCCTTGAACATTTCCGCCTGTTGCAGGCATGCGATAACCTTTCACTTCTGACCTGTGTAGATTTTGATTCACCCGCGCATCTGCTGCATCCTTTACCACTCAATGGCGGAGGGGCCGCGGAAGTGAGAGTGTTTCCCCTTGGGCCTCGCCATTTCCGCCTTGCGCCTTGGCCCTTTGCTGATGCGGAACTCAGCTTTACCTTTCCGGCACGGCATGTGACGGGGAAAACATTTCCTGATTCGCATAGCCTTGAAACTGCGTTCGCTGCGGCGCCGATTGATCGATTGACTGTCACGCTTTCGGCGTAATCACGCCTCCGTTTCCAACCATTGAGCTGCGATCAGCTTGCAGGCAACAGCGAAACGTGGGCCTGCACGATGCGCCAACCCTCGGACAAGCGAACCCACACCTGGCTCTGCCGTCCGTGCACCATCCCAGCAGCAGATGGGCGCTCAAACTCCAGTGTGATGCTGGCAAAGTCGCGCCCGAAACTCACAATGTCCAGCCGTGTGACCGTGCGAGCCAGGTTAGCCGCGGGCCGTGCTTTGCGGAAATCCGCAAGTTCCTCGGGCCCATAAAGATTCTCCGCTGCTCCGAATCGCATCACCTGCGGGCCGGCCCAGAACATGGCCACCAGCGTGTCCACATCGTTCGAGACCAGCGCCTCTTCATAGCGCGGATAGAGCGCGCTGAGCTCCGCCAAAACTTCCGGATCATTGATGATCATTGCGTTGGGAACAGTTCGCGATCGGGAAGAATCTGCTTGCTAAGCGCAGCGCTAACGGTGTAAACGGGCTCGTTGACCACTTGGCTGAGACGGAGCTTCAGAGCCACGCTGCACAGAATGTAAGCATGGATTTCTGTGAAGCCCCACCGGCTAACGAGCAGGTCGACCATGCGACCGGTTGCAGCACGCGCAGTGGTGGTCAAGTCGGTCCCCGTCTCGACGACCACCCAGGCATCGGCCGCCGAATCGGCAGCGGCGACCTCGCTCGCTTCAACGAGAGGGCCGGAGAGCGGCTGCTGCTGATGCAGATGGAAACGCAAGGTCACGTCAAGAGGGCACTCGATGCCGTTGATGCATACCTCGCCATCGCCCTGCGCCGCGTGACCGTCTCCACAACTGAAGAGCGCGCCCTCATTGAACACCGGCAGGTAGAGCCGCGAACCGGCGCACAGCTCGCGCACATCCAGATTGCCGCCGAAGGGGCCAGGCGGGCGCGTGCGAAACGCGCCGGTCTCCGCCCGCGCCACGCCCATTACCCCTAGAAACGGCCGCACCGGCACCACTGCGGGAGAGAGTGAATTAGTGGATTCCCCGTCAAGCTGCCAATGAAAAAGATAGGGTTCGCGGAAGCGGTCTTTCAAAAAGCCCAGTCCCTCGATCACGCTGGACCATCCCCAGCCGGCGTGTCGCGTGGAGAGCACGTCGATCTGCAGCACATCGCCGGGCTCCGCTCCCTCGATCCAAACAGGCCCCGTGAGCGCGTGGATGCGCGCACGGTCGATGGTGAGGAATTCCGCGGTTGTCATGCCCGGGTGCACTTGGCCACCGCTCGCGTCGACGCATTCAAAGGCCACCTCATCGCCAGGCTCGACGCGCAACCGCGGGGGAAGTGAGCGGTCCCACACGGAGTGGGTTGGTTCGGCGGAGAGCGCGTGTTCGGTCATGATTCCTTCACCCTCACGGTCATTTGCAGCTCTACCAAGGCATTGCGCGGCAGAGCATTCAGGCCCACAGCGGCACGCACGTGGCGTCCCGCCTCGCCAAACACCTGCACCAGCAGATCGGAAGCTCCGTTGATGATCGCCGGTGAATCCGGGAATCCCGGCGCCGCGTTGACATAGCCGTTGACCGTTATCACTTCCGCAATGCGACCGAGCGTGCTCAGGTCGCGCTTGAGCACCGCTAGTTGCGTAAGGGCGCAAGCCCTGGCCGCCGCGTAGCCGTCTTCGATAGTGCTGTCAAGGCCGGCGGTCCCGGTGATAATGCCGTCGGGACCAGTCGAGATGACCCCTGATAGATAGACAACGGAGCCAACCTGTTTGGAGGAAACGTAGTTGCCGCCGGGAGCCGGGGGCGGCGGCAATGTGTACCCGAGTGCGGCCAGATTTTGCTCTGGTGAAACCTGCGTGGTCATTTGCATTTGAATTTAGCACGTGCAGGGGAAGATTTTCTTTGGCCTTCGTTTCCGCTCAAGTTAGCATGAGGCAATGATGCGAGCTTTTCTGCTTTTGCTGGCAAGCGCCGCGCTGGCCGCCCTGCCGGTAGCCGACTCCCAAAACTTGCTGCATAACGAACGGACTTCCGACGGCGACCTCGAAGTTGGCGGAGAAATTGCGGGCGAATCCCCGAACGCCACTCGATTTATTCGCTACGAAGATCTGCTGCGCTTGCCGCAGGAGAACTTTACCGTGAGCGACGACGCAAATCTTCCCGCGAAGACGGAAATTGGCGGGGTGGCCCTGGAAACGCTGGCGCACGTGCTTGGCCAGGACGCAGCGGACTCGCTCATAGTAGCCATCTGCGATGACGAGTATCGCGCCAACTATCCCGCAGACTACGTGGCCGCGCATCATGCGTTGCTGGTCTTGCGCATCAACGGCAACGCCCACGACCAATGGCCGCAATTGCGCGAAGGCGGAAACCCCGGGCCGTATCTCATTTCGCATCCGTTCTTCAAACCCGCCTTCAAAGTGCTGTCGCATGAAGATGAGCCGCAAATTCCCTATGGCGTCGTGCGCATCGAATTTCACAAGGAATCGGTAGTCTTTGGCGCGATTCGACCCCATGGCAATTGGCCCAAGAACTCGCCCGTGGAGCAAGGCTACGTGATTGCGAGGCAGGACTGCTTCCGCTGCCACAACATGGGCGCTCAAGGGGGCACAAAGGCGGCCCGATCGTGGATGCAACTGGCAGCTGACGCAGCGCAAAATGGCGAGCGCTTCCGCCAGACGGTCCGCAATCCTGCTGCTGTGAATCCAAAGGCAACCATGCCCGCTCACACCAGCTACGACGATGCAACACTGGATGCATTGACGGCCTACTTCAAGACATTCGCAAAACCTGAAAGGAATCCATGATCACGCGCGTTGCAAAGCTGTTGCTGGTGGCGGGAGTCGCTCTTTTTTACACGCTGGTTGTGTTCAATAACCTCACCGACTTCGATTCGAACTATCAGTTTGTCCGCCATGTGCTCTCGATGGACTCGACTTTTCCCGGTAATCATGGGCTGTGGCGGGCGCTCCCATCTCCGGCGATTCATCTGGCCTTCTACTGGAGCATCATCGCATGGGAAATTGCGACAACTATCCTGCTTTGGTGGGGCGTGGTTCGGCTGGGCCGCGCCTTGCGGCTTGCCGCAATCGCGTTCAATGCAGCCAAACGCGTGCCCGTGACGGCGCTGACTCTTTCGCTGCTGATGTGGCTGGTCGCATTTCTTTCTGTGGGCGGAGAGTGGTTCCTGATGTGGCAGTCGCATACATGGAACGGCCAAGAGGCCGCTTTCCGCATGTTCGCTATCGTGGGGATGGTCCTCATTATCGTTCTGCAACCGGACACAGAAGGTCAGCCGTGAATGCTCCCGTAGCCGCCATTGTTCTTGCTGCGGGCGCAAGCCGTCGCCTTGGTCAGCCAAAGCAGCTCCTGATGCATGGTGGAGAGAAACTGATCGAGCGCGCGCTCAGGCTATCGAGCGAGGCCGGAGCGGCTCCGGTCTTCGCCGTCCTCGGCGCCCAACGCGAACTCATCCTCCAATCAGTGTCGATGCTCGATGCGATCCCGGTAATCAATAACAACTGGGAACAGGGCATCTCCACTTCGATTCAGGCTGGAATAGACGCGCTGGATGAGGTAGCGCCCAATGCGCCCGGAGCATTGATTCTTGCTTGCGATCAGCCGCGGCTTACCGTCGATCACTTGCGCGCTTTGATGGATGCTTTTGCGGACCAGGGCGAGCCTGTGATTGTGGCTTCAGCCTACGCCGGTGTCGTT
>JBEKFD010000311.1:0-4874 GCA_050013495.1 Occallatibacter sp. | reverse complement strand
CTCAACCGGAACGAACGCGCCAATCTCACGTTCACGTTCCACAATCAATCGCACCGCAACCGTCTGCACGCGGCCGGCGGAAAGCCCGCGCCGCACCTTATCCCAAAGCAGCGGAGAAATCTGGTAGCCCACAAGGCGGTCGAGCACACGGCGCGTCTGCTGCGCGTCCACCAGGTTCTGGTCCACATCGCGAGCGTGTTTGAATGCCTCCTGCACTGCCTTCTTGGTAATCTCGTTGAACGTCACGCGGCGAATCTTTTTTCTTTCCTTGGCGTTCGTACCCAATTGCAGAGCCAGGTGATAGGCAATCGCCTCGCCTTCGCGGTCAGGGTCAGGCGCCAGAAAAATTTCGTCTGCCTTCAACGCCAGCTTCTTCAGCTGGTCTACAACCTTTTCCTTGCCCGGAGACACGATCAGCTCCGGCTCAAACGTCCGGTTCTTCAGTTCCACGCCGATGTCGTTCTTGGGCAGGTCCATGATGTGCCCGATCGAAGCCCGCACATCGAAGCCCTTGCCCAGATACTTCTCAATCGTCTTTGCCTTGGCGGGGGACTCGACGATTACCAGTGATTTGCTCATTGCCATCCTTGATCTTAAAACCTACCCTACCTTGTTCTACATTGACCGGCCTGTTTGACTCACAATCGGACATTTCCGTTTCGCAAATGTCGTGCCCGAAATCCTATCGCAACCTCGGACGCTGGTCCCACTCCGGGAAAAACGCCCACAAAGGTTGCACCGTACCATGGAACACCGTTGCGTTTCCACTCCCAGGCACGTTTTTCTGCGCGCCTGAACCTGTCGGCACTCCCGTAAAGCCTTGCGTTGCAAGCGGAACCAAGGTCGAGAAAAAACACTTGAAACAGCTCCGCGCAATTACCGCTGCACGCTTGTTTCATTCCTGACTTCACGCTCGCTCATCAACGTGAAGCCCGCCTGCAACTCGCTTTAATGAAACGCATGCGTCCATTTGTCAATACCCCCATTTGTGTACCCGCGACACCCTCTGGTGTAAACTGTGGTTACGTCGTAAACTATTTACTTACAACAATTTACAGCGTAATCTTGATTCAGCTGAGAAAACCTCAGTGCGATGAAAAGCGTCCCTCGCCAACATCGCTTTCGAACTCAAAAATTAGAAGCTGTTCAAAGGAGCGTTCCAGTGAAGCGCATCAGTCTTTTCGTCATCTCCGCTGTGGTGTTCGGCCTGGTTGCATCCACCAGTGCACATGCCGACCCTCTCATCGTTAACGGCTCGTTCGAGAACCCGAGTGTCGGCGGAGGCTGGGGCCTGTTCAGCAATGGACAAGTACCCGGATGGTACACAACCGATCCCGGCGGGCTCATTGAAATCGACAACAGCAATGTGGTCGGCGGACCTGCTTTCGCCGGAACCCAAAGCCTGGAAGTCAATGCAAATAACCCTGAAGCCGTGGACCAGCTCGTGAATGGCCTGGTGGTTGGGCAAACCTACGACCTGTCTTTTGCCTATGGCGACCGCCCAGGATCCGGTGATCAACAGATGCAGGTCTGGTTCGGCGGCAGCCTGGTCACTCTCGACTCCGACAACCTCAACAACTCATCGCTGCTCTGGTTCCCACAGACTTTCGTCGTCACCGCAACATCCTCCAGCGAGGTTCTAAGCTTCGTGGGCCTGGCGGATAGCGGACTTCCCTCTTTTGGGAACGAAATTGACGGAGTGTCGCTGGTGGGCACGCCGGAACCATCCTCTCTGCTTCTTCTCGGCACGGGCCTCGGCCTGTTGGCCTTTGGTTTCGCATTCGGGCGGCAGCGGCTTATGCCCGGTTCCATCGCGGCTTAATCTCACCCGGACTGAACGCTCTCAGTGACACATACGCCCGGCGCCCCTCCAGGGTTCCGGGCGTTTCACTTTCTAGCCGCGTCGAGAGCCGGCTCCGAGGCTTTCGGAAGGTCTCGAACTTGAAGCCTGAGAAACCTCAACCCTGGCCTCGGAGCCTCCCCAACTGATCCCTGTTCCCTGCTGTTTCACATCGTCCGCACATAGTTCTTTCCCGGCAATGAGCGGATGCGCCCCGCCATCTCCAGCTCAAATAAGGCCGTAAACACTTCGGATGAGGTCAGTTGCGTCTCCAGCAGATCGAGAATCTCGTCGATCTGAAGACTGGCATCGCAACGCAGCACCTCAAGCACCATCACTTCCTGCGGCCTGAGCGCCGGGTCCGGAAGAAGAGATGCGGTGGTCTCCGATTTGGATTCAAGCGGCGCGTACTCCTCCAGTTCCAGCCGAACCTGCGAGGGCAGATCTTCCCACACGTCTTCCCACGTGGCCGTGAGCTTGGCGCCCTGTTTTATCAAAGTGTTGGGAGTCCACGAACCTTTATTGGTTACATTGCCCGGCACCGCAAACAGATCGCGGTTCTGTTCGGCTGCGCAACGCGCCGTGACGCGGGTTCCTGAGTTCTCGCCCGCCTCCACCACCAAGACTGCCACGCTCAGCCCGCTGATGATGCGGTTGCGCCGCGGAAAATTCTGCGGCGCCGGGAACGTCCCCATCGGCAATTCGCTCACAATCGCTCCGCCGGCGGCAAGAATCTCCTCGGCAAGCTTCTTGTTCTCCTTGGGATACACCACGTCAATCCCCGTTCCCCACACCGCCACCGTGGGCATGCGCGCCGCCAGCGCACCACGATGCGCAGACGAATCGATCCCCCGCGCCATCCCGCTCACAATCAGCAGACGCCGCGCCGCCAGGTCGCGCGAAAGCATCTCCGCCACGCCGGACCCGTAGGGCGAAGGATGCCGCGTGCCGACCACCGCAATCGCCGCCCGCTTCAGCAGACACACATCCCCGCGCACCCACAGCACCGGAGGCGGATCGTAAATCTCCTTAAGCCGTTCCGGATATTCCTGGCAGCCGAACGTGACGATCGTCCCGCCCTGAGCCACCACGCGCGCCCACTCACTCTCCGCCGCCTGGCGCGCCTTGCCGTCAAAGATGAACTGCGCCGCCTGGGCCGGAAACCTGAGCGCTTCAAGCCCGGTGAGCGGCAGCGCGAAAATCTGGCTGGCCGCATCCAACTGCGCCATGGCGTCGACAATCCGCTTCGGTCCGAGGCCAGGCGAAAGCACCAGCGCCAGCCACGCCAGGCGGTCCTCATCCAGCTTGATTGCTGCACACGGCAAACCGGCCTCTCCGGCCAACGTGGTCGCCGGGCCGCCGTCTTCGTTTGAAATTCGCACACGTCTCCATTCCTGCTTGCAACGATTGCAGGTTCCCATGCAAAAACCGCAGGTTCCGGAGGGAGCCTGGGGCTTCAGCCCCAGGAAAGGGTGCAAACTTGAGTGTCTTCAGGCCCGGGCATGAGCCCCGCTTCAATGGCGAAAGGCAACCGCGGCTCACGGCCAATTCCTCAATGAAAACAGGCGTCGCTGTTTCAAGGGAATTCCAGCCAACGCTATGCTCGTTGCCGCGTCCTGTCAAATCGCGCAGCCTCCGTCGTAGCCGCGAGCACAGCATCTTTCACCGGCGGTTGATACTCTAAATAGGAGTGAATTCCATATCTTATCCCGATCTGCAATCAGGCAAGCGGCTGCGCATCGCCGCCATCAACTTCCTCAATCCCGCGCCGCTGATGTGGGACTTCGAGCACCCGCCCCTCAATACCGCGCTCGCCCAGCGCTACCAGATTGACCGCATGTCGCCCTCGGAATGCGCCGACCGCCTGGCTACCGGCGGTGCAGACATCGGCCTCGTTCCTATCGCCTCGCTTGCAGCCAACCCTACCCTGCGCATTCTCCCCGGCTGTACCATCGCGTCAAAGCGCCGCGTCCGCTCCCTGCTCCTCGTCCATCGCGCCAGCCAGCCGCTCACCGCCCTGCGCTCCGTGGCCGCCGACAACGCCAGCCGCACCACCCTGGCCTACGCCCGCATCCTCTTCCATCGCTGGGCCAACCCGGCAGTTCCCTTCATCCCCGCTTCCGCCGACCTGGACGCCATGCTGGAAATTGCCGACGCCGCCGTCCTCATCGGCGACCCAGCCTTGCTGGCCCTCGAAGAGCAAGCCAATCGCTTCGAACGCACCCGCGAGCCGCTCGTCTACCTGGATTTAGCCGAAGAGTGGAACAGGATCACCGGCCTTCCCTTCGTCTCCGCCGTTTGGGGCATTGCATGCAGCGGGCCTGGTGCACCATGTCTCGATTCTGAGACATGGGACACGATCACTACCGACTTCATCCAATCGAGAATCCATGGCCTCAAAAACATCGACACCCTGGTAGCCGAATGGTCGAAGAAGCTCCCCATCGCGGAAGAAACCATCCGCACCTATCTCACAACCAACATCCACTATGTGTTGGATGAGGAATGCATCGAAGGCATAAAGGTCTTTTTCCGCACCGCCGCCTCGCTCGGCATCCTGCCCGAATACAACCTATCACTGAGTTAGCGATCCAAGCCGGCGGAGTTATTAAAAAGCCGGGCTCCCAACTTCGCGACGTTCTTCCACTTACCGCGAACGCGGGACATTCCTATCTAAAGTTCCTTAAAAGCTCTTTAGCCTTCTATAGCTCTTTAACTGTGAACTGTGAACTGTCCTTCATATCTCCCACCGCAGCAGTGCCGCCCCCACCGTAAACCCAGCCCCCACCGCAGCCAGCAGCACCAAATCACCCTTCTTCAGCTTGCCCTGCTCAATAGCCGTCTCCATCGCCAGCGGAATCGTCCCGGCGGAAGTGTTTCCGTAGTTTTCTATATTGATAATCACCCGCTCCGGGTCCATCCCCAGCCGGTCCGCCGTCGCCGTAATAATCCGATTGTTGGCCTGGTGCGGAATAAAACAGCCCAGGTCCGCGCCGGTCACGCCATTGCGCTCCAGTACCTTGGTCGTGGCCTC
>JBEKFD010000310.1:0-4900 GCA_050013495.1 Occallatibacter sp. | reverse complement strand
GTTTGAGGTTCTGTGATTGGCACAGACGTAAGTGAGTCCCCATCGGTCACTTGAAGGCTCAAAGTAATTGACCCTGTATACGGATTCCCGGAGCTATCCGTAGTGCTAATAGTGACGCTCGTCAGCCGGCTTTGCAAGTGGGAGACGACGGCGGAATAGATTATCGAGGCTGGATACTGGTCCTCATGCTGGTGCGGATAGCTCAAACAGGAAAGGAGATGAAGAACCCCCGGAACTGGGGGTCCGGCGCTGCCGCCTAAATCGTAGTTGCAAGCAGCGTTGCCTAACATGTCGAGGTCCCAGTAAAGGTAAGTATTTGACAGGTCCTGCAAAGTTGCGGAGGTAGGGTGATTCTGCAACGGTTTTTCGATGGACTGGCTATCGGATTCCAACACCTTATCATCTCCACAGGTGTCGTTGGAAAGAAGACAACCGCTCTGAGTATCGCGAAAGGTGCTGACGATGGCGGCGATACTCCCCTGCAGATCGTTGGCGTACACGCCCGAATAGGAATCCTGATAATTGAGCGCCTGTATGAGGGACCATCCTGGAATGAGAACGTTCGGCTCAAGTTCGACCACGTTTGTGTTGTTTAGGAATGCCGCAAAGTAAGCCCAATCCGATCCGGCGTTGGCGCCGTCGAGAGTGACGAGCATGCCAATCTCGCCGGTGTACGGCAGTGGCGAGGCCGCAATTTCGCATGGAATCGCTGTGCAGGGCGCCTGTGTTGAACCCAGCCCCTCCATATAGGCCCTCGAATCGAGTGCGCCCATGCTGTGCGCCACGACCACCACATCCTGGACATAGGTGAGCTGCGTAATGACCTTTAGGACCTGAGAAAGTTCGTAGGCCTTGGTGACAACGGAAACGTTGGCAACAGTGAACGGTTCAAACTCCTTGGTCTCATCGCTCGACCACCCAAAAAAGCGTATCGAAAAGAAACGAGCGTCGCACGGGATGTTGTCGCTAAGGGCGATGGGATCGTCAGCGTTTGCTTCTTGACTTGAGGAGACGCGAACGACCGCCCCGTCGTAATAGAGTTCATAGTTGTTGGGATTGGCGTATGCGGAGTTGGGGAGTTGTTCCAAGTCCTTCATCACGTAATCGCGGATTCCCATAGGCACCGGCGGCATCGTGCTGGTCCACAGCGGCTCAGAACCCCAGGCGTCGGAACTTTCGAAGATACCGGGAACGAACAGGATGGGCCGTGTAGCAGTTGGGTCAGTACAAGTCGCCCGGCCTTGGGCACCCGCCGAGGCAAGCGTGATGCAATATAAGCCAGTGAAGCAAAGCAGGAGCCTCCAGGCCGCTCGTTTGGTCACGGTCATTTTTGAAGAAATGGGCATAGATCTCCTTCCGCTGGAGCTTCGGGCGTCCGAAGCTATATCCTGAGAGACCATTGCGCGCGCAGAGCCTCGTGGCATTGATGCCAAAAATCAGGCATTCTTGAGCTCATTTGAGCGGAATTTAGAACTCGGGGAAAGGTCGCAGACAATATTAGCACCAAAGGCGCGTATTGAAAGACAGTGCCCGGTCTTTTTTTGAAGGAATCAAGGTCAGCCAATCGTCCTTGGATTCATCTTCCCCAACCCATTCCACCCCCTCCAGTTACCGTTCGCTGGCGGATTCCGCCATTCGCTGCACCTTCGTTGGGTTGACTAGGGGGGCACGTTACCCTAGGAATGGCCTTTCAGGTACCGGCGTGTTACGCCAAACTGAAAGCCGGGGCCGAGCGAGGCGAGCCGGCAACCCAATGCAGGGCAATTTCAGGCAACACAATTTCATCGAAGGCCATTTCATGCAAGGCCATTTCACGCACCACGAGGAGACCGCAACAAATGCCTAAAGCGATCAAGTACGTCGAAAAAGCAGCCGTCTACGCAGCCAAAGGCGCGTGGGTGGTTTATGAGCGGCTCAACCGCATCAGCCCGAACCCCTCGTTTACGCCCAAGTGGGCCGACAAGCCCCTGCAGAAGTCCTGGCAAAAGGAGAAGCCGCCCCTCGGCTGGCCGCGCACCACGGACTCGCTCTGTCCCAAGTGCGTGCCGGAGATTCGCAAGCAGATTCTCGACGGCAAGCTGCCCCACGAAGTGCTGCTCAATGAAAAGGTCGGCGAGATCAAGGCCCAGATCATTGAGCGCGACGGCAAGATCCTGATGGTGAAGGATTGCCCCAAGCACGGGCACTTTGAAGACGTGATGTCGATCGACACCGCCTTCTTCAAGCATCTCGAAGAGAGCTTCCCCGGCCGCGACATGCGCGCCCACAACGACGAGAAGCTGCACAACCACGGGACATCGACCGTCACGCATGGACGCGGCTCGGTGCTTACCATCGACCTGACCAACCGCTGCAACATGATGTGCGACCCGTGCTTCATGGACGCGAACCAGGTTGGCTTCGTCCACGAGCTTACGTGGGACGAGATCAAGACCATGCTCGACAACGCCATCACCATCAAGCCCAAGCGGCAGATGAGCGTGCAGTTCAGCGGCGGCGAGCCCACGCTGTCGCCTTACTTCCTTGACGCCATCGCCTACTGCCGCAAGGTGGGCTATAACTCGGTTCAGGCCGCATCGAATGGAATTGAGTTTGCCAAGAGCAAGGAGTTATGCAGGGCCGCCGCCGAAGCCGGACTGAGATATGTTTATCTCCAGTTCGACGGCATCGGCAACGCCGCCAACTCGCACCGCAAGGTGGGCAACCTGTTTGACGTAAAGCTTCAGGCCATCAACAATCTGCATGAAGCCGGTGTGGATATTGTGCCGGTAACGACAATCATCAACGGCATCAACAACGAACAGGTCGGCCACATCATCCAGTTCGCGCTGGATAATCCGAAGAAGATCAGCTTCCTCAGCTTCCAGCCGGTCAGCTTCACCGGCCGCGACGAAGACATTACGGACGAGCGCCGCCTGGCCCAGCGCTACACCCTCTCGCACATGGCGCACGACATCAAGAAGCAGGTTGGCATTGGCGAGCCCGCGCGCGACTGGTTCCCCATCAGCTTTATGAGCACCTTCTCTGACTGGGCCGATTTGATTCACGGGCCCACGGCGGAATGGGGCCAACTCTCTTGCGGATGCCATCCCAACTGCGGCATCGGCATGGCGCTGATGATCGACAAGGAAACTAAAGAATCCGCGCCCGTCACTGCGTTCCTCGACATGGGCGTTGTCGCCAAGGATCTAGCCAAGATCAACGACGCAGCTCGCGGCAAGTTTCTCTCCACGCTTGGGCTGGGCATCTCGCTCATGCGCAACTACGATCCGTTCATGTCGCCCACCCACTTTAAGATTACCGACATGATGAAGAAGATGGACAAGACCTTCAACGCCACCGGCAAAAACTACGGCAGCGTCAAGGGCGACCGCACCATGGACGACATCAAGCTGCGCCGCCAGGACCGCTGGAACTTCCTCTTCATTGCCGGCATGTGGTTCCAGGACCTGTTCAACTACGACTTCCGCCGCACCGAGCAGTGCATCATCCCCTACGCCACGCAAGAAGGCGAGATCAGCTTCTGCGCCTATAACACGGGCGTAGGCTGGCGCAACATTATCGAGAAGATGCACATGACGTCCACCCTCACCAAGTGGTATGAGGAGCACGGCCGTCACGAAATCTTCGCCGGCGGCAAAAAGGTCTCGATGACCAACGTAGGCCACGAGCTCAACCTCAACATGGAGCATGTCAACGCCGAAGCCAACCACACCTTGGACGAACTCGGCATCGCCAAGAACAGCCGCGAAGAAAAGATCCGCGCCCGCGACAACAAGGCCGGCTTGGAAAAGACCAGCGCGGACAAGGTGAAAGCCGAAGCTGAGAACGCAAAGATGGCTAAGCTTTACCGCGAGCACGTGCTGGGCGAAAAGCCGATTGAAGGTCTGGTGCGGTTGGATTCCATCCGTCCCGCATCGAACAACGCTACTTCGCCCATCAACCGGCAGACGGAAACCGAGCCCGTAGCCGGCGACTGATTCAATCCAGCCTTGGTTCACTCAAACTACAAAGGCCGTTCCCTTGGGGAGCGGCCTTTGCTGCCTTGGCGCGCTTGGGCCAAATCATCAACAGCACGATCCCCAATCGGAATACAATAGAAGCAGGAGGTGGCAATGGCCTCCACCAAAACAATGCAAAGGTTCTCCAGCAATAAGGAACAAAAGGCTGAGATCTATCGTTATTGGCAGAGCCGTCCCATTGCTGAGCGTTTCATGGCCGTGTGGGATGCATCGGCAACGGCCTACGCTCTCAAGGGAATTACGTATGATCCTACCCGAAGATCTGAAGCAACTCTTACGCGCGTTCAACGAACACGGAGTTGAATACCTGGTCGTCGGGGGATACGCGGTGGGCATCTACGCCGAACCGCGCGCAACAAAGGATCTTGATCTTTTCATCCGCTCCGAAGTTAAGAACAGCGAAGCCGTCTTTCGAGCTCTTGCCGCCTTCGGCGCGCCGCTCGACGGCCTGACTCCTGCCGATTTCCGCGATGATCCGAACTCCGTCTTCCAAATCGGCCAGCCTCCGGCCCGCGTCGACATCCTGCAGCACATTGATGGCGTAACCTTTGACGAGGCCTGGCCGCAGCGCGCCGAAGCCTCCCTCGACGAAATTGCCACGCACGTCATCTCCGCCAGCCACCTGGTACAAAACAAGCTTCATTCCGGCCGATTGCGCGACCTCGCCGACATAGAAGCCATCCGCGAAGCAAACCCGGAGAGTGGGAACTGAGGGTCCCGCCATCCACGCGTCTGTGCCTGAAAGGGCACAGGATGGCTAAGCTTTACCGCGAGCACGTGCTGGGCGAAAAGCCGATTGAGGGGCTGGTGCGGTTGGATTCCATCCGTCCCGCCTCCAACAACGCCCCCCTCGCCCATCAACCGGCAGACGGAAACCG
>JBEKFD010000309.1:0-4921 GCA_050013495.1 Occallatibacter sp. | reverse complement strand
GGTTTAGGCTGGCGTCCTGAGGCGTTCCGGGATATGGCATTGGAACGAGTACGGACGTGCAATCACATTGGGAAACTGTGCGAGGAACTGGGCATCAGCCGCAGTACGCTTCGCGCGTGGCGCAAGCAGCAGAAGGCGCTGCATGCGGTATGGCCGGCCACGATTGAGTTCGCTGGCGAGACGCTGTTCTCCTGGCTAAGGACGCATCCGAAGTTGAAATTCTCAACGACCCGAACGGGACATAGTCAACCTGTTCCGCGTCCTTCGCGACCCATCTCTGTTTCAACGGCTCAAGATCGTTGCAGAGTCCACGCTCTATGCGCGGTCCGAGTTTGAGCTGGCTGGGAAATCGACGAAGGAGCCAGTCGAACGCGCTCGGCGGTTTCTTCTCCGCCAACGACAATCGCGTGGTGGACTAGGGGAGCATTGGAGTTTTTGCAGAGCGGACTCCAAGGTCAGGATGGCCTCAGCTGTGCGGCGATGGCTCGCTGGGATTGAGCGTCTGCCCGCGATCCATGAACGCTAACGGGCGGTCCAGATTGAGCAGGCAGACTGGCGTGTGAACATCGACCGTCTTGACAGTGCTGAAACCATCTATTACCTTGATCCACCATATTTGCCGTCGGTCCGCGTAGGTGGTAGCTACGAACATGAAATGAACCTGGAGGACCATGAAGAACTAGTGGGTCGTCTGCTGAATATTCAAGGAATGGCAGTCCTGTCCGGCTATGAGAACGCCACATACGCGCCCTTGGAAGCTGCGGGATGGGTCAGGAAGGCGCACGAAACGCAGGCATACTCATCAGACACCAGGACTCGTCGAGTGCTTGTGGTTGAAGGGACACGAGAATTGGTCATCCAGTCGCAGCGAGCTGAACACGCGCAGATTCTTGCTTCTGTCAGCGATACCGGCCCAGGGTTTCCACCGGAACTGGCGGAACAGGTATTCGACCCATTCTTTACAACCAAACCCCACGGCACCGGCATGGGGCTTCGCATCAGCCGATCAATCATTGAGTCTCATGGTGGGCGCTTGTGGGCGGCCGGTTCCCCTGGGCGCGGCGCGACTTTTCACTTTCACCTGCCTGCCGCGATTCCAAGCCATAGATAACCCCAGTCCGGATTTGCAACTAGGGATCACGATCGCCATCGGCATGGGTGTCAGCACAGCACGGCCGCTCATCGCCAGACCGACGGCCAGTAGCAATGGCTCGAGTCGCATGAGTTTGTTTGACCGATACCAAAGTATTTGCCAATACCATCGTCCAATAGACCCTCTTATTTATGTCTGGCTTAATTGGAACGAAGGGGCGCGCCCAGACACCGCCAATGCGGGGAGCAAAATGGAACGTAACTTTTATCCAACGGAGGGGGGAGTCGAAACATGAACGAACCTATGCGTCACGACCATAAAGAACTTCTTGAGAGTCTTGTAAGCGGTAAGCTTCCTCGAAATCTAAGCTGGAGTTCTGTGATCGATTTGATTGGGAATATCGGCGAGGTACAAGCACACGGAAACGACGAGTTTATCTTCGCGGTCGGTTCTCAAAGGAGTTTCTTCAAGCGCCCCAGCGGGCATAATCTCGCGGTGGAGGAGATATCTCGGCTTCGCAGGTTTCTGAAAGAAGCCGGAGGTCCTGGGATGCCCGCCAAAGCATCCAAAATCGGACGAATGGTCGTGGTCATCGATCATCATGTTGCTCACATATATCACGATGTGGGCGACAGCCGGCCCCAAGGCGAAGTCACGGTGAAACCGTATGATCCCTTCGGCTTCCAACATCATTTGATCCACCGTAAGGAAGCTCACTACAAAGGTGATCGCGTCCCCGAGGAAGACTCGTACTACGAGGAGATCGCCATGGACCTTGTACACGCCGAAGAGATCATCCTGATCGGACATGGGACGGGGAAAAGCAGCGCGGCCGGGTTCCTAACGGAGTATCTCAAAGCCCATCGCCCCGAGGAGTTTCAGCGACTTGTCGCAACCGAGACTGCGGACCTCTCCGCTTTGACGGAACCGGAGATCGAGTAGATCGCGAAGAGGCGAATTGGGGCCGCCATCAATTCCGCTTGAACAGAATCCGTGTCTCCCTCGGGGCTAACTCGTGCACGTTTCGGGCTCGCGCATCAACCTGGGTCAACCGCTCGATGCCAAGGGATCAATCAATACCTTCGTTCAATTGATTCGCCTCCCGTGCTTTGGCCTAATCGAATCCGTGGAACCCAAAGGATTTTCTTGCGTAAAGCGTGACTATAGGAACGATGAACCAGCCGTATTGGAGGATGTTATGGCTACTCACCAACATCAAGCGCCTGCCGGTCAAACACTTGTGGAAGTCATCGGGTCGTCCACGAAGTGCTCAAAAAGAGCATCGACAAAGAGAGTTCGGAATGGACAATGGGAGCGGAGAATCGAAGAAGACTGGCAAGGGCACATAGAGACTTTGCGACAGTGTGTCTGTGAGCTTCTCATAGGGAATCAGCACCTACGGATCGAAGGGACGGAGGGAGCGAAGTCAATTCGGGATTAATGCCCGCCGTCATTGGATGGCTAGAACAGGATCGAACAAACAGAGGGGATAACTGCCTTTACTCTTCGAACGTTTCGCCGCGCAGGCTAGGCTGCCTGTGCCAGCCAACTCTTCATCGTGTTCGCGTCTACAAGACCCGCTTGCTGGAACTGAAGGCTACCGCGATTGAATACGGCGAAGTTCGGGATTCCTCGGACGTTGTACCGCGAAGCAAGTTCTGGAAACCGTTCCGTGTCGACCTTTAGGATGACGGCGCGGCCCGCGAGATCGTGCGCGACCTGTGCGACATGCGGCGCCGCCGTACGGCAGGGGCCGCACCAGGCCGCCCAGAAATCAACGAGCACAGGAACCTTGCTATCGCGAACAACTTCATCGAATTCCTCGGGATTCACCTCTATGGGCTCTGCCATTGCAGGTAGCGCTGACTTGCATGCGCCGCATCTTCCTATGTCAGCCAGGTGTTTCGCCGGAATGCGGTTCGATTTTCCGCAAGATGAGCAATTTCGGATGATTGCCAAGTTAGTTTCCCCTATCGAATGCCGTGCGAACAGTATTTCGTGAACGCGGGATTACGACAATGTCTAATCGTCAACAGCATCAAAGGGAAGAAGGACGTTGATGGAATACGAGAGATGGCCGCCGGGTACCTGGATACCCGGCGGCTTCGGTGCATCCTGCATGATACCAGCAAGGCCTCACCAGCCTTCAGGCGAAGATTCGGGACAGATCCAGCTCAACGCACCTCGTACGGGTGGAAGATGTAGTCCTTCGCCTTCACGACCGTATGGCAAGCGTTTCCGCAGTCTGAAAGGCTTTTGGCATCGGCCGTGAACTTGCCCGACACGGCATCGTAGTTGAACACCGCATATCCCCAGCCACCGGTCTTCGGAAATCTCTTACTGTCCTTTTCCATGACGAAAGCCTGGGTAAAGAAGTCTGGCACATCCACAGCAAATTGGGCCTCCGTGCTCTTCTTCTGCTTCCACTGGAGCTTCACGATCTTGGAGCCCTCCGGGAAAGGCTGGCCGTTGCCGGGAACGCCTGCCTTGTACGCCACGACCATTTTCGGATTGGCAACGATCACCTTGAGTATCTCGTCTTGCCGGGCGGAAGAGACGGCAGGCCAGTCCCCGTACCCCCTGAAGTCAGAGAACGCGATCCCGCTCGGCGATATCAGCAAATACTTGTCCTGCGCATAAACAGCCACGGCGACCAGCACTGTCACGACTGCTGTAAGGGTTGTAAAGCCGGCGAGGCGTCTGGCGGCGCCGCGTGCCTCAATCTTCTGTTCGGGTCGTTCCGGCACCGCAGATTTCGTTGGAAATTCAGGCATGTTGTGCTCTCCTTCGCAAAGGCCTTTCGGCTTCCATCAGCGTGCATCTCGACTTGTTGCGATTAGGCCAGAGGTGGGGAAGTGAGGCAATTGGACGAAGGTATCGGCGATACCTTCGTATGGGCGATACCATCGTCCAATTGTGCGGTCGAGGTTCTTCTGGCTTAATCGCGACAGTTGGTTTAACGAGGAGGTAGAGATGAAGCTCTTGCAAATGTACAGAGCCGCTTTGATCGCAACCATGTTGCTGATTCTGTGGTCCGGACTCGACATGACAGGATTCGCTCAGGCGAACTCGCCGCAAGGAGCCAAGAACATTGTCCTGGTTCACGGCGCCTGGGCGGATGGATCGTGCTGGTCTAAAGTGATTGCGATCCTCGAGGCGAAGGGTTTTCACGTGGTTGCTGTGCAGAATCCTTTGACCTCGCTGGCCGACGATGTAGCAGCGACGAAGCGCATCATCGCGTTGCAGGACGGACCGGTAATACTAGTCGGTCATTCCTACGCCGGCGTGGTGATCACCGAAGCGGGTAATGACCCAAAGGTTGTCGGGTTAGTCTACGTGGCGGCGTTCGCGCCCGGGGAAGGTGAATCCATCAATTCCGTCAGCAAGCCGTATCCTGCTGCACCGCTGGGCAGCGAACTCCGGCCCGACGCTCAAGGTTTTCTGACGGCGACTCGAAAAGGAATTGCCGAAGACATGGCGCAGGATCTGCCGGAAAATGAGCAGCAGATACTCACTGCCACACAGGGTCAAACGGCGGCATCTGTTTTCGGAGCCACAGTCACTCGGGCAGCGTGGAAGAGCAAGCCTTCATGGGCCGTGATCGCGGGCAACGACCGGGCGATTCCGCCGGAACTGGAGAAAGACGAGGCAGCGGCCATAAAGGCAACTTCAATCACCGTGCCGGCTAATCATCTGGCCATGCTGTCAGAGCCGGTACCGCAAATTCGGACAGGGGTATAAGTGGGGGTTCTGTTCTTCGGCAGCCTAAGATGGCTGAGAAGAGGAGAGCAGATGAGTAGACGTCCTCGCAGGAACCACACAGCGGTA
>JBEKFD010000308.1:0-4947 GCA_050013495.1 Occallatibacter sp. | reverse complement strand
CACCCCTGAATTCAGCACAAATGCCGGGCGCCCCAGGTCTCGATTCTGACACCTGGGATTGAGTTAGCGCCGAGTTACTTCGTAATCGGCACGCGCATATCTCCGCCGGTCATCTCTTTTGGCAGGCCGAGATTCAGAATGTTGAGCAGCGTTGGCGAGATGTCGCGCAGCGAGCCGTCGTTGCGCAGGCGATAATGCGGCGCGTCTTCAGCCACATAAATCAACGGCACCGGGTTGGTGGTGTGGGCGGTGTGCGGGCCGCCGGTTACGGGGTCCTTCATCAACTCGGCGTTGCCGTGGTCGGCGGTAATGAGCCATGCGCCATTGCGCTCCTTGATGGCCTTGTAAATGCGGCCAAGTTGCGCGTCTACGTACTCGCAAGCCCGGATGGTCGGCTCCAATTGGCCGGAGTGGCCCACCATATCGGCGTTGGCGAAGTTGGCCACCACTAAGTCAAAAGCAGTGTCGTTGATTGCCTTCACGATCGTGTCGCCGATGCATTCAGCGCGCATCTCCGGAGCAAGATCGTAAGTGGCCACCTTCAGCGAGGGACAGAGAATGCGCTCCTCGCCGGGGAAGGGAACTTCGATGCCGCCGTTGAAAAAATAAGTTACGTGGGCAAACTTTTCTGTCTCCGCCACGCGCAGGTTGCGCAGTTGGTGCGCCCCTAACACATTAGCCAGGATGTTATCCATGGATTCGGGCGGGATAACTAACGGTAACTCGTATAACTTGTCATATTGCGTCATGCACAGGTAGTGCAGGTTCTTGGGAATCTCCGAACGCGGAATGGTTTCGTCGAGCGACTCCCATCCGTCGAGGTCGCGGCCACCCTTCTTGTTCAGGCCGCTCTCGCGAGCCAGCACGCGGGTGATCTGCCGGGCGCGGTCGGCGCGAAAGTTGAAGTTGATGCAAACATCCTCATCGCGAATCTGCCCAACGGGCTTGCCCGCGCCATCGACCACGACAAAGGGAATCAGAAACTCATCGGTGATGCCGTTGTTGTAGTTTTCCTTGATGCGCGCAACGGGGTCTGGATACGCGCCGCCCTCGGCCTTGCCGTTGACCATAGCGTCGAAGGCCTTGCGCTCGCGCTCCCAGCGCTTGTCGCGATCCATGGCATAGTAGCGGCCGTTGATGCTGGCGACTTTGCCTACGCCATACTCGCGCATCTTTTTTTGGAGGGCTGCGATGAAGCCCGCGCCAGAGTTGGGTCCGGTATCGCGGCCATCCATGAAGGCGTGCACAAAGACCCGCGTCAACCCGTATTCCTTTGCAGTCCGCAGCAGCGCGTAGAGATGGTTCTGGTGCGAGTGCACGCCGCCGTCGGAGACCAGGCCGAAGAGATGCAGTTGCCGCCCTCCCTCCTGCGCTTGCTTCATAGCACGCACGATGGCCGGATCTTTCCTGAATGTATCTGCTGCGATCATCGCGTCGATGCGCGTGATGTCCATCTGCACAATGCGGCCGGCGCCGATATTCAGGTGCCCCACTTCGCTGTTGCCCATCTGCCCGTCAGGGAGGCCGACGAAATGCTCGCTGGCGTGGATGAGCGTGTTGGGAAACTCGCGCAGCAGCTTGTCGTAGGTGGGCTTGCGGGCCAGAGCGATGGCGTTGTCGGCAGTTTCAGCGCGGTAGCCCCATCCATCGAGGATGGTGAGAACCAGGGGATGCTTGGGCACGGGCAGCTTCCTCGGAGGTTGGGTTTGCGGAAGTAGGAAACTTGGATACTACGAGAGAATTGATTCCTTGGATGGAATAGACTTCAGCTCATTCCTCACGTCTCAGCATCAATGTGACATGAATGGGAGTTTCCTCAAAATTGAAGTATCGCTCGAGCACAGACCAAGATCCATCATCGTCGAAAACTACGTTGTCTCCGACGAGGGGAATGAGATGCCCGTCCCCCGCTCCAAGCAGTTTTTGGGGTAAGTCGTGTCGCACGCCGTCCTTGAAAACGAACTGGAGCATGATTTCCATCGCGTCGATTAACTCCTAATTCTCAAGTGCTTGTTCTCGCTCGTGGGTTGAAAGCGACTAGACTGAGCAACCGAGGAACTGTCTCAATTACATTCGCATTCTCTCAGCTGCTAAAGCCGTGCCCTTCCAAAGCAAATTCTTCCAACCAGAGCTCAATCGTTGTAGTTGAGGCTTTCGAGGCCGAGGAAGACTGCCCCGGAGCCCAGTTCTTCTTCGATGCGGAGCAACTGGTTGTATTTGGCGATGCGATCGGTGCGGCTGACTGAGCCGGTCTTGATCTGGCCTACGCCGGTGGCTACGGCGAGGTCGGCGATGAAGGTGTCTTCAGTCTCGCCGCTGCGGTGAGAAATGACCGATGTATACCCATAACGGCGGCCCAGGTCGATGGCTTCCAGCGTTTCGGTCACGGTGCCGATTTGGTTGACCTTGATGAGAATCGAATTGCCCACGCCCTCTTCAATGCCGCGCTGCAGGCGCTTCACGTTGGTGACAAAGATGTCGTCGCCCACCAGTTGAATGCGGCTGCCCAGCTTGTCGGTGAGAATCTTCCAGCCTTCCCAGTCGTCCTCGGCCAGGCCGTCTTCGAGCGAGACGATGGGGTACTGACGAGTCCAGTTGTCGTAAAAGTGAACCATCTCTTCGCTCGACAGTTCGCGCTTGTCGCTCTTCTTGAAGATGTACTTCTTTTTGTCCTTGTCGTAGAACTCGCTCGACGCCGGGTCGAGCGCGATGGCAATCTGCTCGCCGGGCTTGTAGCCGGCCGCTTCAATGGCTTCAAGTATCAATTCGATTGCTTCAGCGTTCGACTTGAGCGAGGGAGCAAAGCCGCCTTCATCGCCCACGGCCGTGTTGTAACCCTTCTTCTTGAGCACGCTCTTGAGGGTGTGGAAGGTTTCCGCGGCCCAGCGCAAGGCATCGCTGAAGCGTTCCGCGCCCACGGGCATGATCATGAATTCCTGAAAGTCCACATTCGAATCGGCGTGTGCGCCGCCGTTGAGCACGTTGAGCATGGGCGTGGGCAGAATGCTTGCGTTCACGCCGCCCAGATAGCGGTAGAGCGGAATCTCCAGCGTGGTCGCCACGGCCCGCGCGGCCGCCATGGACACAGCGAGAATAGCGTTGGCGCCCAGTTTGGCCTTGTTGGGGGTGCCGTCAAGGGCGATCATGGTTTGATCGATGAGGCGCTGATTGGCTGCGTCCAGGCCCTCCAGCTCCGGCCCAATCACGGTCTCGACATTTTCCACGGCCTGCAACACGCCTTTGCCCATGTAGTGGCTCTTGTCGCCGTCGCGCAGTTCCACGGCCTCGTGTTCGCCGGTGGATGCGCCCGAAGGCACAATGGCGCGGCCCAGCGCGCCGCTTTCCAGAATCACGTCCGCTTCCACGGTGGGGTTGCCGCGCGAATCAAGAACTTCGCGGGCACGGATGGCAACAATCTCAGTCATATCGCTCCTTAGGATGCGGTGCTGCAGCCGGTCATTCAGTTTGGGACGGCGATCCACGGCGAGAGCTTCTCCGGCGGCGCTTTGAATCGTGTTCAGAAGCTGCGGCGCGTGGGGAATAACGTCTCCGTCCGACGTAAAAATTGGAAGTCTACCGATTGGATTCTAGCAAACCAGGGAGTGCGAAGCTGTGTAATGGCGGTCACACCGCGCCAAGTGTTTCCATTCATGAAATCCGCATTGCGCCCGGTTGACCATTTTGATTCGTACCGCCCAAGGCACGTGCGCGGCGCTGGGCGCACCCAGGGCTCCGCGGCGGCGCTAATCTTAGCTTGGGAGAGCAGCCGCGGGAACTCATTTCTCTCCACCTGCGCAACTCTCCGCGCCTGGCGGGGTCTACACGTGCAAGGGGATTTCCGCCCGCTAAAATGGAGTGCCCTGGCGACGGGGCACTTCTCACAAGGAGCACCCCAGATGATTGGTTGGATACATCGTTCAATTCCCGTATTGGCACTGTTTGCAGTGTGCGCAGCCGGACTCACTGCTCAAGATGCAAGCCAGACCAATGCGCAGCCGGGCCCTTATCAGGGAGTGTCGCACCCTCCCGCCGACGACACGATTATCACCACCAGCATTCCCGAGCCCAAGCCACCTGCCGGGCAGCCCTTCAACACCCAACCGGCCAACGCCCAGCCGCAGTATGCGCCGCCGGCTTATCAACCCGCACCCCAGCCCTATCAGTATGCCGCACCGTCGGCGCAGTATGAACCGCGCCCCACCTCCGTCGATCCTTCTGTCAATTTCCCCTCGCCAGAATCGGTGGACGGCACCGACGACGGAATTGTGCGCATCGCGCCCTCGAATCCACCGGCTTTCAATCAGCGCACCTACGCCTACGACCCCGACGGCGACATTGTGCACCCGCACCCGCTGCGCCCCGGCGAGGTGCAGGAAGGCACCAGCATTCGCGTCCACCTGCTTGACCAGCTCTCCACCGTCGATTCAGAGAAGGGCGAACCGTTCCGCACGCGCGTTGCGACCGATGTGTTGCAGGACGGGCAGGTACTCATTCCCGCCGGCTCTGAGATCGATGGCCGGGTGGTCGCAGTGTCGACCGGACATGCGGGCGGTTCTGGAACCATGCGCCTGCAGCCGGAATCGATCATTCTCCCCGACGGAACGCGCTGGCGTCTCCACGCCGAAGTCACCGGCACTCCCGGATCGCGGACGCACGTGGTGGGAGAAGGCACCATCAAACCGAACTCGCGCGCCAAGCGAGACGGCGTTGAATACGGCGGCGCGGTCGGCACTGGCGTGGTAACGGGCGCCATTGTGGCCGGGCCGGTAGGCGCATTGACGGGCGGCCTCATCGGCGCGGGCGCCATCACTGTCCATCTGCTGATCAGCCATCCGCAAGCCCGGCTGGAACCGGGCGCCACGTTGATCTTCCAGTTGACC
Source organism: Occallatibacter sp. (assembly GCA_050013495.1). GTDB lineage: Bacteria > Acidobacteriota > Terriglobia > Terriglobales > Acidobacteriaceae > Telmatobacter. The sequence continues at coordinate 67 of JBEKFD010000308.1, read as the reverse complement.
GATCGGCTTCGTCTGGCGCCCGAGGCTGCCAGCGGTAACTAGCGCCGACTCGCACCGATATTCATTA
>JBEKFD010000307.1:0-4975 GCA_050013495.1 Occallatibacter sp. | reverse complement strand
CGCAAATCAAACAATGAGAAAAAATAATAGGCGCACAAGTATCTACTTCCCTTGCTTGATTTGTTCTTGGATCGTAAGCCAGGCGGCATTCTCCTCAGAAATAATTGAGTTAATCCTCTCTGTGAAGAGAGCGATCGGTGCTGCCACTTGAGCGTATGGGCCGGCAGTACCCTCAAACAAGAGTCTTTCGCGACGAAGCGCGCTGTGAGCAAATCTATATTTGGTCCATCTTGGCAGGAGTTGGAGCGTTTGCTGTATGCCTTCAGCAACCAACAGAACTGCTGCGAGCGTTCCAGTGATCAGGCCTTCAAGCCCTCCCGGCTGTGAGCGGAATGCGAGTGAAACTACGGGAATCGATGCAGTCACGAACAACTGAAATATTTTTACTGAAATATAGCCGATCCGATAACGATTGGCTGCGCCGTCATACCAATCAGTGATTTGGTCAATGTGCTTCATCGCGTCTTGGTCTCTCACTCGGATTACCTCGCTGGCCGAACAGAATCCGAGATAGGATACGTCATCGAATCAATGACTAGTTGGCAAATCCGCCGAGGCACTGATCATAGAACTGATTCGTCCCGATATCGACATTCGGGAGGTGTTACGCCTCTCCTGATAAGAACCGCTTCTGCTGGCGAGGATTTGGGCCGAGAAAACAACGATCTGGTGGTCAGCAGCACACGACAATAGATGAGAACAATCAATTGACTTCTAGCCGAAACGGGAGACCCCAGGCTACTACCGGGGGGCAGTAGGAGTTCGGCAATTCGGGGAGTATTCCCTGGTTTTGCTCTCGGTGCTTTTGCTGTTGTTCTTGCTCTTGCCTTCAACGGTTGCGAAAAGATCTATTGAGGAGCCAGCAGCCGTAAAGCCTCCGGCATTGCCAGAGGATACTTACTGTCCTCCGATCTGTCCAGGCGTGATCCTCAGTTGACAGCAACAGCCCGATGCAGTCATCCAAGATGGAGTCACCCTCACCCCTCATGCCCCATGTCCGGGTTGTCGAACCGCGTAAACTTTCCGATAAAGTTCAGAAACACAGTGTCCGTAGGCCCGTTGCGCTGCTTGGCGACGATGATCTCGGACTTGGCTTTCTCGGCTTCCGACATCTCTTCAGTCCGGTTGTAGTAGGACTCGCGGTGGATGAAGGCCACCACGTCGGCGTCCTGCTCGATCGATCCAGACTCGCGCAAGTCGCTGAGCATGGGGCGCTTGTCGTCTTTGCGCTGCACGCCGGCGCGGGAAAGCTGGGACAGCGCCACCACCGGCACGTGCAGCTCCTTGGCCAGGCCCTTGAGCCCGCGCGAGATGGCCGACACTTCCTGCGTCCGGTTCTCGTAGCCTTTCTTGCTCGACGACGGCAAGGTGGCCGACATCAGTTGCAGATAGTCCACCACGATCAGGTCGAGTCCCCCGGCGTTCTGCTTGAGCCGCCGCGCCTTGGCCCGCATCTCGGCCAGCGAGATGCCCGCCGTGTCGTCGATGAACATGCGCGAGTCCACAAGCTGGCCCAGCGCGTTTTGCAATTTGGCATGGTCTTCGCGGCCCAGGAAGCCCTTTTGCAGCATCTGCTGGTCAACCCAGGCCTGCGAGGCCAACATGCGCCTGAGCAGCGACTCCTTGCTCATTTCCAAGCTGAAGATGGCCACGATGGCCTTGTGGTTGATGGCCGCGTTCTGCGCGATATTGATGGCGAAGGCCGTCTTCCCCATCGAAGGCCGCGCTGCAATGATGATCAGCTCGTCCTTCTGCAGGCCGCTGGTCATGCGGTCAAGCTCGGTGAAATCGGTGGCCAGGCCGGTGATCTCGCGGCTCTGCTTGTAGAGATTGTCGATGCTTCCAAAGGAATGCTGGACGATCTGGTCGAGGGATTGAAACCCCTGGGTCAGCCCCTTTTCGCTGACCTCCATCAACTGCGTCTCGGCCATCGAGAGCACGTCCAGCGCCGACTCGGACTGGTCGGCGGCCCGCGCAATGGCCATGGAGCAGATGCCCATCAGCTTGCGCAGCAGGCTCTTGTCCTTGACGATGCGGATGTACTCCTCGATCACCGGGCGGCGCGGCAGGCCCTCGGTAAGCGACGCCAGATATGCCACGCCGCCCACCGACTCGACCTCCTTGTAGCGCGCCAGCTCGTGCGACAGGGTGACAATGTCCACTGCCCGCTGCTCGTTCATCAACTCGCTCATGCGCAAGAAGATACGGCGATGCGAGTCGAGCGAAAAGTCTTCGGAATCGAGCTTCTCGGCGGCTTCCGAGTGAGCCGCATTGTCCAGCAGAATGGCGCCGAGGATGGTCTTCTCGGCCTCCACATTCGCGGGCATTCCTTGGTCTAATCTGAGATCGGGGATGGTTGCCATATCAGGTGAGTTTAGGCCGAATGGCAACTGTGCGAATTTGGAAATCTAGGATAAGGCGTCAAGATTAACAACCCGCCGGGTCGGGATCGCTGGCTTGTTATGGCCATAAATTATAGCTATAATTCCGGCTATGGAAGTCAGCACCGCAGAAGCGAAAAACCGCTTGCCTGAGTTGATCCGGATGATGGAAGACGGCGAACAGGTGGTCATCACCCGCCATGGCCGCCCCGTCGCCCAGATCGCGCGTCCCCCAGCCGAGCGCCGCAAGCCGATTCTGGGCGGCATGAAGGGCCGCATTCGCCTGCTGCCCGGCTGGGACGATCCCATGACCGAAGAAGAACTCTTGGGTGAAGAGGATTGAGCCAGGATTTTCCAGCAGAATCATTCCTGCTCGATACACATACGGCGATCTGGGCACTCGACCGTCCCGAGGCACTTTCTGTCGCGGCCCGCAAGGCTGCGAGTACAGGCCCAAACGTGCTCAGCGTCATCTGCTATTGGGAAGTCATGATCAAGAGCATGAAGGGCAACCTGGACGTAGGCGACCCGCGCGCCTGGTGGTTCGACGCCCTCGATCAACTGGCCGCGACTCTGCTGCTTCTTCATCCACGGCACATCGCCGCCGTGCATAGCCTGCCGCCCATCCACAACGACCCGTTCGACCGCATCCTCATTGCACAGGCGACCTTGGAGGGATTGACGCTGGTAACCATGGACGCCGAAATCGCCCAATACGCGTCGAAGGCCCTGCGCGTGATTCGCTAGCGCTTCACCTCAACATCCAACGCAGCGCGAGCGTTAAGCGGTCGGCAAGTTTTCCATGGCGCCAAACTGCGCAGGTTGTGAAGCCGCAGGGGGAGCAGTCTCTGCGGGACGCCAGCGGAGAATGGGCTTTCTTGCCGCCTGCACCTCGTCGAGCCTTGAAACTCTTGTCGAATGCGGTGCTGACTTGACTAACTCCGGAGTTTCTTCCACTTCCCTGGCGATCGAGCGCATCGCCGCAATGAATAAGTCCAGTTCTTCCAGCGACTCGCTTTCGGTAGGCTCGATCATCAGCGCGCCGTGCACGATCAGCGGGAAGCTGACCGTGTAGGGGTGGAAGCCGTAGTCGATCAGCCGCTTGGCGATGTCGCCGGTCTTCACGCCCTTGGCAGCCTGGCGCTTGTCGCTGAAGACCACTTCGTGCATCGATGCAGTCTTGTAAGGCAGCTCGTAGAGGTCCTCAAGGCCGTGGCGGATGTAGTTCGCGTTGAGAACGGCGTCTTCGGTGGTCTGGCGCAGGCCGTCCGGCCCGTTGGCGAGGATGTAGGCGAGGGCGCGGATGAACATGCCGGTGTTGCCGTAGAAGGCGCGCACGCGGCCTACGGAGTGGGGACGGTTGTAGTCCCAGGCTAGCTCGCCAACGGGTTTGGAGCCGTGATTTTCGCTTTCCTCCGCCACTTCTTCATCGAGGACCCGCGGAAACGCTGGGAAACCCAGATCGGTGCGCACGGACGGCGGGTGCGGCTCGGGGTCTCCCGGCCGAAAGCCAGAGAGAACGCGCAACGATGGAGCACGGAGACTTTGCGGATCAGAGGCAGCGGCGCTGCGGACGAGCACAGGCGTGGGCAAGAACGGCTCCAGGAAAGCCTTGCAGGCCACCGGGCCGGAGCCGGGGCCGCCGCCGCCGTGCGGCGTTGAAAACGTCTTGTGCAGGTTGAGGTGCATCACGTCCACGCCGAAGTCGCCGGGCCGCGCCTTGCCCACCAGCGCGTTCATGTTGGCGCCGTCCATGTAGAGCAGCGCGCCCTTGGCATGCAGAATGTCCGCGATCTTGTGGATCTGGCTTTCGAAGACGCCGATGGTGGAGGGATTGGTGAGCATCAAGGCAGCGGTCTCTTCGTCCACCTGGCGTGCGAGGGCTTCGAGATCGATGCCGCCTTCGGCGTTGGACTTGAGGTTCTCGACCGAGTAGCCGCAGATGGCCGCCGTGGCGGGATTGGTGCCGTGCGCGGAGTCAGGAATGAGAATTTTCTTGCGCGGGTTCCCCTGCGACTCATGCCAGGCGCGGACGAGGAGGATTCCGGTGAACTCGCCATGCGCGCCGGCCGCGGGCTGCAGTGTGATTGCATCCATTCCCGTGATCTCGATGAGGCAGCGCTGCAGCAGGTCGAAGACTGAAAGAATGCCCTGCGCGCGCGAGTCGGGGCGGTAAGGATGCGCTTCCGCCAGGCCCTCGATGCGGGCGACCAGCTCGTTGACACGCGGGTTGTACTTCATGGTGCAGGAACCCAGCGGATACATGCCGTAATCGATGGCATAGTTCCAGGTGGAAAGGCGGGTGAAATGGCGGATGGCTTCGACCTCGCTGACTTCCGGGAAGCCGGGGATTTCGGCGCGGACGCTCGCGGCGCCCAGCGCTTCGGCCGCGTCCACGGCGGGCACGTCGAGTTCGGGAAGCTGGTACGCCTTCTTGCCTGGAGAGCTGCGCTCGAAGATCAAAAGCTCGTTGGGCGAGAGGTGCGAGTTGACTTTTCGATCCAGTTTCCTGGCGCTCACCGCAGCACCTCCGTTACCGCATCCATATCCGCGCGGCGCGACATTTCGGTGGCGCAAAGCAGCACCGAATCGGC
>JBEKFD010000306.1:0-4981 GCA_050013495.1 Occallatibacter sp. | reverse complement strand
CAGGCGTCATGGTCGGAGTCATGGGCATCCTGTGCGGCTACCTGGTCGGCACCTTGTGGCCCAACTTCATGAGCGCTTCCAACCCCGGCCCGGCATTCATGATGCTTGTCGCGGTGATCTTCTCCTTCCTCATCGCCTACATCGGCTATCGCGGAGTCAACGGCTCCACGGCCGTCAACATCGGCATCAACGTCATTCAGATCTCGGCGCTGATCGTCTTCGCGGTGCTGGCGCTCGGCTATCGCGCCAACCATCCCGCAGGCAGCCAGGGCTTCCAGTTTGACTCCACCACCAGTGCCTCCTACAACTATGAGTTCGCCACCACCAAGGCTCCCGGCCCCGATGGCGTAGTCGCCGAAACCATTACCCGCGACGCCAACCAGGTGCCGCAGCCGAAGCTGGACGCGGCCGGTAAACCCGTGCCCTTCCTGGTCACCTATCCCACCGCCGACGACAAGGGTAATTTCCTCACCCATGAGAATGCCCGCTCCGTCGTGGCTCCCCACAAGATGAGCTGGATGTTCTTGCAGGCAACGGTGGCGATTCTGATCCTCGTGGGATTTGAGTCCGTAACCTCGATGGGCGGCGAAGCCAAGAACGCCAAGCGCGACGTGCCCATTGCGGTCATCGTCTCGCTTCTCGTCCAGGGATTGTTCTGCTATCTCTTCGAGTACTTCGCGGCCAATTACTTCCTCAATAGTGGATACACCATGCAAAGCGCATCCGGCTCCGCGGCGCCCATCGGAGACATGATGATCATCGTCGGCGACTCGCTCTTCGGAGTTGGCCGCGGACGCATCTTCATGCTGGTTGAGGCCTTCACCGTCTTCCTCGCGCTCATCGGAACCACCCTCAGCTGCATGAACACCGGCGCGCGCGTCACCTACGCCATGGGCAAGGACGATGAGGCTCCGGAGCACTTCGGCATCCTTCATGCCGGGTCTCTATCGCCGCGCAAAGCCATCTGGACGCTAGCCGTGATCTCCGCGGTCATCGGCGTCATCGGCGTCGCGCTGGTCTTCGGCGACTCCGCCGCGCCCACTGACGCTACCATCGCAGCCCTTCCGCACGGCCTCTTCTCCAGCGTCGGCTATTTATCGCATGACAAACTGGCAGCGCTGCCCAACTCGCTGCTTACCGTCACCCTCACTTCCAACTTCGGCACCTTCATCCTCTACGCGCTCAGCTGCTTCCTGTGCATGGTGGCTTTCGCGGGGCGTCCAGACTTCAACCTGCTCAAGCACTGGCTCATTCCCGGCTTCGGCCTCATCGCCAACCTGGTTTGCATGGGCTTTTACGTAGCCGGCCCATTCTTCAACCTGGGCACAAAGATGGAGCCGCTGTGCGCGCTCGGCATCTCGGGCGCATGGGGCCTCTATGGGGCCATTTACTTCATACGATCGTCGCAGTCCAAGGGCAAAGCTGTACTGCTCACTGCCAAGTAGGCCGATTCAATCGAACCGCATTCGCTGGGTGGCGTCCGTTGTTTGTCTGTGTTGAAAGACAAACAACGGACATCCACCCAGTGGTGTTTTTGATTCAGGTGTTTCACAATCGAGGTTGATCGTTTTCCCCGCAGCTCTGCGGAGGCTGTTTCAGGCGGCGGCGCCCATGTTGGAAGTTCAGTTCGGCCAGGCAAGCGATTTCGGCAAGGTTCGCACCAACAACGAAGACGCGATGGGATCGTTTATCCCCACTTCGCGCCAGCAAGCGCAATCGCATGGCTACCTGTTTGCAGTCGCCGACGGGGTGGGCGGCATGGATCTGGGTGAAGTCGCCTCGGCCACCGCTTTGTCCACCCTCATAGAGGGGTTCGGCAAGGCCCAGGCCGGCACTATGCTCGCCGGCCTTTTGCCGCGCCTCATTCAGCACGCCAACGCCGCTGTCCACGACTGCACCCTGGCGCCCGAGTATCGCGGCAAGAGCATGGCAACCACGCTAGTCGCCTGCGCCATGCGCCACGATCAAGCCATCGTTTCGCACGTAGGCGACTCACGCTGTTACCTGGTGCGCAACGGCCAGGCCAAACAGATCACCCAGGACCACACATGGGTCGCGCAGCAGCGCAAGCTGGGCCTGATCTCGGCCGCGGACCTCGCCGAGTCTGAATCGCGCCACGTGCTCATCCGCTCGCTGGGTCCGGAGATGTTTGTTTCTCCGGATACAACCACCATCACGCTGCAGGTTGGCGACGTATTGGTACTCTCGACGGACGGCGTGCATGACGAGATGAATGAAAAAACAATCGCCGGGATCGTGTCGCAGAAGAAGGACATCGAGGAGGTAGCGCGCGAGCTGGTGGCTCGTGCTGTCGAAATCGACGGCGGCGACAACACAACAGCTCAGGTAATTCGCGTGCGCGCCGTTGAACAAGTGGGAATGTACCGCGGCCGGCCTTACCGGCTGCCCTCGTGATTCCCGCACTGCGAATAATCAGCCGGACCTTACGGAATCCTTAGTTTGAATCCGCGCTTCCCCGGTAAAGTAAGAAAGATCGATTGAACGGAGTGTCTGCTTCATGGGGTATCACGACGGCTTCGAAGCCGGTTCTACGATCGACTCCTATCGCATCGAAGCCCCGGTCGCCCGCAGCGGCATGGCCTCCATTTACCGCGCCGTCGACACGCGCGACAATCGCATAGTCGCCATCAAGATTCCTCACCCCGATCTGGAAGCCGATCCGATTCTTTTCGACCGCTTCAAGCGCGAGGCGGACATCGGCGAGAAGCTCGACCATCCCAAGGTGATGCGCGTTTTTGCCGGCGAACCGCGTTCCCGAATTTACATGGTCATGGAGTGGTGCGACGGCCGGCTGCTGCGCGAAATCCTGGATGAAGGCCGCATCCCGCAGGAACGCGCGATGCGCATCGCCACTGGCGTGCTCGACGCGCTGGAGTACATTCACGCCAACGGCGTTGTGCATCGCGACCTGAAGCCGGAAAACATCATGGTGGATGGCGACGACCAAATCAAGCTCATCGACTTCGGCATCGCTGGCGACGCCTCCGCCAAGCGCCTCACCTACGCCAATTTCACCGCTGCCATCGGCACGCCCAACTACATCTCTCCCGAACAGGTGAAGGGCAAGCGCGGCGACGGACGGTCGGACATCTATTCCATGGGCGTCATCCTCTACGAAATGCTCACCGGCAAGCTGCCCTTTACCGGCCCCAATCCAATGGCCGCCATGAATGAGCGCCTGCTCAACCACCCCACGCCGCCCTCGGTCGCAGACCCATCCGTCTCCCCGCAATTGCAGGAGGTCCTGTATCGCGCGCTCGAACGGGACCCGAAGAATCGCTACGCCAGCGCGCGCGAATTCAAGCGCGACTTGGAGCACATCGACCAGGTTGGCGTGGAAGACCGGCCTGAACTGCGCGACTGGCAAAAGCGCAAGTCCCAGTTCTCGCGCAAGATCCTCTATTACGGCGGTCTGGCCATGATTCCCGTGGTGATCCTGCTGTTGATGTTCCTTGTCGCTCACCACCGCTGATCGCCCCGAAAAACCATGCCGACACTTCAAAATCTTGACGGGTTCCTTATGCGCTAAGCCCTAGGATTCTCTTGGATATCCATTACATTCTCTTCCTGAGGGAGACCCATGACAAAGTACAAATTGGAATACATCTGGCTTGACGGCAAAAAGCCTGTTCCTGACCTGCGCGGCAAAAGTCTGCTCAAATCGTTTGAGAAACCACCCACCCTTGCAGATATACCCCTTTGGGGGTTTGACGGCAGCTCAACCATGCAGGCCGAGGGCAGCAAGTCTGACTGCGTGCTCAAGCCTGTGGCTTTGTATCCTGACGCAACCAAGACAGACGGCTATATCGTTCTCAGCGAAGTCATGCACCCCGATGGCACGCCGCATTCCACCAACATGCGCGCAACCATCGAGGACGATCCTGACTTGTGGGTGGGCCTTGAGCAGGAGTACTTCCTCTATAAGGAAGGGCGTCCCGTCGGTTGGCCGAAGGACGGCTTTCCTCTTCAGCCGCAGGGGCCGTACTACTGCGGCGTCGGCTACAAGAACATGGGCAGCATTGCTCGTGAAATCGTCGACAAACACTGGGAACTTTGTCTCGCCGCCGGCATCAACCACGAGGGCATCAATGCGGAAGTTGCGAAAGGCCAGTGGGAGTTCCAGATCTTCGCCAAAGGCTCCGCCAAAGCCGCCGACGACACCTGGACCGCTCGCTACTTGATGATGCGCCTCTGCGAGAAGTACGAAGTGGATTTGGTATTGCATTGCAAGCCCCTCAAGGGTGACTGGAACGGCTCCGGCATGCACTGCAACTTCTCCACCAAATACCTTCGCGAAGTCGGCGGCAAAGAATATCTTGAATCCCTGATGAAGGCATTCGAGCAGTACATTCCCGAGCACATCGCCGTATATGGCCCGGACAACCATATGCGTTTGACAGGCCTGCACGAAACCCAGGCCATCGACAAATTCAGCTATGGGCTCTCCGACCGCGGCGCTTCGGTTCGGTTGCCTGTCAACTTCATCAAAAACGGCTACAAGGGTTATCTGGAGGACCGTCGCCCGAACTCGGAGGGCGACCCCTACCAGATCGTCTCGCGGATCCTGAAAACCATCAACAGCGTGCCCAAGCCGGAGCTGGTTACAGCGTAGGCTGTCGCGCGTATAACGGACCCCGGAGGCAGTCACAGATCGCAGATTCTGGAGGGAGCCGGGGGCTTTAGCCCCCGGGAAACCGCTGAATCGATTAGGTCTTCCGGCCCGGCAAAAGCCGGCGCAGCAGAAGGAATGGGCAGTGGGTTGGCTTGAACCGAGCTGGCGCATGGTGTAGCCTGTTCTGTTCAAGTGATTAACATGTCTCAAAATCGGGCGTGCAGGCGAGGAAGGCGCAACTAGCTTTCCTTTCCTGCACGCCCTTTTTGATTCTGTCCGCCGCGCTTCCGCAGGCTGGCGGCCGGCCCAATCCAGCACGCGTATGTTTTCCACGCAAAGGAGATCCAT
>JBEKFD010000305.1:0-5000 GCA_050013495.1 Occallatibacter sp. | reverse complement strand
TGGCCCACCGAGATCAACGGCGTTCACTTCACCAACTACATCGACTGGATGAAGAGTTGCTGGTACATCTCTGCTACCGGCAACCCCGCTGCCTCCGTACCCGCAGGCTTCACGCCCGACGGCCTGCCCGTCGGCCTCCAAATCGTCGGCCGCGACAAGCAGGACTTCAGCGTCCTCCAACTCTCCCACGCCTTCGAACATGCCACCAACTTCGCCAGACGGCGACCAAATATCGCACTGTAGCTAAATCGTCTCTCGAATCATGCCAAATCACCAAGTCACTCATCGACGCGGATTACTACCTTAAGGTCGGCTTCACGGAAGGAACTGCTTGTACGCAGTTCGCATTGGAGGGCGCTGGGTTTTGCGGCGGATTCGGGAGATGGCGTGGCTCATTGAGTCTGGCAGGGGCTGAAGGATACATTCATTTTCAGCCGGTTTCGGCATGGCTGAACAAGTTGCGGGAAAAGGGCTTGGATGGGTTCAAATGCGCGGGGAGCATACCGCAGGGGCTGAAGCCCACGGGGATTTTTGCTGTCCTTGTGCCAGGGATAAATCCCTGGCCTACCGCCCGAGCGGGTGTTTCCGCAGCCTGTGAATTCATGCCATGTTGCAACGCGAAAAGGAAACCGCGGGTCCCCGTTCGACTTCCCTCAGGGCCGGCATTCGACTCCCTTTGCTGCGCTACGGTCGCTCAGGATGACAGGTCGTTCTTTGGTGATGTTGCGCGGCGACTCGACGGAGCCGTTCGACTCGCCGTGGCTATTCGTAGCGCAGGGCGATGATGGGGTTGACGCGCATGGCCCTGCGCGCGGGGATGTAGGATGCGGCGAGGGCAACGGCTGTTAGCACGATGGTGAGGCCGATAAAGGTCAAGGGATCGCTGGGGGAAATGTTATAGAGAAGGCCGGCCATGAGATGGGAGACGATGAGGGCGGCGACGAATCCCACGATGGCGCCGGCGGCGGCGAGCTTGAGTCCCGTGCGCATAACCATTCCAAGGATGGTCTTGCGCTGCGCTCCTAGCGCGATGCGCACGCCGATTTCGCGGGTGCGCTCGCCAACGACGAAGGAGATGGTTCCGTAGATGCCAAGGCCGGCCAGGAGCAGTGCGGTCAAGGCGAAGAGCAGGACCGCGCCCATTGCAAATCGCCTCTGCGAGAGAGCGCCGGTTACCACATCGGGGAGCATTCTGGCTCCGAAGACGGGAAGCTCGCGGTCGACGGACTGCACCTGCTCGCGCACTTGGCCGGGAATGGCAGCGGGATCGAGGCGGCCTCGCAGGAAGATGGCCAAGTCCTTGGCATGGCGCTGATAGGCGTTCAAATACATCTGGGGGACGTTTGCCTGCTCCAACGATTCGCTGCGTGCATTGGCAATGATGCCGACGACTGTGGTCCAGGTAGGGTCGGTTGGCCGCAGTTTGAAATGCTTGCCCATGGGATCTTCATTGGGCCAGTAGGTGCGCGCCATGGCCTCGTTGATGACCGCGACGGAGGGCGTGGTGTCCACGTCAGAATCGGTAAACAGGCGGCCGCGGAGCAGCGACATGCCGAGCAGATGAAAATATTCCGGCGACACCACGGAAGCATCGACGATGGGAGGCTCTTTGCCCTGTGTCTCGTGGCCTTCGCGGATGAGCGGGAAGGGATTGAGATCGTTGTGGCCGTGGCCCAGGGGAAGCGCGGCGAGGTCGCCGATGGCTACATCTTCCACGCCAGGCAGCGAGCGGGCGCAGCGAAGGATTTCGCGAAGCAGGGTTGACTCTTGCGCGGCTGTTCCGTAGATGTCGGTCTTGGGGTCGTTGGGCACGGGCAGCCAGGTCTGCACGGTGATGACATTGCGCGGGTCGAATCCGAGACGCTCGTTGTAGAGATTCCAGAAGCTGCGCAGCAACAGGCCGGCGGCGATCATGAGCACCAGGGAGAGCGCAAACTCCGAGACGACGAGCGCGCTGCGGGTTCGCGTTTGGGCTGCGGAGCCTTTCGAGCCGCGGCCTTCCTGGCGAAGCATCTGGCTGGGATCGGCGAGGCTTGCCTGAAAGGCGGGCGCCAAGCCGAAGATTGTGCCGGCAAGGACGGAGACGCCGAGAGCGAAGAGCAGAACGCTCCAGCTTATCGAAATGTCGTTGAGCCGCGGCAGGCTTTCGGGCACCATGCGCAGCAGCGTGCCCTTGAGGCAGAAGAGAAGCGCGATGCCGGCGATGCCGCCAAGCATGGAAAGAAGCAGACTCTCGGTGAGCAGTTGGCGAACCAGGCGGGACCTTGCCGCTCCAAGCGCCTGGCGAACGGCCATTTCGCGTCCGCGCGCGCTGGACCGCGCAAGCTGCAGGTTGGCAACGTTGACGCAGCCGATGAGCAGCACTAAGGCCACTGCGCCGAGAAGAAGCACCAGCGGCTGGCGAACATTGCCGACAACGCTCTCGCTGAGAGGCACCAGGCGCACTGTCCATGCGCTTTGCGGGGGGTAGTCGGCTGGATACTGTTTCTGCAACGAAGCAACAAGCGCGTCGAGACGGCTTTGCGCCGCCTCGATGGTGAGGCCTGGCGTGAGGCGCGCGGTGGATTCAAGACGCAAGCGCGAGTCACGCTGCGGAGGCGGCAACGGATCGCCTGCGAAACCGGCTGCGGCCCATAGTTCCGTGTTCCTCTCTTCACTGGTTCGGCCTTGATCGCGAAAGCTGGCGGGCATGACGCCGATGACTCGATACGTGTCGTTGTCGAGACGCAAACTCCTGCCGAGAATATTCGGGTCGGCGCCGAAAGCGCGCCTCCACAGGCCATTGCTGATGACTACTTCCAGGGTGAAACCGGGGGTTCGGTCTTGAGGATCGAAGAGGCGGCCAAATTGCGGTTTTGCGCCAAGGACTGCGAAATAGTTGGGTGAGACAGGCTTGAAGAAGATGCGCGCGGGTTGCGATGCGCCAGTCAGGTTTACCGACCCGGCCCCCTGCATGGATACGTATTGGAATATTCCGGAATTTTGAAGGTCCCACCATTCCGGCACGGACAAACCGACATCGCGCGCGGCTGCTCCGGGAAGATCGTCCTGGATGCGCACCAGTTGTTCCGGGTGCGGGTAAGGCAAAGGGTGCAGCAGCGTGGCATCGACGACCGAGTAGATCGCGGTGGTGGCTCCGATTCCGAGAGCGATCGTCAGAATTGCAATGGATGCGAAGCCAGGTGAATTTACCAACTGGCGAAAGGCGTAGCGCAGATCCTGGAGCAGACTTTCGGCGAATGGCAAGCTCTGCTCGCCGTGATAGCCTTCGCGGATGGTTTGAACCGCGCCGAACTTCAGCAACGCATGACGGCGCGCCTCGGCCAGTGGCATTCCGGCGCGAAGGTTCTCTTCGGTTTGCAGGGCGAGATGATCTTCCATCTCCTCCTGCAAGCGTCGATCAGCGCGGCGCCTGCTCGTGAAATTTGCCAGACGCTCAAGAAACCGCCTCATGAATCTCATGACAAATCCTCCGCTTTTACCTCAAAGAAACGCGCCATGATGGATGCCGTTTGCTCCCAACCCCGAGTTTCCGCCCGCAACTGCCTGCGTCCGGCGGCGGTGAGACGGTAAAACCGCGCCTTGCGGTTATTTTCTGAAGCGCCCCGCTCGGAGCTGATGGAGCCTTCATGCTCAAGTTTCAGCAGCAGGGGATAGAGGGTGCCCTGGTTGACTTCAAGCAAGTCTCCGCTAATCTGCTCGATGCGCCGGGCGATCCCGTAGCCGTGTTGCGGTCCGAGCATGTCAAGCGTTTTGAGGACCATCAGCGCCAGCGTTCCCTGGCGTACATCGGATTTCTCGCCCATTGACTTTACCTTTTGGTTGCCAACAGGGAGACTATGGCACACTTCCTTTTGGAAAGCAACAGGAAAAATGCGCAGGATGGATGGAGGACGAAGTCTGGTCGTCTGATGACGCGAAATGCATCCCGCAGGGGCTATTGATTCCTGCAAAGGAAATGTCCTTGCACCGTCCCTACGGAACTCCGGAGTTCACACGTGGAATCCGCTTTCCCCACGCTGAAGCGCGGGGCTAACGAACACTGCGCCTACGGCGCGGCTGCCAGGACATTACTTATGCAGCAAACAATAAAGCGGGTTGCGAAAAAGAGGACAACATCCGAACCAAGGCACGAAGAACATAGCGCAGGGGCTAAACGATTTGCGGAAAAAGAGAGAATGGCGAGCGAATTTCCCTTTCCGACCTACCGCGGGGGCTAAAGCCCTCGTTTATTTTCAGCCACTTGCGGCACGACTGAAGTCGTGCCCTGTTACAGAACTCTCAAGAACCTCGTTGAATTCGAGTTTTTCCGCATCCTGTAAAGCCCGCGTTGATCTCATTCACCTTTTGCCGGGGATAAATCCCCGGCCTACCGTACGAACGAGCTTTCCCTTCTGGACTGAACCCGGAGTTTTCAGCAGCCTGCGAAGGCGTGCCCTTTCAAGACCCGGCTAAGAACAAGACCGGGTTAAGAAATGGCGATTGAGCATGAGGGCAATTGCGGTCAATTCGCCTGCTGCTTGACTCCGTCTTGAACCTGCTCAATGAGGTTGACGAGGTTGGACAAGCGAGCCGGGTCAACGTCGCTGACGGCGAAGACCTGGAGATCGGCGGTGGTGAAGCCGGTTACGTGGAATCCGGCGTGGTCGGTGGATGGCCAGGTGGAGATTGTGGCGTTTGCATTTTGCAGCACAAAGATGGAGGCGCGATGCTTGCCAATGCTGTAGAGCAGCAGCGCGGCCGGTTGATTGTGCAGATAGGTCAGGTTGGCGCCTTCCAGCCGGGTGTCGGCGGGCAGGTTCTCAGGGAGATTGAAGCTGAACGGAATCCTGCCCTGAAACCAGGGCTTCACCGTGTGCCTGTCGGAGGAGAGCACCTGGGGCGGGGCGTTGGCTGCAAGAGTGGCGATGTGCTGGTCGCATGCCTCGGTGACCAGGGAAGCGGACTGGGCTGATTCAACTGCCACTCGATGCGCGTTGCTTTCATAGACGAAGACTGAG
>JBEKFD010000304.1:0-5000 GCA_050013495.1 Occallatibacter sp. | reverse complement strand
CATCCGCGCTACCGCAAGACGCCGGAATTCCTCCGTGTAACTCCTGTTCCTTCGCATTTGCAGCCCCCCATTCGCTGCAAACTGTGACTTCCTAAAATGTCTCACTTTGGGGGTTCACTCCACAAGCTCGGGGTAGGCTCTGGGCACCAGGCGTTCCCTCGGGGGCTAAAGCCCAGCCGGCTTGAATACCTAGATGTACGGGCTGAAGCCCGTACCCTTCAAATGAGTGAACTCGATTGGTAACTGGGTGCCCCAGGTTTCATGAGCGAGAACCGGGGCACCTGGCGTTTGAGTTTGCGAATGGCTGACTACGCCTTGATGGACGCGGCTCTTGCGGAGACGCCGCTTAGTTCGGCGGCGCGGGCTTCGGCGTAGGCGGCTGCGCCTAACTGGGCGGCACGGGGTTCGAGGATGATGCGCACCGGCATGTTGATGAGCAACTGGCTCAGGCGGCCCTTGTCGGTGAAGGCTTTCATGAAGGTGCCGTCCTTGAGCTTCTCGATGATGCGCGGGGCAATGCCGCCGCCGACGTAGAGGCCTCCGACGGAGAGAACTTTGAGGGCCAGGTTGCCGGCCTCGGCTCCATAGGCGGAGACGAACATGTCCATCGCCTTCTCGCAGATTTCGCTTTTGGCGGTGAGCGCCATTTCGGTGATGACGGAGTTGGGGTCGTGCACTTCGGCGAATTTCGCGGTGAGCCAGGCGGGTTCTTCCATGCCGCGCACTTCGCGCAGGAACTCGTAGATGCTGGTGAGGCCCATGCCGGCGACGACGCGCTCAAAGCTGACGCGGCCGTTGTATTTCTCTTTCAGGAAGCGGAGCAGGTCGATCTCGTCTTCGTTGCGCGGGGCGTAGTCGGTGTGGCCGCCCTCGGATGGGTAGGGGATATGCTGATGCCCGTTCCAGATGAGCAGGCCTTCGCCCAGGCCGGTTCCGGCAGCGATGAGGGCGCGATTGCCCATCTGGCTGGAGTCACCCTCGGCGAGCGTGTAAATCTGATCCGGGGCTAACTCGGCCACGCCGTAGCCGTTGGCTTCGAGATCGTTGATGAGGAAGACATGCTCGATGTCGAGGCCGGCAGAGAGCTCGCGGCTGTCGAGAGTCCAGGGCAAGTTGGTCAGGCGCAGGCGGCCGTCGCGCACCGGGCCGGGGACGCCGAAACAGGCGGCGGTTACCTTGTCCGCGCCCAGGAACTCCTTGACGATGACTTCCAGGCCGGGGTAGTCCTTTGCCTTGTAAACCTTGTCGCGCGTGTATTTGAGCTTGCCGTTGGTAAAGTCATACAGCCCAAGGTCGACCTTGGTGCCGCCCACATCTCCCGCCAGAATCATCGTTCCCTCTCCAAAAATCCACAGCCTTCCCCGTCTGTCGGAGGTAGCAGCGCGGCCGCAGCCTTATCCAGAATCAGCGTAAGTATACCGCTTGAGGGCCGGATGAGTTGACTGGGCAGGCGTTCGGGGTCGTGGGGGCCGGTGAGGACTTCATTCAGGACGGCGGCCTTGTCCGCGCCGGCGATGAGGAAGAAGACGGAACTGGCGTGGTTGATGACCGGCCAGGTAAGGGTGACGCGCCAACTGTCTTTCTGCTGCGGGACATGGTTGGCTACGGCCAAGCGGCCGAGCTCCTGGATGGCCTCGGTGTTCGGAAAGAGCGAAGCGGTGTGGCCGTCGGGGCCCATGCCGAGGGCGACAAGGTCGAAGCGCGGGCTCTCGGCGCCTTCCAGGCGAAAGCTGTTACGCAGCTCGGACTCGTAGCTGGCCGCGGCGGCGTCGGGCGAAAGCTCGCCCTGGATACGGTGAATCTGCTCCGGTTTGAGCGGGACGTGGTCGAGCATGGCTTCGCGGGTCATGCGGTAGTTGCTGTCTGCGTCATCGGGCGGCACGCAGCGCTCGTCCACCCAGTAGAGGTCGAGGTTTTCCCAGGGCATGTGGGCGCGCCAGGGCTCGTTGGTGTCGGCCAGCAGGGCGAAGGTGGTCTTGGGCGTGGAGCCGCCGCTGATGGCGATGCGAGCGCGGCCGCGGGCCTGTACGGCTTCTCCGGCCATTTCAAGGAAATACTGCGCCGCCCTGCGCGCCAGGGCCGCCGGGTCCGGTTCCACGTAGTATTTGATCTTCATCGCTCTGCCCGCGCGCATGTGTGCTCCTTCTCTCTACGTTACGCGAAACGCATCAGGATGACATTGAGATGCGGGTTTATTCATTTGGTTTCAATGGGGAGGGGGCTGCAAGGTGAGGCGCATTTTGAAGGAGCAGTGGCCTTCAGGCCGCTGAACATCAGTTTGTGTCCGAAGGGCTTCAGCCACGGGCCGTTCGCGCGCGTTGCCGATGTGCCCAGTTCAAAACGACTTCCGGGGCTAAAGCCAGGAGCTAGAATTCGATTGTTTCAGTGGCCTGAAGGCCACTGCTCCCTCCGCCATCGACGACCGAAGGCTGCAAACGGTGGCTGGACCCTGATCGAGGGTCATGCGGGACACTTGGGCGGTCTGTTCAGCAGCCTAACGCCCGAGGTATTCCCGGTATTGGGTTTCGAGGATTCCGGCGGCGCGGGCGAGGGCTAACTTGGCTACGTTGTACTGGTAGAGGCTCTCGACCAGGTTGCTCTGCGCTGAGGCGAGGGTGGCCTGGGCGGTGACCAGGGGCAGGTTGTCGTCGACGCCGGCGTTGACGCGGTCGGTTTCGTCGCTCAGCTCGCGGGTGGCAAGGTCGACGTTGGAGCGGGCTACCTGAACGAGTTGCTGCGCGGCGTTGACGTCGAGCAGCGCAGTGCGCACCTGCTGGTCAATGTGGTTGCGCAGGTCGGCGAGCTGGTTGTTGATGGCGTCCATCTGCGCCTGGGAGGCTTGGTTGTCGCCGCGCAGCTTGGCTTCGCGGAAGATGGGGAAGCTGAGATTGCCCTGGGCGACGAAGTTGCCGTGCGCGCCCACGCCTGTGACGTTGCTTACGGCATAGTAGCCGCCGAAGGTGAGCGTGGGCAGGCGCTGGCTGCGATAGGCGGCGTGGATCGCTTTCAACTCGACGACCTGGTTCTGGAAGTTCTGGTAGTCCTGACGGCTCTTGTAGGCCACGGCGCGGACTTCTTCAGGGGTTTGCAGGGCCAGATCGCTATAGGGCGCGGGGTCGGTGAGGGCGATCTTCTGGCCTGGCGCGATTCCGATCTCGCGCTTGAGCAGGATGAGGTCTTTTTCCAGGGTGGTTTCGGCGTTGATGCGGACCTGCTGCTGCGACTGTAGCTGGACGCGGGAGCGGAGCTCGTCGAGGTTGGCGACGGTTCCGGCCAGGTGGGCGTCGTGGGCGTGGTTGAGCAGGACTTGATCCTCTGCTTCGAGGGCCTTGGCGTTATCCACTTCGCTGGCCGCGGCAATGGCGTGAAGATAGGCCGTGGCGACCTGCTGGACAACCTCGCCGCGGGCCGACATTTTGGCGAAATAGGCTGATCGCTCGGCTGCGCCGGCGGCCTTGTATCCGGCGATGACGGGGCCGGAGAAGAGCGTCTGGCTAAATTGAATCTGGCCTTGCGTGAGGGTGTCTTTGGTGATCTCAGAGAAGCCGGCGGGAGCCATACCGCTTGGGAAGAGCGATTTGAACTTGCCAATGACGCCGGCGTTGAAGCCTTGTGCGGCCAGGTTGTGCTGGTAGACGCCGGTTGAGCCGGAGAGGATGAGGGTGGGCAGGAATTCCTGGAGGGCTTCGTTCTTTTCGCCCTTTAGCGTCTTCTCGCCGTTTTCGGCTTCCTTGAGGCCGAGATTGTTCTTGAAGCCGAGAGCAATGGCTTCATCGAGCGAGAGCTTGAGGGTGTCGTCGGTGGCGGGATGGGACGTGATGCTGCCGTAAAAGGCGTTGGTGGCGGAGGAAGGATTGGGCCCCTGGGCGCTGAGCGGGATGGCAGCTGCGGTCAGAGTCACGCAGGCCAGAAGGATCGCCTTTCGCGGGCGAGAATGGAGCGCTCGATTCACTAGCATCATTCTCTCAGATGAGCGAGCGGGCGGGCTGGATTCCGGGATGAGGGAAAAAGGTGGAGGGCAGCAGCTGAGACGGAAAGCGGCTGCCCTCCCGGAACGCTTGGCACACTCTAGATTCTCTTCCGCTTCCACCTTCCCTGGCGGAAGAGCACGATGCCGGCGATGGCCATGGAACACTCAGCGATGACTATAGACAAGAACGCTCCCTGGGCGCGGAAATGCAGGCCCACTGCCAGACCCCAGGCGAGCGGCAACTCCAGCACCCAGAAGCCGAAAAAGTTGACGATAGTGGGCGTCAGGGTATCGCCTGCGCCATTGAATGCCTGCAGCATCACCATGCCGTAGGCGTAGCCGATGTTGCCGCAACTGAAGGTGCGCAGCGCGAGGGCGGCGATGGGGACCACGGCGGGATCGTCGACGAATATACGGACGACCGGCGTGGCGAAGACGATGAAGAAAATGCCGATGGTTCCCAGGAAGAGCATGTTGTAGAATCCCGTACGCCACACTGCCTGCGCGGCGCGATCGGGACGGCCTGCACCCAGGTTCTGGCCGACAAGGGTGGCGGCGGCGTTGCTCAGCCCCCACGACGGCAGGATGAAGAACACCACGATGCGGATGGCCAGCGTGTATCCGGCCACCGAGGCTGAACCGAACAGTGCGACGATGCGCACCAGAAAGATCCAGCTCGCATTGGCCACGGCGAACTGGAGCATTCCGGTTATCGATACGCGCAGCAGGCGCACCATGACGCCGACGTTCAGGCGCAGATGCCGGCCCAGCGCGTGCAGGCGCTCAGTGCCCCGCGAAAGGCGGTAGAACTGGTAGAGCACGCCGATGCTGCGTCCGGTAAAGGTGGCAAGGGCGGCGCCGGTTACGCCCATGCGCGGGAAAGGCCCAAGACCGAAGATGAGGCAGGGGTCGAGCACCAGGTTGATGATGTTCGACACCCAGAGCAGGCGCATGGCGATGGCCGCATCCCCTGCGCCGCGGAAGATGGCGTTGTTGAGAAACAGCAGGATGATGGCGCCGCAGCCGCCGA
>JBEKFD010000303.1:0-5001 GCA_050013495.1 Occallatibacter sp. | reverse complement strand
ACGCTGCGCAGTTCATTATGCCCGGCGATGCCGGTTACAATGCCTCCAAAGATGAGCGGGGCGACGATCATGCGGATGAGCCGCAGGAAGATATCGCTCAGGAAGTGGGTTTGAGCGGCCAGGGCGGGAGCGTCTACCCCCAATTCAGCGCCTGCCAGCATCGCGAAGAACGTCCAGACCAGCAATGAGCGGCGGCGCAGGGCAAAGGGAATCAGCAGAGCGATTGCGGCGCAACGAAGGCCAAGGCCCAGCGGCGCAGGCGCATGGATGACGCTAGCTACAAGCCCCGCCGCGACGCAGACGGCTGCCGCAAGGGCCAGACCCGAGGCGAGACGGCGATTGGTTGAAGCAGGAGTCAGCGGGTCGGCTTGGGTCATCAGTGGGCCATGTGTGCGCGAAAACTCCATTATGCTATGGCCATGCCATCGATCGCCTATCTCGAGTGCTCGCGCTGCCACGAGCACCTTAACGCATCCAGCCCGCAGACGGTCTGCAATGCTTGCGCGGGCCCGCTCTACGTTCGCTACGATCTGTCTTCTACGGCAGGCTTGGCGCAGCGGGACCTGGTAGGCAAGGCCGACGAAAAACATTGCTGGACCGGGATGTGGCGCTACGCGCAGGTGCTGCCGTCCGTTGAGCCGGTGACGCTGGGCGAGGGTTGGACACCGATGCTCAGGAGCCGCCGGAACGCGAACGTGTGGCTCAAGGAAGAGGGCGCCAATCCAACCGGAACGTTCAAAGCGCGGGGGCTGGCGTTGGCGGTGACCATGGCGCGGCACTACGGGATCAGGAAGCTGGCCGCGCCTTCAGCGGGAAATGCCGGCGGCGCACTGGCGGCGTATGCGGCGGCAGCGGGAATCGAGGCGCACATCTTCATGCCGAAAGACGTGCCCCTGGCCAACCAGGTGGAGTGCCAGGTGTACGGCGCTCACCTGACTCTGGTGGACGGGCTCATTTCCGACTGCGGGCGGATGGTCGCCGAGCGCAAACAGGCCGAGGGCTGGTTCGATATCTCCACGCTGAAGGAGCCGTTTCGCGTGGAAGGCAAGAAGACCATGGGCTACGAACTGGTGGAGCAACTGGGCTGGGAGTATCCCGATGCGGTCTTCTATCCAACCGGCGGCGGCGTTGGCCTGATTGGAATGTGGAAGGCGTTTGAAGAGATGGAGCAGCTAGGCTGGGTGGCGGGACGTCGCCCGAAAATGATCGCCATCCAGGCGGCCGGATGCGCTCCGGTGGCGCGGGCGTTTGACCAGGGTGATCGAGGTTGCCGGATGTGGGAGGATGCGCACACGTTTGCCTCGGGCCTGCGAGTTCCGAAGCCTTACGGCGACGCGCTGATCCTGGAGATCGTGCGGTCCAGTCGCGGCACCGTGGTGGCGATGACGGACGACCAGATTTTCGCGTCGCTCAAGGACTGGGGCCGGAATGAGGGCCTGCTGCTTTCGCCGGAGGGCGCGGCAGCTACCGCGGCTTACGATCATCTGCTGGCGACTGGATTCCTGAAGGCCGAGGATCGCGTGGTCCTGTTCAACACCGGCTCAGGGAACAAGTACACGGATGTGATTGCGGCCAAGCTGAAGCAGGATGGAATAGCCTAGAGAACTTCTGACTAAGCCGATGCTTTGAAAGGGACGACCTGCGAACTTGGGCACCCCCCAGCGTCGAGGCCGCGTGCCGAAACCACGAAACTGGAGCTTTGAAAGGGCACGACTTCAGTCCAGCCGCAAGTGCCGCAATACAAACTCGGGCTTCAGCCCCCGAGGGAATGACTGAGCCGACCGCGAAGTTAATTGAACTTCCTTAGGGCATCTCACGAGGTTGAACTGGGCGTAGAAGAACTGGCCCCAGACGAACTGGGCGCAGACGAGCTCGATGCCGAGGAACTGGGTGCAGCGGCTGGCGCGGCAGCGGGCGTGGAAGCCGGCGCGGGAGCAGAGCCGTCTGTCTTGGCGGGAGCTTTCGCGTCGGCCGGCTTTGCTTCGGTACCGGAGTCCGAAGCCGGCTCGCTCCCCTTGGCGGCGTAGTCGTTCACATACCAGCCGGCGCCCTTGAAGTGCAGCCGAGGCGCGGTGAGCGGGCGCTCCAGCAGGCCGTGGCACTTGGGGCATTCGGTCTCCTGCTCGGCGGAGAAGTTCTGGATTTTCTCAAATTTATGGCCGCACTGGGTGCAGCGATAGGCATACAGGGGCAAGGCGCAGATCCCTCCGGGGAAAAATCACCCACTTTGCCTATTCTATCGGCAGGGCGGCAATTGCCTCAAAAATGCGCAAGGTGGTTAAGTTTGAAGGGTACGGGCTTTAGCCCGTACGTCAAATGCATCAAAATGAACCCGGGCTTTAGCCCCCGAGGGAGTAATCCCGCAAACTCGCCACCATCCAAAAAGCCGCCCCGTCGGTATCACATCAGAACATAGGCATCAGTGTGCGCTGATCGGCGCTGAGCCGCTTTTGTTCTCCCAGGCCAGGGTGAGAGACCCGTTTCCGCCGCCGTTGTCAGCGAGGGTGTACTTCAGATTCTCCAACATGGTGGGAGGGGCAGACATGGTCATCTTTACCCGGCCCAGGTCCTGTGACTTGTCATACTTCGTCCCCCATTGCCCGGTCTGCTTGTTCACGATCAGCACCCAGCCGTCGGGGTCTGAGACGTCGACGTAAAGGGTGTAGTCGCCGGCGGGCACGGCCAGGTCGCCGATGGTAATACCGCCGTCGATATGCAGCTTGGTGGCCGAGTTCGCTCCGGCGCGCCAGACGGGATAGGTGGGGTCCTTGCCAATCTGCCCATCCTTGCCGAAGAGATGTCCTTCGCGGCCCTTCACTCCCGGCGAGCTGTAAGCAATGCTGATGGTCTTGCCGCCTATGGTGGCTGTTTCCGTGGCGGGCGGACTTTGCGGCGGCGGCTTGGGCGCAGGCGTCTGGGCGGAAAGGGTGGCGGCGACGAACAGAAGGCCGGTACAGGCGAGGAGTTTTTTCATAGCGATGTTTCTCCTTGGGGCGGAGTCTCTTGCTGGGTATAGACGGCGCCAACCGGATGATTGTCGCACCGCGCGGCCCGGTTGGGGAACCCGCCAATCGCCGGAACGCGCCCATTCGATCTCGTGCACTTGATTCTCCGCTGCACCTTCCTGCGGTTTCTTCTCCCTGAGCCGCACCATCCTGCGATTTCTTCTCCCCGGAAAGAGACGCGAGAATAGCCCAGGGTGGAGTCCGCCGCGACGGACGGAACCCTGGGAAAGCGTTTCAGCTCAGGCCGTTCGCCCCGGTAGGGGCGATGTGAGCGTTTAGCCGGCAGCCATGGGCCGGGAAACAGAAGCCGTCTGGCTGATATGATGCGGCGCAAGGCATTGCATGCTGCAGAGACACGATCGAGTATCGGCCGGCGAGAAGTTCCGCGCTGCGTTGCGGGACGAAAAGCCGCTCCAGATGGCCGGGGCCATCAATGCCTATACGGCGCGCATGGCCGAGGCGACGGGTTTCCGCGCGCTCTATCTATCCGGCGGAGGCGTGGCGGCCAACTCGCTGGGAATCCCCGACCTGGGCATCAGCACCATGGAAGACGTGCTGATCGACGTACGACGGATAACCGACGCTTCCGCTTTGCCCCTGCTGGTCGACATCGACACCGGCTGGGGCGGCGCATTCAACATCGCCCGCACCATCCGCTCCATGATCAAGGCCGGCGCGGCCGCTGTACACATTGAGGACCAGGTAGGCCAAAAGCGCTGCGGCCACCGTCCCGGCAAGGAGCTTGTGCCCGTGGCCGAAATGGTCGATCGCATCAAGGCCGCTGTGGATGCCCGGACTGATGACCAATTTGTGCTGATGGCCCGCACAGACGCATTGGCCAACGAAGGCCTGTCGTCCGCCATCGAGCGCGCCCAGGCCTACGTTGCCGCCGGCGCCGACATGATCTTCGCCGAGGCCGTGACGGAGTTGAGCCAGTACGCCGAGTTTCGCAAGGCAGTCGGCGTACCCGTCCTCGCCAACATCACCGAGTTTGGCCAGACGCCGCTATTTACGCGCGAAGAATTGGCCGCCTCGGGCGTGGACATCATCCTCTACTGCTGCGGAGCCTATCGCGCGATGAATGCCGCCGCGCTCAGGGTGTATGAGGCCATTCGCGCGGAAGGCACGCAGAAGAGCGTGGTTCCGCTGATGCAATCCCGCGCCGACCTATACAAATATCTGGACTATCACGCGTATGAAAAGAAGCTGGATGAGTTGTTCGCGAAGAGCAAAGACTAGAACTTGCCTTCCAACTAATTTTGTGAAAGGACTGAAATTCAGTCGAGACGAACCGATCCTGAGTTGGAACGGAGCTTCAGGGAAACTTGAATAATCCGGCGACTTGAAAGGGCACGACTTCAGTCGTGCCGCAAGCTCCAGGAAAGCGGGCGGGCTTTAGCCCCTGAGGGAATGCAAATTCGCGAAATTGAAATCAAGCGAAATCTATAGACTTGCCTTAGCTCAGTAGCGCAGGAGGTTGAAATGAGCGAGACAGAAATTAGCCAGGAAAAGCCCGCGTTCAAGCCGAAGAAGTCGGTCGCCCTTTCCGGCACACCCGCGGGCAACACGGCCCTCTGCACCGTCGGCCATAGCGGCAACGATCTGCACTATCGCGGCTACGACATCAAGGACCTCGCGGCCCATTGCGAGTACGAGGAAGTGGCTCACCTGCTGGTGCATGGCAAACTGCCTACCGCCGGGGAGCTGGCCGCGTACAAGGCAGCGCTTAAGCCATTGCGCACCCTCCCTGCCGCACTCAAACAAGCGCTTGAACTGCTGCCCCCGTCAACGCACGCCATGGATGTCCTGCGCACCGGCGTGTCCGTACTCGGTTGCATTGAACCCGAGGGCGCGGCGCACGACGATGCGGGTGCGCGCGCGATTGCGGACAGGCTGCTGGCTTCGCTGGGATCGATGCTGCTCTACTGGCACCACTACGCGCGCAACGGAAAGCGGATCGAGGTGGAGACAGACGACGATTCCATTGCAGCCCATT
>JBEKFD010000302.1:0-8661 GCA_050013495.1 Occallatibacter sp. | reverse complement strand
GGCTGAACCGCGTACGCGCGTGGGTGCGATTTCGCGCGGTTTGACCGGCGGCCACCCAGGAATGGCAGGACTGCCGATGGCGTGCGTGCACGCTCTACATCTCGGTATCCGGCGCATGATGGGAAAGAGCGAGTGACGACTCTATCCGTTCACGTTTGATGAATTGGCGCACATTTGAATAACTCGTAGTGGTCAGATTCGCGATTCGTTCCCATCCGCGCCGCCCAGGGTCTTCCCGAACTCCATTACATCTTCCCGCAACGCACCGGGGCTGAATGGCTGCAGGTTCCAGGTCCTCTGGGCCTTGGAGACATCGAGCGAAAACTGGTCACGTACTGCGGGGTTGGTGATTTCAAGCCTGCCCGCGCCGTACCCCTCGATCAGCCATGAGGCGATGTCGCCGCATTTTGTTGCGAAGCCCGCGCCGATGTTGAAGACTCCTGCTACGGGCCGAGCCACAATTTGCGGCAAGACGTCTGAAAGCCGGCGCACGGGGAAGAAATCGCGCTGCGTGGCGGCGCCCATGTCGAAGACGATTTTCTTGCTGCTTGCCAGAGTCTCCATCATCTTTCCGAAGAAGCTTGCGCGTCCTCGCTCCAGCCCAAAGATGTTGGACAGGCGCAGGATGGTCAAACGGTCGGGTCCGAGAATCGAATGCAGGGATTTTTCCACTTCCAGCTTCGACACGCCGTAGAAGTTCGATGGCTGCGGAACCTGGTCTTCCTTCAGATCGAAATTCTCGTCGCGCTGCCCGTAGACCATGCGTGTGCTGAGCATGATGTAGTGCACGGGCCGCGTCCCAATCCTCCTGGCTAGGCAACTGTCGACGTCGCTTGGCGCGTCATACGCCTGCGTTTTAAAGTGTGGGGGAAACGAAAAGTTGACGACTACGGTGGCGTTTTCCAACCAACTTGGCTGCGACAGCGCCTCGCGGTGCGAAAGAAACAGCCATGCGCGGGTGATGGGATTTTTTGCCAACTCCCGCGCGATGAAACTTGATTTCCCGACAGCGACGATCGTCATTGGAGGTTTGCATTACCCGCGCGGGGGGATGAGAGCGGATTTCTTGACGTCTTCATAGCGGTACAGGTTGTCGGCGTACCACTGCGCGATGCTGGGAAGATCGGCCTTCAGGCGGCGCTTGGACGACCAGCCGAGTGCACCGATCCGGCTCCAGTCCAGCGCATAGCGGGCGTCGTTGAAGGGCCGGTCCTCGACGAAGGTGATGCGCTCGTCGGCGTTCAGGCCGATCACATCGCAGAGCATCCGCGCCATTTCGAGGTTGGTGTATCCCTCTGCCGAGCCGATGTTGTAGCAGCCGCCGATTTCGCCTTTCTGGATGAGGAGATCGAGAGCTTCGGCGAGGTCCCAGGCTGAGAGGTAATGGCGCATGTGCCGGCCGCTGCCGTGGATGGTCAACTTGCGGCCCATCATGAGCGCAACCAGGAATTTGGGAATGATCTTTTCAGGGTATTGCCGGATGCCGAAGATGTTGTTTGCGCGAACAATGATGACGGGAAATTTGAACGATTTGCGGTAGCCGCTGATGATCATTTCCGCAGCGGCTTTCGATGCCGAATAGGGATTGGTGGGGAGCATGGCCGTTTCTTCGTTCGCCGTGCCAGACAGCACCTCGCCATACACTTCGTCGGTGCTGACATGGATAAATTTCTCGACGCCGGCCTGGCGGGAGGCTTCAATCAGGCAGTGCGTGCCGGCGACGTTGGTCTTGGTGAACTCAGAGGAGTTACCGAAGGAATTATCGACGTGACTTTCGGCGGCAGCGTGGATGACAAGGTCCGCACCCTTGACCGCCCGTTCGCATGTGCCGGGATCGACGATGTCGCCGACAATCAGCTTGACGCGCTCCTCAGTCATCAGCGGCAGGATGTTGTGGATATCGGCCGCATAGGTCATCTTGTCGAGCAGGACAAACGTGGCCTTCGGGTACAGTGCGACAAAATGCTCGGCAATGTGGGAGCCGATGAACCCCGCGCCGCCAGTGATAACTATCTTTTTCAATCCGGTTCCTCCCCTGAAGTATCTATGCGCAAGTCAGCTCTCGGATGGTGATTATCGCAACCGAATTAGGCACGCGCAATTGCACAACTTAGCCATTTTGCAGTTCTTACTGCCATGATACCCTATCTCAGACTGGCCCTTTGCCGGCCTGCGCCAACTGTTGGCTGCGGCAACCGGACGCCTCGGCAAGCCTGCGTAATGTTACGTGCAGATTCCGGCTGAATCAGCGTCTGGGTGTAGCTGTTAAGAAGGTTCTAAGAAGTCGAGGTTTGAGGGACGTGGTGACAGGTCCGTCTGCAGTCGAGCGGCACGAAATCGAATCTCCGGCAAACTCCGAAGCGGTTAGGTCGGATGATGCGGTCGAGGTCTCCGTTGTCATACCGTGTTTGAATGAAGCCAATTCGGTGGCGATTTGCGTGGACAAGGCGCTCGCGGCTTTCCGCTCCGCTGGACTGAACGGAGAGGTAGTTGTGGCCGACAACGGCTCGACCGACGGCTCGCAGGAACTTGCCCGGTCGCACGGCGCGCGTGTGGTGCCGGTCTCCCAGCGCGGATATGGTGCGGCGTTGCAGGCAGGCATCCATGCGGCGCGTGGGCAGTTTATCGTGATGGGTGACGCCGACGACAGCTACGATTTCGGCGAGGTACCAAAGTTCGTCAGCAAGTTGCGGGAAGGTTACGATGTTGTGATGGGCAATCGCTTCCGCGGCGGGATCAAGCCCGGCGCCATGCCATGGCATCACAGGTACATCGGCAATCCGGGGCTCACAGCCATAATGAACCGGCTGTATCACACCGGCATCGGCGATAGTAATTGCGGCTTGCGCGGCTTTTCCCGAGCCGTCTTCGATCGAATGGATCTTCGCTGCACCGGAATGGAGTTCGCCCCCGAATTTGTCATCAAGGCCGCGAAGCTTGGCGCCAGCATCGACGAAGTACCGGTCACTTTGTGGCCGGACAAGCGCGGGCGGCCTCCTCATCTTCGCAGTTTCCGGGACGGTTGGCGCATGGTGCGGTTCATGCTTCTCTTTTCGCCCAACTGGCTCTTTCTGTTTCCCGGCGGGGCCCTAATGATGGCCGGCCTGGCGCTTGTATTCTGGTTGCTGCCGGGTCCGCGGCACCTCACCGACACTATCGTGATCGACTTGCACACCCTGGTGTTTGGCGTGATCTTCACGTTGATGGGGGCGCAACTTATCGCTATCGGTTTTTTCGCCAAGGCGTTCAGTTACGCGGAACGGTTCGACCGCAACCCAGTCTCTCTCAAACGCATGCTGCGGCATGTGCAACTTGAGCATGGCCTGGCACTCGGCGGGGTGCTCTTCCTGGTGGGCTTCATGGGATGTGCATGGATTACTGGATGGTGGGCTGCAAGCGGTTTTGGTCCGCTCTACTCCGGCTTGCGGGCAGTGCTGTTCTGGTCGATGTGGATGTTCCTGGGTATACAGACAATCTTTTCTTCTTTCTTCCTCAGCATGCTGGGCATCAGCCGCGACACCTATATTGGAGACTATGAGCGATAGCAAGGCGATTGAGCTTGTTGGCAAGGTGCATGGGCAGTTAGTGTATGGGCGCCGCAAGGCGGTCCTTGTCCAGCGGCTCTCGGCCATGCTTCCTGCAGCTTCAACGCTGCTTGACGTTGGTTGCGGAGACGGCACCATCGGAAAACTTGTCGGCCAATCCGTGCCCGGGATGACGGTGGAGGGCGCGGAGTTCATCCCTCGCGCCGACTGCGCTATTCCTTGCCTCGGTTTCGATGGCGAACACTTGCCGTATGCGGATGGGTCGTTTGACGGCTGCATGTTCGTCGATGTGCTGCACCATTCGCGTGACGCGCTGGCAATTGTGCGTGACGCTGCGCGAGTATCGCGAAGATTCATCATGATCAAGGACCATCTCGCGGAGAGCAGCCTGGACCATACGACTCTTCGCTTCATGGACTGGGTGGGCAATCGACCGCATGGTGTTGAACTGCCGTATAACTATTTCTCCAATCGACAGTGGCAGGAACTCTACAGGGGAGCCGGCCTCAGGGAGGTGAAGGTGGAACGAAAGATACCTCTCTATCCCTTCCCATTCTCAGCCGTCTTCGGCAGGAACCTGCACTTCATTGCGCTGCTCGAGAAGATTTGACTCCGCGTTGGTCCGCGCTTGATCCGTCATGGCGCAGGAGAAACGTAAGGGGTCAGGCGCGGCGGCGACGAATCAGGCTCGACCATCCATACCTGGCGATCGTGAAAATAATCCAACAAGGGTTGCAGACTCACTCCCGGTATTTCGCGCGCCCACGCTACCTTTGAATTGTCGATATCCGCGCCGTTATAAACCCACTCTCGCAGCACCGAGTGCTGAGGAGTGTAACGCACAACCACCAGATGCTGGCCGGGCGTGCGGTCGAGCCGATCGGTAAACTGGACCCGATACGCCATTTTGTCGGGCTTATCGAAGCGGGTCATCGCACCAGGTTGCACGAACGGAGCCAGCACAACCGCGAAGAGTACAACCATGCGCGTGAGGCCGATGCCCACCGGACGGCCACGGAATTGCCAGAGCCGCATGTGGCGCAAGCCTTGGACGAGCAGAGCAACGCCCGTGGCTGTCAGCGGGGCTAAATAGTGCGGCTGAAACCATGAAGACAAGAAGAGCGCGCATGAGCAAAGGGCAGCCTGGATGGCGAGAAGCCGGATTCTGCGGTCGCGGAACACCCAGGGCAGCGCGAGAAGCGGCACGCAAAGCTCGGGCCACAGGAAAAAGAAGACGGACTTGCCGACGGTGCCGATGATTACAGTGACCGCGCTCGAAATGCCGGTGATCCGCTGATTGGACACCAGCAAACGGCACCAGTCGTTATAGAACTTGTCGAATTGCGGATTGGCATAATGAAGTTTGGGCTTGGCTGATTGCCATACGAACGATGGGGTGCTGAAATAGGCTCTTTCGTTCACCATGTAGGGTGCGAGGCTGGCGCTGCCCGTCCCCCGCCAGTTGTAATATCAAAACGACCCGCGAGAGTGCGACCTTCATGGAAGGACGGCGAGTGCCGCAGAGCTTCGCGACGAGCACTACGAACACAGGGAGGCAAAGGAAGAATCCTTCGAATGGCCGGCTGTTGACCAGGATGACCACGCCTGAACCCAAGATCAGCGAATCTAACACGCGCCAATGACGAAGCAGCCTCGGCAGGGCACCCACCACAAGCGCGCCTCCAATCGCCGCTACCGAACCACCCCAGTAGCTGTTCATCCAGTAGCTGAATATACCCAGCCTGAGGAGGACCAGCGTTCCGCCCAGCAGCGCCCAGCGCGGCGGGAACCAGCCCTGCAGCATCCACAGCACGGCTCCGCACATCACGGCTGTGCTGAGCAGGACGCCAAACCACGGATTACCTATCACCTGCCCGAGCGCGAGCACGGCTGCCTGAGCCGGTGGATATTTCGATTGGTAGGTGGGGTGCTGGTTTACGTGAATGGTGTCTAGGTAAAGCGACATTGGGTGCGGCGGATTGGTGAGCCTGCCGTGAGCGAAGGTGTCGCCGCCAAGCAGGTAACTGAATTCATCGTGGATTTGCGGATACGGAATGGGAATCAGCCACAACAGGCTTAGCCGGATAATAATCGTGCCAATCGCAAGCAAAGAGATGCATTGGAGCTTTCTCGATGACAGATTCGACCCAAACTTCTCAATGCGATCGAAGACGCCGTTCGCGAATTGAGGCACAAGGCAAACGATGATCAGACAGCCCAAGAAGATCAAATCGCGGACGATTTCTCCGGCTGGCAAATAATTCTGCAGAATCCAGGACATGATTCTAGAACTGTAGCGTTAGCCGCCAAAGTTAGCAAGAATCCGGTGCCTACAGCAACCTTGCAGGGTAGATCCTCGGGAATTGGGCGGCCCGCCTCATTCTCAAGCCGCGCGGAAAGAAATGGCCCGTCATGGAATGGAACCGGGGGACATTGGAGCACCAATGGCTCCGGTTCCGGAATATTGGCTGCATCTTCCAATGCAATTGGAATGAATCCGTCGCAGGTTATGAGTTGGATGCCAGCGGTTGATGACGGCGGCACACATGTATCACCGATGACAGCCTAAGTGCAAAAATGAAATTCGGGGCTGCGGTTGCTTATGCGCATCGGCAGCCCCGAAGGAGTTGAGATGCGGCTTGACAGCTCCGAGAAGAATGCTGGAACGCTCGAAGATCCGCGACCCTGCATTTCTATCGTGATCCCGGTATACAACGAGCAGGATACACTTCGCGTCGTCGTTGAAAAGGTCTTGAACCTCGCATTGAAGCTTGAGGTGGTTATTGTTGACGATTGTTCGCAGGACGGGACTCCGGTTTTGATCGCCGAACTCACCCAGCTTTATAGCAACGTCAAGTCCATTCGCCATGGACGGAACCAGGGCAAGACGGCTGCGGTCAAGAATGGATTTGCAGCCACTACCGGCGATATTGTGATCGTGCAGGACGCCGACCTGGAATACGATCCTGCGGAAATCCCCGAGGTCATCAACCCCATTCTGGAGGGCCGCGCCGATGTTGTATTCGGGTCGAGATTCCTGGTCAGGAAGGCCAGCCGTGTGTTGTACTTTTATCATTATTTAGCCAACTGCACGCTTACATTCTGGTGCAATTTGTTTTCCAACCTGAACATGACTGACGTTGAGACCGGCTACAAAGCTTTCCGTGGCAGTATGATCCGCAGCATGATCATCACTTCCTCCGGGTTCGGCTTCGAGATTGAGGTCGTGGCCAAGGTGAGCAAACTGGGTGCGCGCATTTACGAGGTTCCAATCAGCTACTACGGCCGCACATATGAAGAGGGCAAGAAGATTACGGCAATCGACGGTGTGCTGGCATTCTGGTACGTTTTCAAGTACAACGTACTGGTTAGCCGCGATCGCTCGTTTCGTAACGCCGCACAATTCTCAACGCGATCGGCGGCGCGGGAATCGGCAGAGGGAAAAGGCGGGATTTGAAGTGCGTTCCTCGTTTGCATTTCGGCCAATTGGCTGAGAGGAAAAAGAAAGTCTGTGGACCAGTTTACTTTTCACCATGTCGGGGTAGCAGTCCGGGATTTAGCGAAGGCTATCCCTGTCTACAAGAATCTATTCGGATACGATGTAATCTCAGGCCCCTTCGACGACCCCATTCAAAACGTATCAGTTTGTTTTCTAAGTCGTGGGACGGGAGACACAGTGATCGAGCTCGTGGCGCCGCTGGGGCCGAATTCGCCCATCGATGTGACCCTCAAAAAGGGCGGAGGCACATACCACGTGTGCTACCAGGTTCCGGATATACGGTTGGCGATCGCGCACCTGACGGACGAGGGTTCGTTTCTGCTGAGCGGGCCAGTTCCAGCAGTTGCCTTTGCGATGAGAGAGATTGCGTGGTTAATGACGGAGGCAGACCTGCTGGTGGAATTGGTGCAGGCGTAGGAGGGAGCAGGGCGCCTGCAACGCGGGAGGTTTTTGGACACATCTTTGCCCGTCCGAAAGTCGCCTTACTCAAGGTTGGAAATGAGTAACCAAAGACAATTACTTTTTTCATATTCGAATGACCGTATTCTGAGCTTCGGTTACAAGACTTTCAAGAATCATTGTTAAGATTCTGACAGTTGCATCAGGAAACACAATGAGGTTCCCCCCTTTGCGTAGAGTGTGCTGTCTGATCCTCTATTCCTCTCTCCTAACCGCTGCTTCTGCTCAGACGCCTGCGCTCAGAACGTTCACGAAGGCGCCGCAAAGCTTTGAACCCAATCGCGGCCAAGCGGCAAAAGCCTTCGATTTTACCTCTCACGGTCCCGGCTACAGCCTGTCGCTGTCGGCAAACGCAGCCTATCTTCAGTTGTTCTCCGCTGACAGGCCTGGCCATGCGAAGCATGCCTCCTCCATGAGCTTAAAGCTCGTTGGCGCGAACCCCAAGGCGCATGCGGAAGGGCTCGATCAGCAGATGGGCAGGAGCAATTACTTCCTGGGGAACAAGTCGAACCAGTGGTTGACAGGCGTGCCGCAATTCGCCCGCGTCGAGTATCACGATGTTTATCCCGGCATTGACATGGCTTACTACGGAACCAACGAGCGCCTGGAGTATGACTTCATTCTTGGACCTCATGCCGATCCGCGCAGGATTCGTCTTGCTGTGGATGGGGCGGACCGGATTCGTATCGATTCAGAAGGTGATCTGGTACTTACTGTTGGTCCCGCTGAAATTCGCGAGCGCAAACCTCTGATCTGTCAAAAGACCGCGAACGGCGAGAAGATTGTGCGGGGTCGATACGCCGCCCTTGGCGGCAATCAGATCGGCTTTGTGTTGGAGAAATACGATCAAAGCAAAGCGCTCGTGATTGATCCGGCCCTGGTATTTTCGACTTACTTTGGCGGTAGCGGCGCCGACTATGGAAACGGGATCGCGGTGGACTCGGAGGGAAATTCCTACATCGCAGGCCAAACCGGGTCAGCGAATTTGTCCGGGACCGATATTGGCGACCCTGGCTTTACGGGTTCCTACACCGCGGCATTTGTTGCCAAGATCAGCCCCTCAGGCGCTCTGCTTTCTACCACGATCGTTGCCGGCGCGAACGACGCTGCGGAAGCAGGGGCTGTTGCACTGGACACCAACGGGAACATCTATCTCTG
>JBEKFD010000301.1:0-5081 GCA_050013495.1 Occallatibacter sp. | reverse complement strand
TGCGCGGAATGTACGCGCCTGCTGATGGAGCTGCATGAAAAGAAGAAACAGAGCGAAGTCTCCGAATAGAAACCAGTTTCCGAATTCAGGATCGATCCTCCCCCCCCTGAGTTTTTCGCGGTACCGCAATCCTTCCGTCAAGTGCCGAATGACGCTACAGCCCAAATCCGTGACTGGTTTGGTGAATCTTTAAGCGCCCCATACAATTAGTGGCAAGACGATGCTTTTTTCGCGACAGGTCTGGCGAATTATTTTGTGAGGATGGCTTCTCGATTCTGGTAAGGATTGAAGTTCTTTCATAAGACGATCGATCCCAAAGCTTACTCGGAGGCTAGGAACCCGAACCGCACTGGATAAGGATTTCAGTTCCGATCAATCGCACAAGCGACCTTCTCGCCCAATGACGCAGTGCTCTGAATGTAGAGGAACTCTGCGGACGACGCACTCCACCGTCGTTAACATGATCATCATCAACTCCAGCAACGCTACACCTCCTCCTTGAAGAATATCTGCCGTGCGTATCAGGACGGTTCCGTCCGGTTCGACACGGCCAGAGAGATATTTGCTTCGCGCGATGTCTTCGATGGCCGGGCGATTTTCGCGAAACACTTCGAGCTTGTCTCTGTTGTCACCGTGGAAATGGTCGTCGAGCGCTTCTCTGCTGATAGCGCATCGTACCCTCTGCGCCATGTCCTGACCCCAGAACACGATTACGCCACTGCTGGTGTCATGCCGTTCTTCCGGTGCTGGGAAGATCAATTCCTTGTTTTCCCACGCTATCTGCCACGCCGCGAATTCGCTCGGCCGAACTTGCAGACGCGCGAAGTTTCCCTCATGCCGACTCAATGCGGCCGAACGAGACGCGCAATTGCTTGTCGCAGATCTGGACGACGAGCAAGGATGTTGGCGAGCCATTGCTGGTTCATGGAGTGTGTCGGAATGCCTTGACCACCTGGCTCGAACGAACCAAATCTACCTGCATGCGATGGAGGAACCAGCGATTCGTGCACGCAAGCGGGGCAGATTGAGCCGGGGCCCTGCCATTCCAGGACTCATCGGGCGCTGGTTTGTGAGAAGTTTGGAACCTCCCGTGAAGAGAGTTTTCAGGATGAAAGCACCGCAAAGCTTCAATCCTAACCCGCCATTCCTGCTCGGTACCGCTTTCGCCAGTTTCAAGACATCGCAGGACGAAGTGCGGCGCTTCCTTTGCGATTACGCCGACTTGGATCTTGCCGGGATCGGGTTCCCCAATCCGTTTTTGCGCGGCGTCTAAGTCAGCATGGCCACGGGACTTCACGTGATTGCCGCTCATGAGAGGCGCCACATGTGGCAGGCTCAGGGGGTGCGTCTTACAGTGGAGGCGCGGCAGCGAAACTCTGGCAGGCGAAACGATCAAGACGGAGTCCAAACCGACGGTCGATGATGATTCCGATATTCCGCCATCGAATTGTTAGACCTGTTCAAAGCCAAAATGTATGCCATTACCCTTGTCCTTGGCCTCGTTAGAGAGGGACTGGGTGAAATTGACCACCAATGCCTTGGTACCGCTGTAGACGCCGTTGAGCAATTCGGGGCTGAGGGCGACGACGGAAGCGATGTTGATGATGAGCCCTTTGGATGGAATGCATCGTCGCGCTCAAGCCGACGGCCGTACATCCACCTGGCGGGCAATGTGGAGCGACCGAGGACCGGTGCGACTTTAGCGGTGGCGAAGGCGTAGTGATTCCAACTGCCGTCTGCGGTCCAGCCTCCATCGACCGCAAGGGCGTGCCCGTTGATGTAGCCGCTCTGCTGGGGATCAGCCAAAAACACGATTGCTCGGGCGATATCATCCGGTGTAGCGAATCGCCCCATCGGCGTGCGCCCTGTAATGTCGGCGTTCGTATAACCTCCCGCTGCCTGGTCGGCAATGTCCATTTCGGTCTTTACCCAGCCGGGGCACACCGCGTTGACGCGCACACCTCTTCCTCCCCATTCGGCAGCGAGTGTCCGTGTGAGGCCGATAAGCCCGTGCTTCGAGGCGTTGTAGGCCGCCCGGTCGGCGATGCCCACCAGTCCTGCGACCGAGGCCACATTGACGATGCTCCCCGCACCTTGCGCGAGCATCATGCTGCCGAAGGTCTTGGCCAGTAGAAAGGGCGCGACCAGGTTGATTTCCAGTACCCGGCGATACTGTGCTGCGGAAAGGGTCTCGGCTGGCGCTATGAAACTGATCCCAGCGTTGTTTACCAACACATCTGCGCGGCGCCACTTTTCTCTGGGCGCGGCAGCGATCTCGCCAACAACGCCTTCATCGGAAACGTCACCCAGCACTTCGAGCGCCTCGGCCCCTAAGTCGCGCACCGCTTTCAGGGTCTCTTTCGGAGAACACAGATCGTTAAGCACCAGACTGTACCCCTGCTCCGCCAAAAGCACGGCCGCGCGTTTTCCGATGCCTTGAGCCGCGCCCGTTACGACCGCGATGCGCCCTGTCTTGATCATCCGGCCCTGCCTCCCTAAGGTCCCTAGCCTGCACTCCGGCGCACCAGGTGTTGTGGCGCCTGGCAGTGGATCCGTAACCTCACGCTGTTCTCCTCCCACAGGATACCGCAGGATATGTTGCGATATCGGTTATGTTGTCATGACCCATGAAACGGCCCCGCTCGGAATGCACTACGCCTGTGGTGACCAAATAAAACTGGCTTTCGGTTACCGGATATGTTAGACGCTCGTCGAATCTGCTCATGGTAAGGGAATTGTCAGTGAGCGGCTCGGAGATTTGGCTACTAACTGAGCTCCGCTGAGTGAATCTAACTCGCGATAAACCGACCGGTAGCGTCAGCCGTGTTGACTGACCGCACGTTTCAGAATATAGTTCATAATGAACGATTCATACTGAATGATGCGAAAAGATCCGATCAAACCCGATAAGCTATCCGAAACCGTTGCCATGGCGGAGCAAATCAGGGCTCTCTGCTCCGTCATTACGAAAGTGGCCCGGGCAGACCTTGAATCCCACCTGAAACGGCACGATTCCGGTATCGCGGCGATCGAGCATGGCGTGCTCCGCCACCTGTCGCGCGGCGTCACGTCCATGGCCGAGATGAGCCGCCTAATGGGGGTCGCACCATCGACGCTTGTGTACGTCGTAGACGGGCTGACGAAGAAGAAGCTGGTGAAGAGAAACAAGGACCCAAAGGACCGCCGCAAAGAGCCGCTGCTGCTGGAGAAGAAGGGCGCTGAGCTCTTCGCCAATTCTCCGAAGATGGACGCAAGCAGCACCCTGGTCAAAAGTCTGGAGAGCATGCCGGCATCCCGTCGCCGCGAATTGCTGGCCCTTCTGAATGAGTTCGCGAAGAAACTCACAGGGTCCGAACGGCTGTACCTCGACGTGGAATCCGCGCAGGCGAAGGCCTCTTCTGCCGCGGCTGAAAAAGCGAGACCAAGGGGTAAGGAGGCGAAATCATGAATAAAGCGCAATGGGTGCTATTGACGACGTTTGCAGCAAGCTTCTACGGCGTCGGAAACATCTGGATGACGCAGTTTGGCTGGCGGCTGTGGCCATATGTCGCGCCCGGCGACTTCGGTGCGTACCACAACGCCTGGTGGGCGATGATCAAGCCCGTCATCTTCCCAGTGGCGGCGGTCGCGTTCTTCGGAGCTGTCGCATTAATTTGGTGGCGGCCGGCGGGAGTAACCGCGGCTCCCGTATGTCTGAACGTGGGAATTCAGGTGCTGGTCTACGCTCTCACGGCAATTTTCTGGGGCCGCTGGCAGGCGCAGACCCATTTCGCAAGGTTGCCGGATGGCGGGGTTGATCCGATGTACCTGCGTTCGATGAGCACACACTGGATTCGTGCGGTGCTGATTACACTGGGCGGGTTTCTCGTCTTCTGGATGGTAGTGCAGGATCTCTCAAAGAACCTGCAAAAGGTGCAGTAGCAGGTCACAATGCAAGCGCTTT
This sequence comes from Occallatibacter sp., assembly GCA_050013495.1. Taxonomy (GTDB): domain Bacteria; phylum Acidobacteriota; class Terriglobia; order Terriglobales; family Acidobacteriaceae; genus Telmatobacter. The sequence goes on along the minus strand of JBEKFD010000301.1, from coordinate 1,138 downwards.
CGCAGGCGGAACTGGAAAGATCGCCGCAGGTTGCAACATGCCGGAGGTCAGGCATGAACAAAACCGTGCTTGAGATGATGATCGTTGCGGTGTGCCTCTCTTCGAAGGTCGCTCTGGCGCAGGCCTCCCCCCCGTCGGCACCGTCCCCACTGAACTTCGGCGACAAGTTCCGACTCTACCTTCGGCAGACGTATTCCTTGCCCAGTGTATTGGTCCCGGCGGCATTTGCAGGACTCGATCAGGCTGCGGATTCTCCGAATGAGTGGCGTCTGGGCTCGCGAGGCTATCTCAACCGCCTGGGAACGCAGCGCGGCCAGTTTCAGATTGGCGCATTCTGCGCTTTCGGCGTCGGCGCTGCACTCCACGAGGATCCGCGCTTCTTCCCATCGGGAAAGCACGGAATGTGGAGGCGGACCGAATACGTTGTAACGCATACGGTCATCGCGCACACGGACCGGGGAACCGAGATGCCTGCCTTCGGCAACTACGCGACGGCGATTGGAGCCGGATTTTCCCCTTCCGCATGGCTGCCGCAGAGAGCGAACTCCGCGACCGACTCGCTGAAGCGCAGTGTCGCCATGCTGGGCATGAACGTTGGAGTGAACATGGGCATTGAATTCGGCTCTGACGACCGGCGATTCTTCCGCGAAAAGGTCTTGCGCGCGTTCCATCGCAGCGGGAAACAAACTACAAACCAATTGCGCTGAAAGGAATGGACCAATGTGGCGACGGAATTGCGGAGCCTTTGGGGCATGGGCCCTGGTTGCGCTGCTGGCAGTATCGGCCCCCGGGGAACAAGGCACTTCATTGTTGAAGCCTGGCGACGCATTACCGCAGCTTGCCGGCCAGACTGTCGCGGGTAAACCGCTCGACCTTCCCGCAGCGGCCGCAGGTAAAGTCGCGGTGGTGATCTTCTCCTTCAGCCGCGGCGGAGGACGCGATGCCCAGAACTGGGCGCAGCGCCTCTCGAAGGATGACCCCAATCTACCCATCTATACTGCGATCTTTCTCGAGTCGGGTCCTCGGATGTTTCGCGCTATCGCCGTCTCCGGAATCCGAAGTGGAATGCCTCCAGTCATGCTGGGTCAGACGCTGCTCCTTTATCGGCAACAGGCCTCCTGGGAACAGAGACTGCACG
>JBEKFD010000300.1:0-5118 GCA_050013495.1 Occallatibacter sp. | reverse complement strand
GTCGAGAAGCCGTCCGAAAGCTTAACCACCCGCACCTTGTCGCCATATTTCTCGCCGAACAGCGCCATCGCATGGTACTCGTTCACCGCCACGTCAATCGGGACGTCTTCTAGGGTCTCCACCTTAGCGTTGGCCAGCACTTCGCGGTTCACAATGTCCTCTATTTCTTCGAGTTCCTCGTCCGCCACCTGCGCAAAGTGCGAGAAATCGAAGCGCAGCCGCCCCGGCTCAACCGACGAGCCAGCCTGCTTCACATGAGTCCCAAGTACCGCCCGCAGCGCAGCGTGCAGCAGATGCGTCCCCGTATGGTTGCGCCTGATGGAGTCGCGCCGCTCCTGGTCGACCACCGTACGTACATGGTCGCCCACCGCCAGCGGCATCTTGAGCAAAGCCTTGTGCGCCCGCACGCCCTGCACCGGCAATACGCAGCCGGTTATTTCGGCCACCGTAGTATTCCCATCCGCCGAAGTAAACCACCCCTGATCGCCCACCTGCCCGCCGGAGTCGCCGTAGAAACTGGTCTGGTTCAGCACCACGTCCACAAGCTCGCCCGCCGCCGCCGCCGGTACTCCGACGCCGTCCTTCACAATAGCCAGCACCTCAGCCCCCGGCGCGACAAGCTGCTTGTAGCCCAGAAAGTCTGTCTTCGGAAGCTCCCGAAACGCCGGGCTGGCCAACTTCTGGCTCCCGCCCTTCCAGCTGGCGCGTGCCCGCGCTTGCTCGGACTCCTTGGCGCTTTCAAACCCAGCTTCGTCGAACGCAATCCCCGCATCCCGCGCCGCATCCACCATGAAATCCAGCGGCAACCCAAATGTCTCGTATAAATGAAAAGCCTTCTCGCCCGTGAAGTCGCCCTTCAGCTCCTCGTCCAGCCTAGTCAGCCCGATCTTCAGCACCCGGTCAAACTGCTTTTCCTCCGCCCCAATCACCTTCGCCACGCGCGCAGCCGAGTCGTCCAGCTCCGGATAAGCACCCGCCATCAAATCCCGCACCGCATACACCATCTCATAGAGAAACGGCTGTTCCTGCCCCAGCAGTCGACCGTGCCGAATCCCGCGCCGCAGAATCTTCCTCAGCACGTACCCGCGGCCCTCGTTCGAAGGCAGAACCCCGTCATTAATCAGGAAAGTAGCCGCCCGCGCATGATCTGCGATGATGCGGAGCGATGCGGATTGGAGCTTCTCCTCAAGAATCCATGCTTGCCAATCACTTTCTTCTGGCAGGTTCGGTGCTAAGGCTTTCGACTTCCGCTGAGATTCCACACACCTGAACCCCGTCAATTCCGCCGCCCGCGTAATCAGCGGCGTAAACAAATCTGTCTCAAAATTAGACACTTTCCCCTGCAAGACTGCAGCCACCCGCTCCAGGCCCATCCCGGTGTCGATCGAGGGCTTCGGCAGCGGTGTCAGCTTGTACCCCGTCGTCTTTGCGCCCTCCACAATCGCCGAACGGTCGAACTGCATGAATACCAGGTTCCAGATCTCCACGTAGCGCGCGTCGTCCTGCCCAAACGGCAGGTCCACACCCGGCGTCTCGGCCGCCTCCATCCCCATGTCGTAGAAGATCTCCGAGCACGGCCCGCACGGCCCCGTCTCGCCCATCTGCCAGAAGTTATCCTTCAAGCCGTACTGAAAAATCCGCTCCTTGGGAACCCCGGCCTCGATCCAGTAGCCCTCCGCCTCGTCGTCGCGCGGAACGCCGCCCCCGTCTTCCTGCGAGACGCCCTCGAAGATGGTCACGTAAAGCCGGTCCTTGGGAATGCCGAACCACTCCTCGCTGGTCACCAGCTCCCAGGCAAACTGAATCGCCTCACGCTTGAAGTAGTCGCCAAAGCTGAAGTTGCCCAGCATCTCAAAGAAGGTGTGATGCCGCCGCGTAAAGCCCACGTTCTCAAGATCGTTATGCTTGCCGCCGGCGCGGACACATTTTTGAGAAGTCGTGGCTCGCGCGTACTCCCGCTTCTCCGCGCCCAGAAAGAGGTCTTTGAACTGGTTCATTCCCGCGTTGGTAAAAAGCAGCGTGGGGTCGTTGGCAGGCACCAGCGAGGAAGAGTGCACACGGCGGTGCCCCTTCGACTCAAAAAAGCGCAGAAAAAGCTCGCGTATTTCATTTCCAGATCGAGATTGCATGGCATAACCAGTGTAATAGGCAAAAATGTCTTCCGCATCCCGCCCGGGAAACGGACCCGTTCCGCGCTATACTTCACTTAGGCCCATTGGGAGTGGGCTATTGCTATGGCTACACACAGAACCCACATCGTGCTCCCTGCGGCATTGGCGAAGGAAATCGATGAGATCGCCGGCCCTCGCGGGCGAAGCGCCTTCCTCGTGGAGACTGCCGCGAAGGAGGTGCGGCGAAGAAAACTGCTGGCCTTTCTTCAGAGCGACCAACCGGCCTGGCACGATGAAGACCATCCCGACCTCGCCGAAATGGGCACGGCGGAATGGGTGCGTTCCCTGCGCAACGAGCCTAGTGCGCGGCTTGCTGGAAGAGACGAGAATCTCGATCCCCAATGAGCCAGCCGCCGCGAATCGTTCTCGACACCACGGTTCTGATCGATGCGCTTCGGAATCGCAATCGGAGGCGCTCGTTTCTGGCTGGCTTGGCGGCATCCGGACAGGAATTGGTCACGTCAACCATCTGCGTTGCGGAGGTTTACGGTGGTCTTTGTCCCGGCGAGGAGCAGGCGACTCAAGCGTTACTGGCCGCCCTCGAATGGATTCCGGTTTCGCCTGCAATCGCCGAGCGAGCCGGGAAAATGAAGGCCGATCTTCGGCGGCAGGGACAAACCCGCAGCATCGCCGACATGATTGTCGCGGCGACAGCGCTGGAAAGCGGGCTCTCTGTCGCCACCGACAACAGGAAAGACTTTCAAATTCCAGGCTTGGCGCTTCTCCCGCTGCCGTAAACGTCATTCCTCGCCTCGCCCCTCGTCCAGATTCTCCAGCGTCGCCAGCGCCTCATCCGGCACATCCCACTGCCGCAGAATCCTGTAGATCGTCCCGGTCGAAAACCCCGCCGCCACCAGCCGCCGCATCACCCGCGCCGTCTCCTGGGGCGTTTCCGGCTTGCCGATCCGCTTTCGCTCCAGATGCTCCCGCGCCAGCGCCTCTTCGTCGGTCTGTCCGTAGCGCGCGTCAAGAGTCTCGGCAATCAGGTCTGAACCGACGCCCTTCCGCTGCAAGTCCTGCCGGACCCGCCGCACACCCAACTTCTCATTCTCCTGGCGCAGCCGCGCATACGCTTCGGCAAAGGACGCATCGTTCAGGTAGCCATGCTCCTTCAGCCGCGCCAGCACCGCGGCAATCTCTGCTTCGCCGCGCTCGCCTTGCTCCACGCGCGCCTTCATCAGCCGTCGCAGCTCCATCTCGGTCCGCATCCGCCGCCCCAGCGACTTCACGGCGTAGTCGTAGAGCCCCGCCTCATCGAGGAAGGCTTTCGGCTTTGGAGATGTGCGGCCAAACGGCATAGCTTCAATCCAGGGAAATCAGCATGCGGAAGCGTTTATTCCGCCGCCAGCGATAATGCCTGAAGTCACTGTCCAGCGTAAGAATATCGCCTGTGCCGAGCTGATCTGCCAGGTGGACTAGGCAGGCGTCTGCAAAGTCGCAGGGCGTATCGCGGTACTTGCGCAGAATCTGCTGGATCTCCGAAGCACACTCCGAAAGCTGGAACGGAATCTGAAATGTCCCCTTCGCAACATTCGCCAGGATGTCATCAACTGCGGCGGGGATGGATTGGAGTAGATAGAAGCTCTCTACAATGACCGCTTCACAGGTGACGATCGGCTGTTTGACCTTTGCCATCGCTGCAACGCACCGGGCATGATGGTAATCGCGACGGTTGAGACAACCCGCAATCACGCCTGTGTCAAGCAATATCGGCTGCACTAGCGGCCTTTCAACTTTCGTCCTGGCTTGCCACCTGGCATCGAACTCCGGCCAAGGCCAGCCAGGTATTTCTTATTTGTCGACAGGTCGCCAACGCCAAAGTCGTACTTGCCAAGGCCTATGATCTCGATCGGCTTGTCCGCTCCAGTCTCTCTGACCGCCAGGTGAATTCCCTTGCGGAGCGCTTGCGAAGTGGTGAGCCCTTGCCGCCTCAAAAGCTCAAGCGCGGCCTCCGCCTCGTCATCCAATCGAACCTGCACTTTGCTCGCCATATTCATACTGTACTACATGCTCAGAAAATGTACTACACTTTCGCATTCGCAGATCCCTCAGTCCCTGTTCCCTAATCCCTATTCCCTGCTTTTCGTCCACTCATCTACCCAGTCATTCACCGTCTTGTACCAGAGCTGCGAGTTCTGCGGCTTGAGGACCCAGTGGCCTTCGTCGGGGAAATACAACATCTTCGACGGCACCTTCAGCAACTGCAGCGTGTCAAAGAGCTGGAAGCCCTCGCTTACATCGAGCCTGTAGTCGAGCTGGCCGTGAACGACGAGCGTCGGCGTGCGGAAGTTCTTCGCGGAAAGTGACGGCGACCACTTGCGGAAGGGATTCTCAGCGTCCGGCTTGCCGTAGTAATCCCACGGATGGCCCCCTTGGGTGTTTGGAAATTTGAACTCCCAGATGTTGAACCAGTCCTCTTCCGTTGAGCCAAAAGCCGACTCCGCGTCGAACATGCCGTCGTGGCTCACAATGCACTTGAAGCGATTGGTGTGGCCCAAGATCCAGTTGGCCATGTACCCGCCGTAGCTCGCCCCCAGCGCGCACTCGCGTGTCTTGTCGATGAACGGGTAGTGCTCCTCGGCATAGTCGAGACCCGTCATGAGGTCGGTAAACGGCTTGCCGCCCCAGTCGCCATTCACGCCATCCACAAACTCCTGCCCGTAGCCGGTTGACCCGCGCGGATTGATCATGATGACGACGTATCCGTTCGCGGCGAAGATCTCGGCATTCCAGCGGTAGCTCCATGAATCTCCCCAGGCACCCTGCGGCCCGCCGTGGATAAGAAATTTCACCGGATACTTCTTCGCCGCATCAAACCCCGGCGGCCGGATGAGGAAGCCCTGCACCTTCACGCCGTCCTTCGCCGTGAACCAGAAGTCATCCATCTTTGGCAGATCGAGCCGCGACAGCGTTACATCGTTCAGGTGCGTTATAGGTAGCACGTCTA
>JBEKFD010000299.1:0-5146 GCA_050013495.1 Occallatibacter sp. | reverse complement strand
GAGATCATTCAGTTGATCCTGCTGCTGCCCGCCGCCTTCTGGATCTTCTGGTTGCTGGGCAAGCGCGCTCTCGCCGGCAATCTCGACGCCCGGCTCCTGCTGCTCCCCACGCTGTTCGATCTTGGCTTTTACGTGGTCGACAACGTGGTCCTTGCCCTGGGCCAATTGGGCCTCATCAAGAATCTCCGCATCCTCGATACGCCCATTCCGATTCCACCCTTCACAATGCGCCCAGGCATTCTTCTCCATCTCATCTTTCTACTGGCCATGTGTGTCTTCCTCATCCTGCGCTTCACCCGCGCTCGCCGCCAGGAGGTCAAGCTGGCCGGAGAGCTCGAAGCCGCCCGCCAGGTACAGCAGGTCCTGTTGCCTGATCAGCTCGACCAGTGTCCCGGCTTCCTTGTCGATTGCGTCTACCGGCCCGCCGACCAGGTAGGCGGCGACTTCTTTCAGCAGATCGGCGATGGCCAGGGCGGCATGCTGGTCGTCCTCGGCGATGTAAGCGGCAAAGGCCTGCCAGCCGCCATGCTGGTCTCCGTGCTGGTGGGAGCCATCCGCGCCGAAGCTGCCCACGGCACCGATCCCATGAATATGCTTTGTTCGCTCAATGACCGCATGATGGGCCGTTCGCACGGCGGCTTTACAACCTGCTTGGCCGCGCACATCACCGCCGGCGGCCTGCTTACCGTGGCCAACGCCGGCCACTTGCCGCCTTATCTCAACGGGGCCGAGGTGGCAGTTCCCGGCGCCCTTCCCCTGGGAATCATTGCCCACCCCGAATACGAAGTCACAACGGTGCAACTGGCCCCCGGAGACCGGCTCACCTTTGTCTCCGACGGCGTGGTCGAGGCTCAGGCCAAATTGCTGCCCAGGCCGGGAGAACTCTTCGGCTTCGATCTCACCCGGGCCTTGAGCGTCTTCCCTGCCCATCGCATTGCCGACGCCGCCTCCGGCTTCGGCCAAACCGACGACATCACCGTGGTCACGGTTGAGTTCTCCGGCCCATCGGTATCCTCAACGGCCTCGTGACGGACCTGGAACAGGAGTCAACACCGGACTCCGCACGTCTGAGATCACAGGCCTCCGCGTCGCCACCACCCCCACCAGCGAGTCCGCGCAGCCGTAATAGAGAAACCACCGCTCATCGAAGAACACCATCCCTTCGGCAAACGTTGTCCCCGCCACGTATTGCCCGGTCTTCTCATAGGCCATCTCCGGCTTCAAAACCGGATGATCCGTCTGCGCCAGCAGATGTGCCGGGTCATGCGCATCGAACAGCGCCTCGCCCGCCGCATACGCATTCGCCCCCAGGTCCGGGTCCCCTCCGCTCCCTGCATTTTTGCCGTTGTAAATCACGATGATCCCTGCGTCCGTGAGCAACGGCGGCGGTCCCGTCTCGGGAAAAGAGCTGTCGAAGTGGCCTGGGCGTGGCCGCAACAGCTCGATCGGCGCGCCCTGCGCATTTTCGATCGGCGTCCAGTGAATCAAGTCGGAAGAAGTCGCCAGCCGAATGGCCCCCTCACCCCAGTACATCCAGTATTTGCCGTCGATTTTGGCCGCGATCAGCCGGAACTTCGCCAAATCGAGCCGGGTCACAATCCCCGCCGACTTGTACATCAGCCCTGCATACTTGCCGCCCGCCGCTTCCAGAAACGCCGGCCCATGCTTGGTCCAGTGCATCAAGTCGCTCGACGTCGCAATCCCTACCGAGTACGTCTTGCGATTCCACTGCGTATACGTCAGCACATAGGTCCCGTCTTCCCGCTCCACAATGCGAGGATCCTCAACGCCGCCGGGCCACTCTCGCGCCTCCTGCGTGTCCTTGGCCGGATAAAACACCGGCGCATCGCGGCGAGTGAAGTGAATGCCGTCGCTGCTCTCCGCCAGCCCCAGCCGCGACGTGTGCCCGCCAATCTCCATCGCCCCGGAGTCGTCCTCCGCGCGATAGAGTACGAAGACTTTCCCATCGCGCACAATCGCCGCCGGGTTGAATGTATGCAGCGCCTCCCAATGAGCAGGCGTCTTCAAGATCGGGTCGATAAATGTCGATGTAGGCCGCGGCGCAATCACCGGGTTCCCGCTCGCCGGCCGCGTAAACGGCCCAAGCTGCAGGAACGCCGTGGTCTGCGCCGGCAATCCCGCAGCGCAAAGCAGCGCCGCAGCGAATAGAAATCTCCATCTCATCCGCATTCCCATCGTTCCTCTATTCCGCCATTGCGGCCGCGTAAAAACTGAGCGCCGCATCCCCCTGCTCCAGCAGCCGCGAGCGTGTCAATTCGCCATATCGCTCTTCCAGCCGCTCCTTCTTGCGATGTTCCGCAATCACCACTGCGCCTTCCGCCAGCAATCCCTTCGCATCCCCGCCCAGCAGCCCCAGCGTAGCCGCATACTCTTGAAGCGCATCGTACGGCGGATCAAGAAATACCACATCGAACGCCGTCCCCGCTTTCACCTTCCGCAACATCGACCCCACGCCAGCGCAATGAATCCGAAATCCGGCCGTCACCCCCAGCCGCGACAGATTTTTCCTGAGCGCAGCCAGCGCGGCTGGTGCCCGCTCCACAAACTCCACGCTTGCCGCCCCCCGGCTCAGCGCCTCCAGCCCCACTGCGCCCGAACCGGCATACAAATCCAGAAGTCGCGCGCCTTCGATCCGCGGCGCAAGCACGTTGAACAGCGTCTCCCGCAACCGGTCGCTGGTAGGCCGCGTGGACAGGCCGGCCGGAGCCTGCAGCGTCCGCGAGCGAAATCTTCCCGCAATGATGCGCATCGCAGTTCAGCATACAGCGCCCCGGCCCGCTACAATCGATCCATGCGAGGCTGGTCAATCCCGCTGGGCCGTTGGATGGGCGTCGAATTGCGCGTCCACGCCTTCTTCCCGCTGCTCGCCCTGGTCTGCCTGGCGCTCAGTGCCACTGACGGCATGGGCCGCGGCCTCGTCCTGTTTTTCGTGTTGGCTGCCGCGGTGCTGGTGCGCGAAACCGCCCGCCTATTGGCCGCCGCCTGGCTCGGCCTCCGCCTACGCGCCGTGCTGCTGCTGCCAATCGGCGGCCTCTTTGCCTACGCCAACCCCGAAAGCCAGGAAGGCGCTGGCCAGGGAAGCACCCAGTTCATCCTCTCCTTCACCGGGCCGCTGGCCAACGTTGCCACCGCTCTGCTGCTGGCCGCCACATTCGATGGCGCCGGCGGCGATATCCGCCTTTTCGACCAGCCCTTCATCACCGCGGCCCATCTGCTGCGCAGCCTGGTCTGGATGAATGTGGGCCTCGCCCTGGTGCATCTTGTCCCTGCCTACCCGCTCGACATGGGACGCCTCATCCGCGGCAGCTTTGCCCGCAAGCACGGCTTCGCGCCCACCGGACGCGCCGCCACCGGCATCGGCCAGGTGCTGGCCCTGGTCGCCATGATCGGCGGCATGGCGCTGCACAATTACTGGCTCATCATAGCCGGCTTCTTCATCATGATCGGCGCGCAAATTGAGGATCAGGGCGTCTTCTTCCAATCCGTCGTCGACACCGTCCGCATGAGGGAAGTCATGCTCACCGATTTCGCGACCCTTTCACCGTCTGACACCCTTGCCGACGCCCTCGGCCGCTGCGTTCATTCCCTGCAGGAAGACTTTCCCGTCGTCCGCGGCCCGCAACTGGTAGGCATCGTCTCCCGGCAGCGCATCGTCGACGCCCTGCGCAACGACGGCAACGGGTATGTGCAGTCGGTCATGTCCCGAGCCTTCCAGGTCGCCCGCCCCGAGGACACGCTCGGCACCACCATTCGCCGCCTCACCGCCGGCCACGGCCTGGCGCTCATTCCCGTCGCCGAAAGCGGCCGCGTCGTCGGCATTGTCAGCGTGCAAAACCTCATGAGTTCCATGTCCCTGCTAGCCGAGCAGCGCCGCATCGAGCGCGAGGAATCGGCAAGCTGATTGCCGCAACAGAATGGGTGCCCCAGGTCTCGTCCGCCACGGCGGACGAGACCTGGGGTTTCACACCGCTCAAGCTAGATTGATTCGATGGACTCCCACGATACTCCGCTCGCTCCCGGCCTCTACCTCGTTGCCACGCCCATCGGCAATCTCGGCGACATCACCCTCCGCGCCCTTGACATTCTCAAGCGCGTTGACCGCATCGCCTGCGAAGATACCCGCCAGACGCAAAAGCTGCTCAACCACTTTGCGATTCAGACGCCCACGGTAAGCTGCCACCAGCACAACGAGCGCCATCGTGCCACTGAACTGATTCAAGCCCTCAAAGCCGGCGCGCGTATCGCCCTAGTTTCCGACGCCGGCATGCCCGGCATCAGCGATCCCGGCTCCTGGCTGGCCGCCGAGGCAATCGCCGCCGGCGTTCCCGTCATTCCCATCCCCGGCGCCAACGCCGCACTCAGCGCGCTAGTCGCAAGCGGCCTGCCCACAGCCGAATTCCACTTCATCGGCTTTCTCCCCGAGAAGGCCGGCGCGCGCCGCAGCCGGCTCGAATCCCTGGCCGAAGAAACTCAGAAATCCGAATCCCCGCGCACCCTGGTTTTTTACGAAGCCCCGCACCGCATCCTGCAAACGCTGGCTGATCTCGAAGCCGTCTGGGGTCCAGACCTGCGTGTCACCGTAGCCCGCGAACTCACCAAGATTCACGAGGAGTTTCTCCGCTCCACTGTGGCCGAAGCTCGCCGCGAATTGGCCACCCGCGATCGCATCCGCGGCGAAATCACGCTGCTCGTTGAAGCTCTCCCGCAATCGCGCAACAACTCCGGCGCAACCCCCGCAAGTTCACACACGGAAAAAATCGCAGTCCGCTTGGCGCGCATGCAAACCGAGACCGGCATGGACGAGAAAGACGCCCTCAAGCGCCTCGCCCGCGAACTGGGCCAATCGAAGAGCGATCTCTATCGCGAGTTGCAGCGCGAGCGCGCGCGCCTCAAATCCAGCTCGCGCTGAAGCCATAAAACTCTGTGAACGAAGAATAATAGAATCGCAGCCATTTCAATGGCAGTCATTGGGCGCTCGCCTGTGCATTCCCCGATGCCATCAGCATCTCCTTTAACATCGGCATGGCTGCGCCGAAATGAGGAAAGAGTTCGTCTTCCTCTTGCGGCAGGCGCCTCTCGCGCGCAGTCAGCGGCAGCGGCTCAACATCGGCCGGCGCGGGCAGCA
>JBEKFD010000298.1:0-5163 GCA_050013495.1 Occallatibacter sp. | reverse complement strand
GAAGACGCCCTTTCCGTCGGAGGCATTCTTGAGGAAGTCGGCGACAGCCTTGGCCTGCTCATCGAATTTGTAGAATTGCGGGATCAGGGTGTTGCCGGCGGGCCAGCGATGGGATACGAGCTTGACCTCTTTGGTCGCCGGGTCGGGCTTGGCGCCTGGGTCGATTGCGCCCGTGGGAAGAGCGGCGCGGACCATGTGGCAGGTCTGGCAGGTGGAGACGGAATCCTTGCGATAGAAAGGCAGGGGAGATTGCTTGGTGAAGCTGGCGGCCTGCCACTCGTCGTAGAGCGAGATCGCCCGGAGCCATTTGTAGTCGTCGAGGGTGCGGGGGATGGCGGCCTTGTGGCAGGCGGCGCAGAACTCGGAGGTCTTGTAGAGGGGCCGCATCACTGCCTTCGAGTGGCGGTCGAGGTGGGCGAGAATTTCGGCGTCGGAGACTGGGCCGGTGATGGGCGCGCCGGCTTCGTCCACCATCACGGCGGGGACGCCCATGACGTAGCTGCCGGTGCCGGTTGGGTCAGTGGAGACGATGGAGTGGCAGGTGGAGCAGGTGAGGCCCTCCTGCTCAAAGGGGCGCTTTTTGGGCATTCCCTGCGAGAGATCGCCGGAGAGCAGGGCGACCGGGTTGTGGCAGCCCTCGCAGTGGCGGGAATACTGCACGCCCTTCTCGTCGATGAGGGCATTCACGTTCTTGAGGTACCACGGGGCGCGGAAGCTGTTGGAGTGCACCGACTCGCGCCATTGGTGGTAGGCCTCCTGGTGGCAGTGGCCGCAATATTGGGCCGTGGGGAAGACCTTGGGGCTCATGAACTGGCCGTTGGAGGAGGTGGCGAAGGAGGGTAGAAAAGGCGTGTCCTTACCGAAGGCGTAGTTGTAGTGGGAGGCGACGGAGTCGTGGAAGGCGGTGGTGGGGCCGGTGATGCCGGCGGGAGCGCCGTAGGTGGGCGTGGTGGTTGTGGCCGGCGGGGTTGTGGCGGCTGCTTTGGGGGTTCCGGAGTCTTCGGCGGGGTCGGTGTTTGGTCCGGTGGTGGCGTGAGCCAGCCGAGGCGCGGACCATGCTGCTGCGAGGAGACATAGAAGAACTGCGAGCACGGAGGCGCGCGCGAGCCGCAGCAGGGGCTTGAACCCGATTTTGAACATCGTCCAGTGATCTCCCAGGGAAAGGCCGACATTTCCACAACGGAGCTCAGGTTTGAGGCCCGCGGGGAATAGGAGAACGTTAGAGGGGCGAGGGATGGGCTGTCTTCCATCGAAAGGTTGAGGCGTGCGGGTGTGACGTGGACGACATCGGAGTTCCGATTTGCACCGGGTGGTTCACAGAGTGGTATGAGTGGAGAGAAAGCGGGGCTGATCTGTGTGCGCGGGAGCACATCTTCTTAGCCAAATGGGGGATCAAACTGGTACGGTTGTTTTGAGAGACTCGTTTCCGCTGATGGCCTCAAACCCTTATTTTTCTCTGGCAGTCCTGTTCGTCGTGGCGTTGGGCTTTGGATTGACGCCGCTGGCGCTGGCGTGGCTTTGGGCCAAGGTGTTTTCTCCGGCCAAGCCGAACGCCGTGAAGAATGCGATCTACGAGTGCGGTCTGGAGTCCAGGGGTGACGCCTGGGTGCAGTTCCGGTCTGCTTATTATCTTTACGCCATCATTTTTCTTATCTTCGACGTGGAAGCGGTTTTTCTGCTGCCGTTTGCGGTGGCGTTCACGGGGCTGGGGGTGGCGGCGTGTGTATCCATGCTGGTGTTTGTGCTGATGTTGATTGAAGGCCTGGCGTGGGCCTGGGCAAAGGGCGTGTTGACGTGGGCGTAAAACAGTTCATAGTTCGTAGTTCACAGTTCTTAGTTGTTGCCTGCCGGACCAACTTCGAACTGCTAATGACGAGCTGAATGCCGCGAACTGTGAACTAAGAACTGTGAACTGCACTTTGGAGCGAAGCGACGATGGACGCTGAACTGAAGATCGAACTGGGCAAGCAGGGGGTCTTCGTAACCACCATCGAAGAGCTCTACAACTGGGGACGAAGAAGTTCGATTTGGCCGATGCAGTTCGGGCTGGCTTGTTGCGCCATCGAGATGATTGCGACGACCATGGCGCGCTACGACCTGGCGCGGTTTGGGGCGGAGGTGTTCCGGCCCTCGCCGCGACAGGCGGATTTGATGATCATCTCCGGGACCGTGACCAAGAAGATGGCGCCGCAGGTGGTGCGGCTCTATAACCAGATGGCTGAGCCGAAGTACGTGATCGCCATGGGGGCGTGCGCAATCTCAGGCGGCCCGTTCAAGCAGGGATACAACGTGCTGAAGGGGATTGACCGGTACATTCCGGTGGACGTGCACATACCGGGATGCCCGCCGCGGCCGGAAGCGCTGCTTCATGCGTTCATGACGCTGCAGAAGAAGATCGATGGGCAGCCGCTGACCGGCGAGGGCCGTCCGCGGCATCTGGATGCGGCGGCGCAGAGCGAGTTTCCGGTGCCGGTGCAGGGCGAGCACGATCTGGAGCCGACATCGAATCCGGGGGTTTGGCCGGTGGAGATACAGACAGGGACTAGGGACTAGGGACTGAGGCAGCTGAGATTGAAGACGGTAGAAGAAATCAAGGCGGCGATTGAGGCGGCGGTTTCGGGCGCGGTTGTAGAGATTGTGCCTAACCCGAGCGTCAGCGGCCAGCACTCGCTGCGGCTTGACCCCGGCCACGCCTTCGAGGTGGCGACGTTTCTGCGCGACGATGCGGAGTTGAGCCTGGATTTTCTTTCCAATGCGACTGGAGTGGATTGGCCGGATAGGGAAATCTCAGAAAAAGTGAAGGTCACGCGCACGGGGACGAAGACCGTCGACGGTGTGGAGCAGCAACTGGAAGAGACTGTCGAGGAAACGCAGAAGCGGGTTGTGCCTGGTTGCCTGGAGGCTGTCTATCATCTGTTTTCGATTGCCAAAAGGCACGGGCCGGTGGTGATCCGCATGAAGACGGTGAACCGGACAGACCAGGTGGAATTGCCTTCTCTGACGCCGGTGTGGCGTTCGGCGGAGTTTCAGGAGCGCGAGATCTTCGATCTATTCGGGATTGTGTTTACGGGCCATCCCGACTTGCGCAGGCTGCTTATGTGGGATGAATTCAAGGACCACCCCATGCGGCGCGACTATGTTGAGCCGGACGACTTTGAGTATGAGCCGACGGCGCACGATGAGGTGCTCAAGCGAGCGCAGGAACACAGAAGCAGAGAACAGGCAATAGGGACTAGGGAATAGGGCCTGGATGGCGGTTGCAGAGAACAAAACGGAGAAGCAGGATGGATGGAACCGGCCGCCGGTGATTGAGCCGGACGGCGAAGGGGAGTTGCTGGAAGTGGCCATGGGGCCGCACCATCCCTCCACGCACGGCGTCTTCCGCATGGACGTGGCGCTCGATGGGGAGCGGGTGATCCGGCTGAAGCCGGTCTTCGGCTATCTGCACCGCAATCACGAAAAGATTGCCGAAGGATTGAGCTACCTGGGGTCCATGCCGTTCACTGACCGGCTGGACTATATGTGTCCGCTGACGAATAACTGGGCCTATGCATTAGCCGTGGAGAAGTTGACTGGCCAGGAAGTTCCCGAGCGTGCGCAGTATCTGCGCGTGATTCTGGGCGAACTGACGCGGGTGGTCAACCACGCATCCGCAATCGGGTTTCTGATCCAGGAGATGGGTGCCAGCGGCACGCCGCTGATGTATGCATTCAAAGAGCGGGAAAAAATTCTCGACCTGTTCGAATCCATCACTGGCGCGCGCATGATGGTGAACTACATGCGCTTTGGCGGTTGCCGCGTGGACGCTACGCCGGCATGGCTGGCGGCGGTGCGCAAAGTCCTCGACGGGTTGCCGAAGTTTGCGGACGAGTTCGAAAACCTGCTGTGCGGCAACGAGATTCTGATGGCTCGGACGCAAGGCGTGGGCATTCTGCGGCCTGAGCTGGCGGTAAATGCGGGTGTGACGGGGCCCATGCTGCGCGCGTCGGGCATCAACTACGACATACGCAAGGTGGATAAGTACGGCATATACGACCGCTTCAAGTTTCGCGTACCGCTGGGCGAGCATTGGGATGTGTATGACCGCTTCATGATTCGCCTGCTGGAGATGCGCGAGTCGTTCGGGATCATCGACCAGGCGCTGAAGGAGATTCCCGGCGGGCCTGTCATGGACCCCAAGGCGAAGTTACGCGGCTTCCGACCCAAGCCGGGCGAGGCGTACGGACGCATTGAAGCGCCCAAGGGCGAACTTGGCTTCTATCTCATCAGCGATGGCGGGCCGAACCCGTATCGCTACCGGGTGAGGCCGCCCAGCCTGATTAACCTGACGGTGCTTGAGGACATGTGCCTGGGCAGCAACGTTGCCGATGTGGTGCTGATTTTTGGAAGTGTGGATATTGTGCTGGGGGAAGTGGATCGGTAGTGCAGCTTTTAGCCGTTAGCTTTCAGCTCTCAGCTTGATCGTGGGAGTTACAAGGGAGACGGTTGAATCAGAACGCGCAATCGAGTGCGTTAGAGCAGGAAGCTGACAGCTAAAAGCTGAAAGCTGTTTTTCGGAGGGTCGAGTGTTAGGCGAAGGGATACTGAAGGGACTGGGAGAAACAGCAAGAAACTTTGCGGGGAGCTATGTCTCCGCGGAGAGGCTGACGACGGTTCAGTACCCGGAGGAGCGCATTGAGCCCATCGAGGCCACGCGCGATTTTCCTTTCCTTGTGTACGACGGAACGGATTGGGAAGCTGGTATGCGTTGCGTGGCTTGCCAGATATGCGAGAAGGAATGCCCGCCGAAGTGCATTTACATCGTCAAGAGCACCGACAAAAAGCCCGATGCGCTGGGCAAGCCGCAGATATATCCCGCGCGTTTCGATATCGATATCTCGGTGTGCATGAGCTGCCAGATCTGCGTGGAGGTTTGCCCATTTGAAGCCATCAAGATGGACACCGAATTCGAGCTGAGCACGACGGACCGCTTTGGGGGGCTGCTGCACGACAAGAAGGCGCTGGCCAAGTCAAACGAGCACTTCCACAAGATTCATCCCACAGAAGCGGCGGAGGTGGATGCACGGCTGGCGGAAGAAAAAGCCAAGGCAGAGGCCAAGTCCAAGGCGGCAGCGGCTGCTGCGGCGGCCAAGGCGGCGGCCGGACCTGCGCCTTCAAACCCTG
>JBEKFD010000297.1:0-6533 GCA_050013495.1 Occallatibacter sp. | reverse complement strand
AACTGCTCGGAATATGTCTTATCTCCCTTGGTAAGTTTCACGGTGTAGGTTCCGGGCAAAACGCGCGGTCCGAACGCCGCTTCAAACAACGCCGAGGCCGCCGGAGCAACTGCAGGGGGCCGCACACGCATTCCCCATCCGGCCCGGTTCAGTCCGCGATGCTTGCTCCCCGCCACGGTGTCAACCAACTTGCCATCCTGGTCGAAGATTTCGATCTTCAAGTCGCCGAAGATGTGGCGCCCCTTCTGGTAGTAGGTGATCTGCGCTTCAGATGGGCGATTCCTTCCATTGAAGGTTTCATCGCCTTCCGACCAGCCGCCATACACGTCAAAGTATTGGATGGACGGGCGTCCTGGAATCAGTGTCGCCTCATTCGTCATAACTTCCGGCGTAAGCGCGCGCAGCGGCGAGATATCGTCGACAATCCAGATGCCGCGGCCGTGCGTTGCCAGCACCAGGTCGGATTCACGCGCCTGCAGAGCGATGTCGTCCACCGGCACATCGGGGAAGTTGCTCCCTTTGTATTGCGCCCAGCGCTTCCCGCCATCGATCGAGATCCAGAGCCCAAACTCCGTGCCCAGGAAAAGCAGATTGCGGCTGACCGTGTCTTCCTTGATTACGTGGGCAAATCCGCGCACGCCGCTCTCCGCAACCGGAAGCGCTGTCCACGTCTGTCCATAATCCGAAGTCTTGTAGAGGTAAGGCTTGACATCGCCAAACGTATGCCGGTCGAACGTCACATAGGCAGTGGCTTCGTCGAAGCGGCTGGCCTCGATGGTTGAGACCCAGGAATTCGCTCCCAGGCCCTTGATGTTCCCCACCACGTTTGTCCAGGTCTTCGCTCCGTCGCGAGTCACCTGCACGTTGCCATCGTCGGTGCCAACCCAAATGATGCGGCCGTTCTTTGGCGATTCTGAAATCGAATAAATTGTAGTGTGCATTTCCGCCGATGAGTTATCGACGGTCACGCCGCCGGACTCTTCCTGCTTCTGCTTCTCAGGATCGTTGGTCGACAGATCGGGAGAGATGCGCTCCCATGACTGGCCGTGATCGCGCGAACGGAACAAGTACTGCGCACCGATATAAATGGTCCCCTTTTCATTGGGACTCATGTGAACCGGCGCGTTCCAGTTGAAGCGCAGCTTCTTTTCCCCGTAGTTCGGCCACGGATGGATATCGCGAGTCTCATGCGTATACCGATTCACCCTCGCCAGCTCGCCACCCTGCGATTCCGCGTAAATGTAGGCCGGATCAGCCGGGTCCTCGAACATCCAGAATCCGTCGCTGTTCAGCATGTTTTCCCAGTTCGAGTTGGCGACGCCGCCGGGAAAGGACGAAGCACCCACCCATGCGCTGTTATCCTGCAAGCCGCCGTAGACATGATAGGGATCGGCATTGTCGGTGCTTACGTGATAAAACTGCGAAACCGGCAGGTTCAACTGGTGCTTCCAGCGGTTGCCTCCGTCTTCGCTGCGCCACAAGCCACCGTCGTCGCCGGCGATCACAATGTTGGGGTTCTTTGCGTCGATCCACACATCGTGGAAATCGCCGTGCGCAGAGCCCGAAACCACGTTGAAGCTCTTCCCTCCATCGTTGCTCAGCAACAGAATCAGATCGGGCTTGAAGATCTTGTTTTCGTTCGCCGGATCGACGATCAGATTGCCGAAATAGAACGGACGCCACACCACATAATTGCTCGCATCGAGTGCAGTCCACGTTGCCCCGCCGTCGTCCGATCGATAGAGTCCTCGTCCCTTTTCCGCTTCGATATTGGCGTAGACCACAAGCGGCTTCGACGGCGCAACCTGCACCGCCACGCGGCCCCAGGGCTTGGCAGGAAGTCCCTTGGCGTTGCTGTCGGTGATTTCGCTCCAATGCGCGCCGAAGTCGGTTGACTTGAAAAGCCCGCTGCCCGGACCTCCGGAGCGAAAAGTCCAGCCCGCCCGCCGGAAATCCCACATGGCTGAATAGATGGTCTTTGCATCCATCTTGCTCCGCGCAATCATGGCGCAGCCCGTCGAGCCGTTCGCGCCCGCCAGAACTTTATTCCAGGTCTTTCCCCCATCGGTGGTCCGGAAGACTCCGCGCTCGTCGTTGTCATCCCACAAATGGCCGGTAGCACAGGCAAGTACGTCGTTGCCGTCGGCCGGATTCACCAGGATCTTGGCGATGTGTTCGCTGTCTTTCAGGCCAACGTTGGTCCAGTTCTCTCCACCATCGGTCGACTTGTAGACGCCGTCACCGATCGATACGCTGTTGCGAACCCAGGACTCGCCGGTTCCTACCCATACGGTCTTTGAATTCGAGGGATCGATCGCCACAGCCCCGATCGACTGCACGTCCTGGCGATCGAAGACGGGCAAAAATGTCGTGCCACCGTTTACCGACTTCCAAACCCCGCCGCTCGCCGCACCCGCAAACACGGTGATGCGTCCATCTTCTTCAACGGCATCCACGGCAGCAATTCGCCCGCTCATGGTGGCTGAGCCGATGTTGCGCGCCGGCAATCCTGAGACCGTGGCCGAATCGAAGCGGTAGGACGCTTGTGCTTCCAAGTGACTGGCCCCGCACACCAGCGCAGCCACCGCAAACAGAATGCCCAACGAGGGCAGAATTCGCGAGTTCCGAAAAGTTGAATTCATGATTGCTGATCCTCTATTGAACGGTAGGGCATGATTCCGCCACTTAGAACCGCAAGTCTGCTTCGAACGCCAAGCCTATTTCTTGTCAGCGGCCGCTCCGGTTTTCAACGAAGCAGGGACGGCAAAATCGGCGCCATCGATGGCCACATTCGCTTCCATTTTTTGCACGGTGATGGTTTGATCGTCCGGATGATCCTTGGATCCTTGCGAGATCGAGAATGGGAACATCACGCCTGCGACGGGCTTGTAGCAACCCAGCCCCACCACGCGGTTACGCACCGAGCCGCGAATGAATTGCTGAATCTCTCTGCGAATCTCGATGAACGTATCTGGATCGAGGTAGTCATAGATGATGTCCCCGTTTTTCAATGTGACTTTGAGACGCAGCGCATCGTCCCCGTCCACTACATCGTGGCCCAGAAACTCCGCCGCGCTACCCTTCGCCTTGTAATCCACCAAGGGTCCTTCCAGGTCGGCATCCAGTTGAAGGTCGCGCAGGTCGTCCTCGCCCATCAACTCCGGATCTTTCTTCCCGCCAAAGGGCTGGATCTGCCAGCCGGTTGTGCCGTCATACGCCTGAATTGCCGTCATGCCCTGCAGCAATACCGTCTCGCGGACCAGGTTCGGCCGCTGGTTCTCCTGGCCCATGGAAAGAGTAAGACCGCCGCCCACGTCGTATTTGTCGGTCATGCGGAGACTCTTGATGGCCTTTATCTTCTCCATCCCGCCCCTGGCCTGGATGTTCTTCGCAATCAGTTCGTCCGCCGTTTGGGCGTGCGCGCAGACACCGCAGAAGCAGATAGCAATGAGCACGGTTAAAGTGTGACGCATCGGGCAGACTCCTGTCTGGGAAGGATAAATCAACGCGGGAAGGTGAGAATGGCACGTTAGCCGGTTGCGAAGACGCTTGTCAAGAACTGCATTCGGGGTTGCCTGCGAGCCCTGGTGAAAGGATGAAGCAGAGCGGGAAAAACGGGGCAATTCAAAGGGAACCATTTGCCGGGCGCGGTCGTAGTTGCTTGCGAGGGAGGCCAAAATGAAAAGAGATTTGAGACTCGCATTCAGGCAATTGCGCAAGTCGCCAGGGTTTGCGCTAACGGCGATTCTGACCCTGGCGTTGGGCATCGGGGCAAACGCGGTGGTGTTCAGCGTGCTGAACGCGCTGGTGCTGCGGCCGGTGAATGTGCCCCATGCGCAAAGCCTCTTCATGGTACAGCGAATGCAGTTTCCCTCGCAGTCGTACTTGGACTATATCGACCTGCGCGACCGGAATCGCACGTTTGAGAGCCTTGTCTCGTTCAACATCATTGGCCCGGTGGGCGTGGATACCGGCGGAAATCCGTCGACCGCGTGGCCCTACATGGCGAGTGGAAACTACTTCGATGCGCTGGGGATTCAGCCCTTCCTGGGGCGGCTTTTTCACGCCGTCGATGAGCACGGGAAGAACAGCGCTCCGTATGTGGTGCTGAGCTATGCGTACTGGCATGGCCATTTCCATGACGATGCGGGCGTGGTGGGACGAACTGTCGCGGTCAACAAGCATCAGTTCACGATCATTGGCGTGGCCCCGCCGGAGTTTCGAGGTACAGAGCTGTTTTTCGCGCCGGCCATGTGGATTCCCATGGTCGAGGATCCCACCGTGGAAGGCCGCGACTCCCTGCAGTATCGCGGCGATCATTCAGCGTTCGTGATTGGGCACCTGAAGCCAGGAGTGACGCCGATTCAGGCGGCGGAAGACCTGAATGCAATTGGCGCCTGGCTCGCAAAGACCTATCCCACCGACGACGACGGCGTGAAATTCACGCTCGCTCGCCCGGGGCTCGTGGGTGACATGCTGGGAGGACCGGCGCGCGCGTTCATGGGTGGCCTGATGCTGCTGGCGGGGTTGATTCTGCTTGCGGCTTGCGCTAACCTGGGCAGCCTGTTTGCGGCGCGGGCCGCGGATCGAGCCAAGGAGACAGCGCTGCGTTTGGCGCTCGGCTCCCGAAGGGCGCTGATCTTGCGCCAGATGCTGACGGAAGCGGTGCTGTTATCGTTCGCAGGGGGAGCTCTGGGGCTCGCCGGCGGTGTCGGTTTACTGCGCCTGCTGAGCGCCTGGCAGCCTATTCCGGATGTTCCCATCAATGTGCCGGTAAATCCGGATGCCGGCACCTACCTTGTGGCGCTGTTTCTGGCGCTCGCCAGCGGCCTGCTGTTCGGCATAATCCCGGTCCGGCAGGTCATGCGGGCTGATCCCTGGCAGGTGATTCGCACCGGCGCGGCAAGTGTTGGCGGCATGCGGCGGTTGACGTTACGCGATGTTCTGCTGGCCGTGCAAATTGCGATTTGCGCTGTGCTGGTTACGTCTTCGCTGGTGGCGGTGCGCGGGCTGGCGCGATCCATGCACAGCAATTTTGGATTTCAACCGCTAAACGTGTTGCTGGCAGAGTCCGACCTGCACATGGCGGGTTACACCGACGAGCAAATGCCGCACCGCTGTCGGCTATACCAGCCGCACGCCCTTGAGCCTCGGTGGTGGCGACTCATCTGTCTTCACCGACAGCACCACCGATTTCCGGCCGACCAATCAGGCTGCGGACGCCATGGTCTTCAACATCTCGCCCGGCTACCTTGATGCCGCCGGAACTGAGCTGCTTGCGGGGAGAAACCTGTCAAAGAGCGACGACAGCAAGGCGCAGAAAGTGGCTCTCGTGAATCGCGAGTTTGCGGTGAAGGTCTTCGGCTCAATGAACAAAGCGATCGGCGGCCATTTCAAGTTCTGGGGCGGAATGCGAGCGGAAGTGGTCGGCGTTGTGGAAGACGGAAAGTACCGCACCCTGACCGAGGATCAGCAGCCGGCGATGTTCTTTCCCTTTCAACAGAATCCCTCCAGCGGAACATGGTTGCTGCTTCGGTCGACGCGCGAACCGGAAGAGATTTCAAGATCGCTGCAGCGGACGCTGCATGGGCTGGATGCCGGATTGCCTTTCCAGATAAGAACGTGGAATCAGGAGATGAGTTCTGCGTTGTTTGCCGCCAGGGTGGCCAGCGTGGCACTGGGAGTTCTGGGTTTGCTGGGCGCAATGCTGGCGGTAACCGGGATCTTCGGCATGGCCTCGTATACGGTGAGCAAACGGCTGCGCGAATTGGGAATTCGCATGGCGCTCGGAGCGCGGCGCAGGCAAGTGTTGCGGGCGGCGCTGGGGCGGGCGTTCATGCTGCTTTCGGTGGGATCGGCAGCAGGGGTGCTCCTCGGCATTCTGGCCACCAAGGTCCTGTCGTATATCGTGTACCAGGCATCGCCGAACGATCCGCTGGTGCTTGGCGGAGTGGTGTTGACGATGCTGGCGTTGGGTCTGGCGGCTGCCTGGATCCCTGCGCAGAAAGCTCTGTCGGTGGACCCGATGATCCTCCTCCGCGAGGAGTGAAGGAAGTGGATTCGATATTTGGTCAGGGAATCGAACCCCGGACTTCCTGCTGGTAAGCCAGGCGCTCTAACCAACTGAGCTAACGGCCCACGGGCTGATGCGATGCGAGAGGCGCCATTCGGAAATCATACAAGTCCGAAGGCCTAAGCGAAGTGGATGTCAAACAAATGCAAGCTGGTGCATGCAAGTTCTCCTCGTAATGACGGACATCGCCAATCGAATTGAACCGGCGCTCAAAGCGCTATGAAGTACCTGGGCAGCGGCAGCACGGAATCATGCAGCACCCGCACGATGAGGATACCCCGCGGCTGCTCAACATAAAATACCACGTGCTTCTTCACCTCAGATTTGTGAAGTCCATGAAGTAGGGAATCGCATGGGCGTCCTATCCGCGGAGTCTGGGACAGAAGATGAAAGTGCTCTCGCAAAGCACAACGGTATTTCTCATTTGGGATTCACCACAGGTTCGAAACGTGTACCTCGC
>JBEKFD010000296.1:0-6401 GCA_050013495.1 Occallatibacter sp. | reverse complement strand
GGCGGCAGCCAGCCTTGCAGCATCCAGCAGATGGCGGCGCACATCAGCGCGCTCACACACAACACGCCAAACCACGGGTTCCCGAACAGCAGCTTGCCGGCGGCAAGCACCAGGCCCACGGAAGGAAAGTACATCGAAGCATAGGTGGGCTGCATGGTGATGTGGATGCTTTCGAAGTGAATCCACATGGCGGGGGTGGGATTGGCGAGCCTGCCGCGCAGAAATGTTTCCGCGGCAAGCAGAAAGCTGAAGTCGTTGGGAACAAACGGCAGCGGAACGGGGCAGAAAGGAAGTATCGCCAGGCGCAGCAGCAATGCTGCCAGGCCCACAGCGGCGACTGCATATCGTTTGCGGCGCGCGAGGCGTGCGAATACGTGCTCAATACGGGCGGAAAGGCTATTTCCCAGTTTCGGCAGCGCAAAGGGCAGCGCAAACGCGATGACGGTTAGGCCGCCTTCAATCAGCATCAACGAAACTTCATTTTCCGGAGCTGAGGAGAGCAGCATAATCGATCTGGGACGCGGAATTTCGGAGGTCGTAGCGGAATTTACAGATAGACCGGCCTGGTTGCCCAGATCCGGTCAGCGCTCGATTTGCCGATTGCGAGGATTATCCCCCACCAACGGAGCGGGGGTCAAAAACTTGCGGGAGAGACCGGACCGGGAATTGGTTAGCCCGCCGTATCTCTCCCACGAAGATTCTAAACTTTGTCTTGCAGGCCCCTGAAAACTCAGCCTGGGGGGTTAGGTGGTGTATGTACCCAGGGTGCTGCTGATGTTGCTGAAAGCGGTGTCGATGCCTTTGGCTACGTTGCTCATGCCCGACACGATTCCGAAGGCGAGCAGGGCGCAAAGCAGGGCATATTCGACCAGGTCCTGTCCCTCCTCGCGGCTCAGCAGATCCTGGAACTTCGAATTCAGCTTCAGAAATAGGGAGTTCATGGCGTTCTCTCTTGGGGTCCTGCGCTAGGGGTTGGCGTCTGGGAAGTCCTTTGCAGGGGAGAGTACACAGGTTCACCGGGTAGGGTGCGTGTATCTCTCCCTCAAAGGAACGAAACTGCCGTGGTTGGTAGTTTTGCCCCTCGCAGGGCAAGAGACTACGTGGTGTAGGTGCCCAGGGTGGAGCTGATGTTGCTGAACGCAGTGTTCAGGCCCTTGGCGAGCTGGCTCATGCCGGCGGTCGCGCCGAAGGCGATCAGTGCAACAACCAGAGCGTAACCAGAGCGTATTCGACCAGATCCTGACCTTCCTCGCGGCTTGCCAGATCCTGGAACTTCACATACAGCTTGAGAAGCATGGTGTTCATAGTTTTCTCCGTATCCTTTGGTTGCGAGTTAGGTGTGGATCCCTTTGCAGGGGAGAGCGTTTTGCGTGCTCTCCCGCCAAGGAGCGAAACTGCTGCGGTGTGCTAAGCTGTCCCCGCTGGGACAAAAGACTACGTGGTGTAGGTGCCGAGAGTGCTGCTGATGTTGCTGAAGGCCGTGTTCAGGCCCTTGGCAAGCTGGCTCATGCCGGCGGTTGCGCCAAAAGCGATCAGGGCAACGACCAAGGCATATTCAACCAGATCCTGACCCTCTTCGCGGCTGGCCAGATCCTGGAACTTCACGTACAGCTTGAGAAGCATGGTGTTCATTGTGTTTTCTCTCCGTGGGTTTGTGTTTCCCAGCCTCTCAGCCGGGGCACCCAACATATAGCACCTGACGTGCCAATCAGCGGGGGAAGCGCTTTTCTATATAAATCAATGACTTGCGTGATTCGTCTCGCCAGCGGAGAATGACGGCGGTGTAAACGGCTGTATACACGCACAATTCGAAAGGACCGGCGTCGTATACATTACCTGAAGGTAACTTGGCAAAACAGAACCGTCTGGTTCGAGCCGAACCAGAAGGGGCCATTACCTCCGTGTAGGGGCAGGAAGAAGCTGAAAACAGTCTAGAAAATCGATTTTCTTGGAGGAAGCGTCAGCGTCCATGGCTAGCATCACCAACACGTCCGAGGCCAAAACAAGTCGCGATATTGTGGAGCTTTCCATCGCGATTGTGTGCGGGCTGGCATTCGCGTTTACTGCCTTATTCCTTTGCGTGGTGCCACTCTCAGGTTCAATTGCCGGGTCGCGCGATTTCGTGGTCTTCTGGGCCACCGGGCAGCAGCTCGTTCACCACGCCAATCCCTACGATCTCGAAGCGATGTCGCAACTGGAGCGATCGGCGGGCCTGGACGTGGGGCACGCGGCCCTGTTCATGCGCAACCCGCCCTGGGGATTGCCTCTGGCGGCGCCGCTCGGATTCATCGGCGTGCGCATCGGAGCGCTGCTGTGGTCGCTGCTGATGCTGGGGTGCCTGGTGCTCTCTGTGCATCTGCTGTGGCGAATGCAGGGACGACCGGGCAATCGGCTGCACTGGCTTGCGCTCTCCTTCGGGCCTGCGTTGATCTGCATGATGATGGGGCAAACTTCGCTGCTGGCGCTGCTTGGCTACGTTCTGTTTCTAACGCTGCATCGCACCCGCCCCTTCCTGGCCGGCGTTTCGCTGTGGCTTTGCATGCTCAAGCCTCACCTCTTTGTGCCTTTCGGCGTGGTGCTGCTGGTGTGGATCGCGATCTCGCGCAGCTACAAGCTCTTTTCCGGCGCGGTCGTCGCCATGGCTGCCAGTTGCGCGCTTACCTGGTGGCTCTACCCGGCGGCCTGGACCGACTACGCGCACATGATGCACGGGGCGGGACTCGACAGCGAGTACATTCCGTGCATCATTGTGGTGGTGCGGCTCTGGCTCAGCCCGCACGCCTTGTGGCTGCAATACGTGCCCCCTGCCCTGGGCTGCGTTTGGGCTCTCGGCTACTTCTGGCCCCGGCGCAACGCATGGTACTGGAACCGGCATGGCAACCTGGTGGTGCTGGTTTCGCTGGTCGCAGCGCCCTACTCCTGGATTTACGACGGCGGCCTCGCCATTCCGGCGCTGCTGCAAGGCGCGTATCTCACCCGCTCCCGCGCGCTGCTGGTGATCCTGGCTATTGCCAGCCTCACTGTCGAAATCCAGTTGGTGAGCGGAATCAAGATCACCTCGCCCCTGTATTTATGGACTGCGCCCGCATGGCTTGCCTGGTATCTGCTTGCCGTGGCCTTTGCGCGGGAGCCGCAGGCGGTTGAAATTTCATCGGCTTAGCGCATTTCCGGAAACAGTGTGGGATTTTGAAATGAATTCAGCAAGTTAGCCTCGGCTTCGCGGAGAAGGCAGGTTAGCTAGTTGGCGTGGGGATTGGCCTGCGAGTAGTTTTCGTGCCTTCGCGGGTCGCTGGAACCGGTGGGCGGCTAAACAGAGCCTGCTCATCGAAATAGCTTTCGCGCGCGGTGTTTACTACTTTTTCAAGCGTTCGCAGCGAGCGCTGCAAAACGATTCTTCGCCGCATTACACTGGGATCACCTTCGCAGAAAATTGACCGGCACACGACCGGCTGGACGGGGAAATGCACCTGCTGGCGATCCTCACAAGCCCCCCAATCATTGCGACGCTGGCCCTCTTTTTGTCCGTGGTTTGGATGCTCATGGACGAAAAGGACAAGACCCGGCCGATGCTCGTTTTCGCCCTCACGCTCAACCTTTTCTTCGGCTTCCTGCTTACAACCTTCATGGGAAAAGAAGGCGGGCTGCTTCCCTGGAAATTCGACTACGTCCTGGCCGCCATGGACGATTCGCTGGGCATCCGCGCGGCTACCGTCGCGCGTCCGCTCGAAGGCTTCTGGCGGACTCCGCTCATTGTGGTTTACCAGTTCATGGTGCCCATGATGATTTGCTGGTTTCTTGTAACCCGAGCCCGGAACCCACGCGGGTCAGTGGTGCTGGCATATGTTGGCGAAATGGTGGCTGGGCCGCTGTTGTATGCGATCCTGCCCGCGTGCGGTCCTATCTATGCCTTTGGCCCGCACTGGCTCTTTCCGCCGCAGGTGCATGCCGGCGCAATCAAGCTTGCCGGCATGCCCAATGCGTTCCCGTCGTTGCATATCGGAACGGCGCTGGTATTTGTGTTTCTGGCGCCAGGCAAACTTTGGCGCGCCGTCTCGCTGGCGTTCCTGGCGGCGACGGGATTGGCAACCCTGGTGACCGGCGAACATTACGTCATCGACCTGGTGGCAGGGCTTGCCTTCGGATGCTTCGCGGCAAGCGTGGGATACCGGCAATACAGGAGAGCGCTTGTCTATCTGGGAATCGTTCTGGGCTGGTCGCTCGCTGTCCGATTCGGATACGCGTTTCTGATTGCCTACCCCGTGGTGCTGCGATCGATGGCTGTGCTGACGGTCGCGCTTGCGGCTTGGGCAGTGTTCAAGGAATGGCGCGTTCCCGCAATGCGCGCTGTTGAACCAGCGATCGAAGTCTCCCCATGAGCGCTGCCGGTGGAGGAGCGAGGATTCCCACCCATGCGCCGGAAAGAAGGCGCATGGATGGGGCACAGAGAATTTTCGGCTGTGCCCTAGACCTGCTTCTTGGATGGAAGGCAGAATGGGGCTCAAGATGAAGAAGGCGCGGCTCGATGGTCTGATTCTGCTCCTGCTGGGGGGCGCCGTGGTGCTTGTGTTGCTTGGCTTTCTTCTAGTGAGTCCAACGCCCGCCGCAATGCAGGATTTCAGAGTGGTCTACTACCCCGCGCGGTGCCTGCTTCAACATGGCGACCCCTATCGGGAAAGCGATGTGCTGGATACCTATCGAGCGGAGGGAGGGGAACATCCGTCGGAGACCGCGGCAGACCGCCAGATTGTGATCCGGCATATCTATCCGCCGACTGTGTTCTCTTTCTCGGTTCCTTTCGCAATGCTGCCGTGGGGAATTGCGCGCGTGCTTTGGATGATGCTCACGGCGGGCAGCCTGCTGTTCGCCTCGTTTTTGGCCTGGAACCTTGGGGCAGACTACGCACCAATCCTATCGGGCGCTCTGATCGGCTTCCTGCTTGCCAACAGCGAAGTGCTTATCGTTCTAGGCAACCCGTCCGGGATTGTCATAAGCCTCTGCGTGATTGCGGTTTGGTGTTTTTTTCGCGAGCGGTTTGTTCTCGCCGGCGTTCTGGGCATGGCGATTGGTCTTCTGGTCAAGCCGCAGGACGCGGGATTGGTCTGGCTCTGCTTCTTATTGGCGGGCGGCGTTTACCGCAAACGCGCGCTGCAAACCCTTTTCGCAGCGGTTGTCCTCGGCCTGCCCGGCATCCTTTTGGTGTTGCGCGCGTCGCCGCACTGGATGCAGGAATTGCACGCCAATATCCTGGCGTTTTCCGTGCATGGAGGGATAACCGATCCTGGCCCTGCTTCAACGGGTTCCAATGGCGCCGGTATGATGATCAACCTGCAAACCGTCTTCAGCGTCTTCCGGGACGATCCGCGTATCTACAATCCTGCCACCTGGCTTCTATGTGCCCTTCCCCTGATAGTGTGGGCATTCGTCACTCTGCGATCTCGCACGACGCCGGCGCGCACCTGGCTGGCGCTTGCGGCAATCGCTCCGCTTTCCCTGCTGCCGGTTTATCACCATCTCTATGACGCAAAGTTGCTGCTGCTTACAGTTCCCGCTTGCGCCATGCTTTGGGCTGAGGGTGGTAAGCTGGGGCGCTTTGCGCTGCTCGCGAATATCGTGGCCTTTGCATTCACCGGAGACGTTTCGTGGACTCTCCTTCTGCGGCTCATCGACGGTCTGTGTCCGATTACGGCGGGAATGCCCGGCTGGACATCGAGAGCCATGCAGGTTTTTCCCGTTCCGCTCATCTTGCTGGCCATGAGCATTTTCTATCTGTGGGTCTATCTCTCCCGCAGCCGCGAACATCGGACGAGTTCTTAAACATTCTTCCGTTGCGGACTACCCATCCACAACGTTGTTGCCGCCGGCCGTCGCGGAGGCGGGAGAAAACTCCAGCGTATCCCCTGCCTGCGTGCGGCTGCTGCGAATTGCGCCGGAAGGAAGTTCGAGTATGGAATGTGCGGAGAGGCAGACCGAGATCCGCCACGGACGCACGCTATCGCAGACCTTCCTGACTTTGTTGTTGCGGTCCACGTAGACAAGGTCAATGGGGAACTGCATGAAAAAGGTGTGCACGGATTCGCAGGGAGTGATCCACAGGCCCTCCCCCTCGGCCAGGCCCTTGCGCCCCAAGAGGCCCTTATTGCGCTTCGCGCCGCTGTCGGCAACTTCCAGGCGGGTGGCCAGCGCTGTGCCCCGGGTGATGTTCGAGACCCGCAGGCGGCTTTCCGGATTGGGCTCTTGCGTTAACGTCATGAGTCCTGTCGTCCCCCCTACGCTCCTGCGGGGCTTCTTCGCGTCGCGCGTTCAATGAACTCTCCTCACAAAAGACGGGAGACAATGATTCTTTCGCGGGCAGACATCCAGTTGCCCAGATCGCCGGCATTCGCTTGATACTACAGTTGTAT
>JBEKFD010000295.1:0-5204 GCA_050013495.1 Occallatibacter sp. | reverse complement strand
GGCGCCCATGCGGATGTACTTGACGATGTTGGCGAAGACCTTTCGGCCCTCGATGACGCCCCCTTCGAGCACCATCAGGTCCTTCTGCAACAGAATCAGATCGGCCGACTCCTTGGCGATGTCGGCCGCAGTATCCACGGAGATGCCAATGTCCGCGGCACGCAGTGCGGGCGAGTCGTTGATTCCGTCGCCCAGGAATCCCACAACGTGACCTTTGCCGCGCAGGACACGAACGATTCGTTGCTTGTGCGCGGGGGAGAGGCGGGCGAAGAGTGTTGTCTTCTCTGCCGCCTCGGCCAAATCGGAGTCGGACATTTTCTCGACGTCATCGCCCAACAGCATCGGGTCGGCGAGGAGTCCGACATCGCGGCACACTTTGCGGCTAATCAGGTCGTTGTCGCCGGTGAGGATCTTTACAGCAACACCATGTTTGTGCAGCGCTTCAATTGCGGTTGCAGCGGTGGGCTTGGGCGGGTCGAGGAATGCGACATATCCTTTGAGCACGAGGTCGTGTTCATCCTCCTTTGCGCAAATGGTTTTCCCTGGCAACTCCTTTATGGCAACGGCCAAAACTCGGAATCCATCGTTGCTCAGACTTGCGTATTGGTCCTTCAGCCCTTTCATCAGTGTGGGGTCCATGGGTGACAACTTCCCGTCAAGCTCAAATTGAGAGCATTGATGGAAGATCTCTTCCGGAGCGCCCTTGGTCAGAAGGATGGCCTTGCCCTCAGGATTCTCGACAAGTACGGACATCATGCGCCGGGTGAAGTCGAATGGGATCTCGTCGAGTTTCCTGTACTTCTCAATCAGGGCTTGCTCGTGAAAATCGGAGCTATTCAGAATCGCTGTATCAAGCAGGTTCTTCAGGCCGGTCTGAAAATGGCTGATGAGGTAGCCATCCCGGAGCACTTCATCCGTTTCTCGGCCGGCGACATTACAGTGCCTTTGCAGAACGACCCGATCTTCCGTAAGCGTGCCTGTCTTATCGGTGCAGAGCACGTCCATTCCGCCGAAGTTCTGAATGGCGTTGAGGCGCTTCACGATAACCTTCTTGCGGCTCATGGCAAGAGCACCCTTGGCCAGGCAGACGGAGACAATCATGGGCAGCATCTCCGGGGTCAGGCCAACGGCCACGGCCATCGCGAAGAAGAAGGCTCCCTTCCAATCGTGCTTGGTGAACCCGTTGATGAAGAAGACCAGGGGCACCATGACCGCCATGAGCTGAATCATGAGCCATGTGAAGCGGCTCAGGCCCTGGTCGAAACTCGTCGGCGTTCCCTCCTGCGTGATGGAGCTCGCCATTGTGCCGAGGTAAGTATTAACTCCCGTAACGACAACGACAGCGGTCGCTGTGCCGCTTTGAACGCTGGTGCCCATGAAGCAGGTGTTCTTGAGCTCGACTGGCGAGTCGGCTGCGTGTGGGTCGACATCATGAAACTTCTCGACAGGGAGCGACTCTCCGGTCAGCGTGCCCTGGCTCACGAAAAGATCCTTCGCGGACAAAATCCGCACATCGCCTGGGATCATGTCTCCCGCGGATAGATTGATGATGTCTCCGGGCACGAGGTCGCGAAGGGGGATCTCCCGCGGCTTGCCATCCCGGACCACTGTAGCGGTTACGTGGATCATCGCCTTGAGCTTCGCCGCCGCGGCGCTAGCACGAGCCTCCTGCAGGAATCGGAGCGTGACGCTCAGCACGATCATGCCTGCCATGACGCTTCCAGCACGCGGATCGCCGGTGGCAAAGGAGATCGACGATAGAACCGCCAGCAGAATGACCAGCGGGTTTCGAAGGATGATCAGGAGACTGATGAACCAGCCGCGCTGCCGCTCTTGCGCAACCTCATTCGGTCCGACTGCGCGCGCTCTCGATTCGGCCTCGCTTTGTGTAAGGCCCGTGGAAGCCGTGTGCAAAGTGCGAAGCAGGTCATCCCCATCTTTCCCCGCCGCATCGAGGACAGCAGGGGAGACGCGAATGTTATGTTGCTTCGCCTTCGCTGGGATTTGAGACTCATCCGGAGCGGGATGAGTCGCTGTAGGGCCGAGAGCGTCGGGGTTCACCTTTGCGGGAGCCTTCTCGACGGCTTGATTCGAATCAGGTATCCCCATTTTCTTAGGCCCCTTACCGGACCAGGCTCTGCACTCCAGGTTGCGGATACAAGCCGGTCCCGACGCAGCCTACCGGAATCGTCGCCGACAGGATGACCGCAAACGCAATCCAAGCTACTGGAGATTACTCCAGGTTATTCGCCTTGTTCCTGCGACTTTCCCCGCTTCATCATCCAGCCGATCGCCGTTCCAGCCACAAAGCCAGCCGCAAATGTTATTGCGACGGATTCAAGCGGGTGTCGTTGCAAGCGCCTCTTTGTGTTGTAAAGAAGCTCCGAAGCGGCGTCGGCGCCATCTCTGGCCGCACGCCTAGCTGCTGAGACACCGTCTTCCAGCGCGTCGGCAACAGCAGATGCCGCCCGGGTAGCCTTGTGCGTTGTATCGTCGATCTGTTGGCCCACGTGTTCGAATACCGATTGCTCCATTGGGGTTTAACCTCTCTCTCGTCCTTGAGTTTGATGATGATTTGTCAATTCTTCGAAGGCTCTCTTAACCTTGCCGGCAGACTTCTCGGCTCCGCCATCCGCTACGCTGAGAGACGGCAGTACTTGCTCCGGATGATAGACGCATCGGATGGCCGGCGCAGGTTATCACGGCGCTGAGCAACCTCCTTTTCTTACCCTGGACGGATTACTGGTTAAGATTGTGGTGGTGATGATGATGGTGCCGATGATGGTGATGGTGGTTTATGACCACCACAACTTGTCCCTGCGCCGCATAGGGCACTGCGAAGCAAAAAAGGAGAACTAAACCGATCCAGAACTTTTTCATACCCTATTGTGACCGGAGTCTGCACGATCTGTTGAGCAAGTTTGACCAACAAGTGAATTGCGAGTCTATGGAAACAACACTCTCATTCTGTCACGTCTTCCGTTCAACTCAACCCTCAATGACATGCCATCGAGCAAGCTAAGATACAGCGGCGTCACGCTTTCTCAAGTCGGATCGAGAACATTCTTCATGGAGGTTAGATTCCGCAGACGATTGTGAGCCATTCTGCACAGCATGAAGACGCAGCGTTCCCGTAGTCTTCAATCAAAGAGGCATCCTCAAACAATTCCGCGCTGTAACCAGTTCTCAGCATCCCTCCTAAACCCCTGCATAAACCCTCACACCTCCACACTTGCCCTTCCTTAATGCCTCTGGAGCGGGTTCGCCGGAAGGCGGACCCATCTCTCTGTGGGCTGTCGATGTGGTTTGGTAGTCGTTCGATGGGTTAGCACAGTTCCAGATCTGAGGCGCAGGGTTTGAAATGCTCGGAGACCACCCGACATCAGGTGTTGCGATGGCCACACAATCCCAGGCCCCATCGTCCTTCGTCGAGTGTTCCAACAGACGAGGATGCGCAGCTCTTTCAACGGGAGCTGTTCAGGACGGAATTGCACGATAACAAGTATTAGTCTCGATTACCACTTCAAAGAAAGGCCCTTGCAGCGCGGGTCCTCCATCTCCATTGCAACGCTACTGCACCGGCTATCCTCTACCTCGACATCCACTTGCCGGTGAAGGCACTTATACCTGGGGTCCTGCGTCACAATCAGTGCGCTGTCGAGGAGGCTCGTGCAACGAAAGTCCTCAACCGCCGTTGCAACCATTCTGCATCGATGCTCTTCCATACTCTTGTACCGGCCTTTCCGCTGGTGGATGCGCCCGATCGCCTCATACACGAACTGAAATGCAGTTAACGCGGTCTGCGGGATTCGATCTGCTCAATAGTGGACACCTCGCCAGTCTCGGTTCAAATCCGGCATTGGACAACCTCTGCCGTTGTGCACCGCCGATTTCTGGACCGTTATCAGGTCATTGATGAGGTTTGGCTCGCCTTCGCCCGCATAACTCATTGAGACGAGCGCCCCGTTTCAAGCGAGGACTAGCGGCCATGGGCTTTCTCCGCGAGCAAGAATGCACATTCATCCCAGCTTGGCCGGAGTAAGGTCAGACGATGAAGACTTCAATTGCCAGCCGCATTCGTACATACAGAGCATTCATGTGGGATCTTTTTCTTTCAGCTATCGGGTGTCTTGTATTGAGGCGTTGCTTCCGCCTAGTCGCAGAGGGAGGAGACGGCCCGGAGACCAAGGCGACCGCATGCGCTATTGGCCAGGCTCGCGATCCACTGGCGTATGTGGGTGCAGCGCTCATTCTCCTGGCCCTTGCTGCGAACGAACAGCCGGGGCTGATTCGTACGGCCTCTGAACCTCATTCCTGAAATGACGCAGGGACGGTCTTGAGCCCATAGGCCCTTCATTAAGGGCCAGCTTTTATTGCAATGGGGCGGGTATCCCAAACTCGGGAGGGGGTGTCTGTTCCGAATTGCTCACAATGCCAGCACCGACTAAGAAAGTGCGTTGTCGAGTCGCTCAGGCATTCACAACGCGCTGTTCGGCGTCACTTGTGTTTGTGTGGATGGCAAACCCAATGTGAACCGGCTCGGTACGATTGACGCGAGACCGCAAAATGGCCGCCATATAGGACTGTGCGACCTGCTTCCAGACCATAGGCCGCGCATGAAGATAGGCGCGTTCGCGCATAGTCTGGCGTGCCTCGTCATCGTCCAGTAACGCGATCGCCGCTCTTGCGATGGCTGCCGGGCTTTCAAACGGCACCAGCATTCCGCGTCCATGGTCCAGCAACTCCGCAGCGTGCCAGTATGGAGTGGAGATGATGGCCTTCCCAGCGCCCATGGCATATGCCAGGGTTCCCGATACAGCTTGCGCTTCATGACAGTAGGGTGTGATATAAATGTCGGCCGAGCCGACCAGCGAAGCCATCTCCTGAGGACTGACAAAGCGGTTGATAAACAGCACCTGCCGTTCGACCCCTAGTTTTTTTGCCAAGGCCTGTAACTCGAGCCTGTAGCGATCCCCTTCACGGGCCCGAACGTGTGGGTGAGTGGCGCCTGCAATCATATAGACCGCATTGCTGTGAGTGGCGAGGATGCTCGGCATGGCCTGGATCACGCTTTCGAACCCTTTGTTCGGAGACAGCAATCCAAACGTGAGAAGGACACTCTTGCCCTGGCAAGAGAAAGCTTCCTTGTGAACATCCGGCCGCTCAAAAGGCAGATCGGGGATGCCATGAGGAATCAGATCGAT
>JBEKFD010000294.1:0-5206 GCA_050013495.1 Occallatibacter sp. | reverse complement strand
GTGGATGAAGGCACGCCGCAGGGCGGTCCTTTATCGCCGCTGCTGTCGAACCTCGTGCTCGACGAACTTGATCGGGAACTGGAGCGGCGCAAGCACTGCTTCGTGCGGTATGCGGACGACTGCAACATCTACGTGCGCAGCCGGCGGGCAGGGGAGCGAGTGAAGCGGAGCATCACCGGCTTCATCACGCGGCGGCTCAAGCTCAAGGTCAATGAATCGAAGAGCGCGGTGGCACGACCGGCAGACCGCAAGTTCCTCGGCTTCAGCCTTACAAGGGCACAGGAACCGAAGCGGCGCATCGCCGTCAAGGCTCTGGAGCGCTTCAAGCGGAAAGTGCGGGAGCTTACTGGACGGACACGGGGCATCGCGGTCGAGCAAATGACGAAGGAGTTGGCCAGCTATTTACGCGGCTGGAGGAGCTACTTCGGATTTTGTGAGACGCCCTCAGTGCTGGAGCGGATGGATCAATGGATACGGCAACGGCTGCGGTCCGTGATCTGGAAACAATGGAAACGCGGCAGGATACGGTTTGCGAAGCTGCACCAGCGGGGCGTGAGTAGGGACTTGGCTGCACAAACAGCCGGAAGCTCTCACGGCCCATGGCGCATCGCCAACAGTCCTGCGATGAAATATGCGTTTCCCAACGCCTACTTCGACTTACTTGGACTTCCCAGGCTGTACGTTGGGGAATAGCTCAATCCAACCGAACCGCCGGATGCGGACCCGCTTGTCCGGTGGTGTGGCAGGGGAGGAGAGGTGACTCTCCCCCCTATGCCGATTGATAAGAACATCAGCTTAGGAAGATAGCACGAGGATCAGGATTGGGCGCAATCCCCACAGATGCTGTCGATCACGTATCACATAAGTTGTGGCCTGGCTTCCAAACACTATACCGACAGCGCAAAGAGTTCTGAGTGCTTCTATTCCAAGATGCAGTTCGAACTTACCAATGGCCAAAATCGTTGTGGAGAACGCGAGGAAACAGACCCCCAGTATGACGCCAGCGATCGTGATCCTGCCGATTTGCCATGAGTTCGGCGTCTTCGACGGTCGCACTCTATCGGTCGCCAGTGACATAGAGAGGAAGTCGCCAGTGATCATCACGATAACCATCAGCATGGGAGTCAACACCGCGTGCCCAGTCATGATCAGACCGGCTGCCAGCAGGAGCACCTGCACAATCTTTTTCATCACCGAATTCAGCGTGTAGGTGAGGATGCGCTGAAAAGTGATCCTGCCCTCTTTCACTGCGGCAACAATGCCGCCCAGCCCAGCTTGGGTGAGTACGACCCCTGCTGCCGATTTCGCCACATCGGTAGCGGTCGAGACGGCAATCCCAATCTGCGCCTGGCGGAGCGCGGGTGCGTCATTGGCACCATCGCCACACATCCCAACCGTATGGCCGCTTTTCTGGAAGGCCTTGACAAGGTCATACTTACCTTCTGGAAGAATGCTCGCGAATACTGCGAAATCCTCCGGCTTGATATCCTCGGGAAGCTTTCCGGGCGGGCAAATAGGCCCGGTCAACCCTACGTCGTGAGCGACAATTGCCGCAGTGGCCGGAGCATCTCCCGTGACCATGACCGAGGCGACACCAAGTGTATGTAACTCCGAGATGAGAGAAGCTGAGTCCGATCTCGGCGGGTCACTGAGGGCGATCATCCCGATAAGCTGAAGGGATGCCGACGGCCCTGCGGCTACCGCAAGAACCCTGAAGCCCTTCTTCTCAAGTTCGGCAACTATGGCAGCCGCAGCGGGCGACGGAGCCGTGAGGGCGACGACGGCAGTATAGGCACCCTTGACGATGCGCTCTGCTGCTCCATTCGCGTCAGTTGCGGTCGCCTCCGATGTCTTCTTGGCTGGGTCGAATGGCACAAACGTCGCCAGTTTTGGCAGATCCTGCGCCCGCTTTTTCGAGGCGGCGGAACGAATCGCTGCATCGACAGAGTCTTGACCGCCCTCGGAACTTGCGAGAGCGGCGAACCCCAGGACGTGGGCTTCGTCAAACCCTGGCAAAGGGCGAACGCTGGTTACTGAAAGCGCATTGAGGGTTAGAGTTCCGGTTTTATCCGAGCACAGGACATCGATCGAAGCTGCCTCGTCCACGGCAGAGAGACGCGTTGGCAGCACACCCAGCTTTGCCAAGGCACGAGCTCCGAGCGCGGCGGCAAGGGTGAATGTTGCGGGCAACGCAACTGGGATGGCTGCAAGGACCGACGTGAGCAACAGAGGAACCATCTCACTCCACGGCATCCCAAAGAAATAGGCGTATGCGCCCATCGCAAGAATCAAGGATCCGTTGAAAATTGCAAGGTTACGCACGATCTTGAGCACAGCCTTTTGCTGCGTGCTTACAACATGTGCGGTGCGCACGAGCTCCGCCGTGCGACCAAACTTCGTTCGTGCTCCCGTGGCCGTCACTACAGCCGTTGCTTCACCACGCCGGACGAGAGCCCCGGCATAGGTGTCCACACCCGCACCGGCTTCAATGGGAAGAGATTCGCCTGTGAGCATCGACTGATCGAGTTGAACCGATCCGCCGGTCAAGTGCACATCGGCAGCGACCACGGCACCAAGTGACAGCTTCACCAAGTCGCCACATACCAATTCCGAGGCGGGCACAGTCTTCCAGGCGCCATCACGCTGGACAGAGGCATTGAGGGCGAGCCGCGACTTCAGTGCCGCCAGAGTGGCCTGGGCGCGAGCCTCCTGGAAGTAGGCTAGCGCTGCATTGAAGATCAGCAGGGCCGCAATGACCGCAGCTTCGTAGTACTTATGCAGCACAAGCTCAAGCACGATGGAGGCTTCGAGCAACCATGGAACTGGCGCCCAGAACTTGGCCAATGCATTGCGAAGCGGATGAGCGGACGTATCCGGCATTGCATTGGGTCCGTCTTTTGCAAGACGTGCGCGGGCCTCATCGCTCGTAAGGCCTTTCGAGACGCTATCCTGGACTGCCTTTGTCGGTTGACTCGGAGGTGAGGAAGCTACGACGACCGTTGCACTCATAATGAGGCACCTCTACCGCTGTTTTCGCTACCAGCATTCCGAAACGCGCCTGCAGTATTATTCTCCTCGAATCACAATGACATGGCCTGTACTCTTTAAGACATGTAGCGCGTTGCCTAGGTGCCAGCAGTGAATCGCAGTTGCCTTTTCCTTGAGCAGGTCGCATTATGACCTTGCGGTCGGCGGATTTTGAGTCTCTCAAGAATACCGTAAGTCTATGATAAATAAGCGAAATTGAGCGTAATGTCGGATATTCACAAGTGGCTGCCCATCAGCAATTTAGCTCAATTATCCGTAATCAAGCCAAACTGATGTCTGTACCCGAACTTGTACCCGACACATTCATGTTGTTCAGGTGCAGATTTGGAGGTTGGATACGTGGTGTCAGCGAGCTGGTTCTGTTCTCGAAACGCGGTTGGGCAACTGGTGAGGATTGCCAATGAGAAACTCCGTGTCCCAGCCTCAATCCTGCCTTTGCCTTTCCAATGGAATGCGAACGCGGCCACCCAAGGAAAACCCACTCTGCACTATCGCCAGGTTGCAGATGGCCGATGACGACCTACCGGTCAGTTTGGTACAGGGTGTGTTAGACATTCAATGCTAGGATTATGCCGGCTTGGACATTGCGAGGCCAATTGAGGTTCCCCAATGGGTACGGACCATCGGCCGCTCGTGCTGCTAACGGGAGCCTCGGGCTATATCGGAGGTCGCCTCCTGAGGGCGCTTGAAGCAGCAGGCTGCCCCGTCCGCTGTCTTGCCCGGCATCCTGAGTTTCTTCGGTCGCGGGTTTCTTCCTCTACGCAAGTGATTCAGGCGGATTGCCTGGATCGCGCTTCTCTTGGACCGGCAATGGCCGGAGTGCAAACAGCTTACTATTTCGTCCATTCCATGGGTTCGGCGGGGCAGTTCGAAGCGGAAGACAGGCAAGCCGCACAAAATTTTGCTGATTCCGCTCGTGAACAGGGAGTCAAGCGCATTGTCTACCTGGGCGGTCTTGGAAATCAGGATCAGGCGCTATCGGCACATCTGCGGAGCCGACATGAGGTGGCAGATATCCTGCGGAGTTCAGCGATTCCGACGATCGAGTTTCGAGCCTCAATCGTCATCGGCTCCGGAAGCCTCTCGTTTGAAATGATTCGTGCCCTCGTTCAGCGGCTCCCGGTCATGATCTGCCCGCGATGGGTTGCGGTGAAAGCTCAGCCGATTGCGATTGAAGATGTCGTCGCTTATCTGATGGCAGCGCTGGAACTGCCGGTTGGACAGTCCGCGGTCTACGAGATCGGTGGTCCCGACCAGGTCAGCTATGGCGAAATCATGCAGGAGTACGCGCGGCAATGCGGACTGCGGCGATGGATGATCCCAGTGCCCGTCCTGACGCCGCACCTGTCGAGTCTTTGGTTGGGCCTGGTCACTCCAATATATGCTCGCGTTGGCCGAAAGCTCATCGAGAGCATGAGGAACCCGACGCTAGTCCGTAATAAGTCGGCGCTGACCGCCTTCAACATTCGGCCAATGGGGTTGAAAAAGGCTGTCGAGAGGGCCCTTCACCATGAAAACCTGGAGTATGCCGCGACTTTCTGGTCCGACGCGCTCTCGTCCAGCGGCAAGCCCGCGTCTTGGGGCGGTGTTCGCTTCGGGACCAGGTTGGTCGATTCCCGGACCGCACACGTGTCCGTCCCACCCGCCCTGGCCTTCGCTCCCATCCAGCGGATTGGAGGTTCGAACGGATGGTACTTTGCCAGTTTCCTCTGGCAGATTCGAGGATTCTTCGATCTTCTTGTGGGTGGCGTGGGACTCCGCCGGGGTCGCCGTGATCCTCACGCACTCGTAGCTGGCGATGCTCTGGATTTCTGGCGCGTCGAGAGTTTTGAACCGAACCGCAGACTGAGCCTGGTGGCGGAGATGAAAGTGCCGGGCCGCGCGTGGCTTCAGTTTGAGGTTGAACCAACCGGCCATGGCTCCCTGATTCGGCAAACCGCAATCTTCGATCCAGCCGGACTCGGCGGCCTTTTCTATTGGTACGCTCTCTATCCGATCCATTACTGCATCTTCCAAGGGATGCTCCACCAAATTGCAGCCATTGCGCAGCGTGAGTCAGCCGCAGCCTCGGCCTTGGCATAAAGCTGATCTTTGAACCAACGCGTCATGCTTTGATTCAGGCGATGTATCCGGCTCCTGGATCAGTATCGGCAGAAAA
>JBEKFD010000293.1:0-9953 GCA_050013495.1 Occallatibacter sp. | reverse complement strand
GGTAATAGCGGATGATGTCGGGCACGTAGGCGTAAACCGCTTTGTCATCGGCCAGGCCGGTGCCGAAGGCGTTGGTCACTGTCACGTTTCCGGCGCGATAGGCGTTGAAAAGCCCCGCGCAGCCGAGCGACGAATCGCTGCGGAAGATGAGCGGGTCGCTGAAGTCGTCGTCCACGCGGCGATAGATCACATCCACGCGCTTGAGGCCGTCGGTGGTGCGCATATAGACGATGTTGTCGTGCGTGACGAGATCCCGGCCTTCAACCAGGTCGACGCCCATCTGCCGGGCGAGATAGGTGTGCTCGAAGTATGCGGAGTTGAAGACGCCCGGCGTGAGGACAACGATATTCGGCTCGGGCCGGCCCTCGGGGGCCAGCGAGCGCAGCGTGGCGAGCAGCAGTTGCGGATAGTGCTCGATGGGCCGCACGCCATAGCTGTGAAACAACTGCGGAAACGTCCGCTTCATGACGCGGCGGTTGGTGAGCATGTAACTCACGCCGGAGGGTACGCGGAGATTGTCTTCGAGCACGACGAATTCGCCGGTGTTCAGGCGCAGCAAGTCGGAACCGACAACGGAGATGTACACGTTGCGCGGGACCTGGAGGCCGCGCATCTGCCGCCGGTAGTGCTTGCAGCTATACACCAGCTCACGCGGAACCACGCGGTCCGAGAGAATTTTGGCGTCGGAGTAAACGTCGCGCAGGAATTCGTTCAGCGCGGTGATGCGCTGTGTAAGGCCGCGCTCGATGCGGTCCCACTCCGCGGCCGTGACCAGCCGCGGCAGCAGGTCGTAGGGGAAGATGCGCTCCGTCCCCTCGTCGCGCCCGTAAACGGTGAAGGTGATTCCCTGGGTAAGGAAGGACAGATCCGCCGACTGCTTGCGCCGCTGCAACTCCTCCGGCGGCAGAGTGGCCAGTGTTTCTGCCAGCGCCCGGTAGTGCTGACGCACTTCCCCGCTGCGCTCGCGCATCTCATCGAATGCCCCGTCAAGCGGATAGTCTCCGAACAGCGAATCCATCTCGACGGGCTGACTGGCGCTCATGGGACCGACGCTTTCCCTGGCACAAATTCAGCGCCCGGAGGCGGCTGGGGTGCAGCTGCCCAGGGGCAATCGAACAGCCCCTCGCCGCGCACGACATCCCTGGCTCATTCCGCCCGAACCCTGTTCTTTAGCTTTTAACACATGGGGGGTAAAGGCGCCATCAGGAAAGGGTGAGGGAGGTGCCCGAAATCATTCGAGTCGACCAAGCTGATTCTGCCGAAGTCTCAGGTATCCGCCAAGAAGGGAGAATACTGGCCCGGAAATCATCAGGAGTGCTTGAGCATAGCTCGGACTGTGATCGATCCCTCTCGACCATTCGTAGATGCCGAGCAAAACGCAGAGATATGAGGAGAGCCCGGCATTCAACAATTCGTCGTGCTTGGCCAGCCGAGCCGCCACAAACCCGCCAAGCGTCGATCCCGCAACGCCAATCATTATCAGCGAAGTTTCAAACAGCGGAGAGGCTGTCACTGTTTTGTGCGGTACACGCCCAAACACATGGAAAAACACGATGACAAGCACGGCGAACAAAACGCCAAATATCAGACTCGACAGAACATCAACGACCCCGCCAAGCAGGACGCCTTTGATAGAGACCTTGGTCATCCGGTTGACCCTTGATCGGGCACCCCGATGGGGAAATTGACCTCCTCGTATTGCTCGACCGACGCGACTAGAATATCCAATCGGTTCCCAGCGACGGTGCCGGGCGCGGCTCCCCAAAGGCGCTCGATTTCCCGCAGCGCAGCGTCGTGGTCGGCCTTCGTCTCGATTGGCTTCATTTGCGACAGTCCCCCCCAGCGATCAGACATCCGGAACGCTTCAGCGCTAGAGTCTTACTACAGGGATATTATGACCCTCAGCGAAGAAATCCGGAAGCTATCTGAAGACTGTCTGGCGCTGGAATTGCGAGAGTTGAACTTGAGGCTCGATGTGCTGGAGTCGAATGCTGGGATAGGTCCTCTGCGCGTTGAATTGGCGATGATGGCGCTGGCCAAAGGGATCGACACTCGGATTTACGATGCGGAACGCCTTGCTTCGGAGCGCCACGCGCAGACGATGAGGGCGCTTGACCTGTTGGCCGACACGTGGGATTTACGGGAGCAGGTCGCGTGTCTTGAAGCGCGTGAACTGACCAAGGCCCGGGGCTGAAGCCCAGTGTAGCGTGCTTTCTTTTCGGGGGCATGAATGCCCCCGCTCCCTCCGATGCGGTTGGCCTATGCTGCGGATAGAGAATTGTGCCAGCCGTTCAAGTTGATGACGCAAAGCAGCCGTCGTGGAGTAACCTGATCACTCAGGAGATTTTGTCCCCCAATGCTCAGACTGCACCGCTCCCCTTGCGCCCTTCTGGTTGTCCTGATCCTCGCTCTCACCACGGCTCACGCTCAGCAAGCAGCGCCCGCTCCGCCCGCGGAAGATTACGTTCGCGCACACTACACCAAGTACGAATTCCGCATTCCCATGCGCGATGGCAAACGGCTGTTCACCTCTGTCTACGTGCCCAAAGATGTAGCCGGCGGTCCTTACCCGTTCATGATGGATCGCACGCCCTACAGTGTTGCTCCTTACGGCGAAGACGCGTATCCCGCGCGGCTAGGACCCTCGGAAGAGTTTCAGAAGGGCGGATACATCTTTGTCTACCAGGACGTGCGTGGGCGCTGGATGAGCGAGGGCACGTTCGTTGAAATGCGGCCGCACATCGACGACAAGAAGTCGCCGCAGGATGTGGACGACGCCTCGGATACCTATGACACAATCGACTTCCTTCTGAAGCACGTGCCGAACAATAATGGCAAGGTGGGCATCTGGGGCATTTCTTACCCTGGGTTTTATACCTCGGCTTCGATCATCGACTCCCACCCGGCGCTGGTTGCGGCCAGTCCGCAGGCGCCGATGACGGACTTGTTCATGGGCGACGACGGCTATCACGGCGGGGCGTTCATGCTGGCGGCGAACTTCGGCTTCTATGCGCCGTTCTTTCATCCGCAGGAGGGTCCGCAGACGCCCAAGCCGACTGTTCCCTTCGACTATGGGACGTCGGACCACTACAGGTTTTTTCTTGATGCGGGGAACATCGCCAATCTCGACAAAACGAATCTCAAGGGGTCCAATTGGCTGTTCAACGACCAATTCAAACACGACACCTACGATGCGTATTGGAAGGCGCGCGACGGGCCTTACCGCACCTTCTATGCGATCAACAAGTTCAATCCGGAAACGCCGACGACGCTGGTGGAAGGCCCCTGGGTACACGGCGGTTGGGCGCGCAGCGATGGCAGCCACCTGGGCGATGCGCAGTTCAACGCCAAAACGGCGGAGTACTTCCGCGCCAACATTCAGTTCGCCTTCTTTGAACATTACCTCAAGGGCAAAGGTGCTGCTCAGCCCAAGGCGGTTGTGTTTGAGACTGGAACCAACGTGTGGCGGAGTTTCGATACATGGCCGCCCAAGACCGCAACGGCCAGGACGCTCTACTTCCACGCGGGCGGCAAATTGAGCTTCGATCCGCCTGGAGAAACGAAGGGCGTGGACGAGTATGTGAGCGATCCCAACCACCCGGTGCCGTTTGTGGGCTACACCACGGACACGGTGCCGCAGCGTTACATGGTAGACGATCAGCGCTTCGCCAGCTATCGGCCGGACGTGCTGGTGTACGAGACCGACCCGCTGGAAGAGGATCTGACCATCGCCGGCCCAATCTCGCCCAAGCTCAAGATTGCCAGTTCGGGCACCGATTCCGATTACGATGTAAAGCTGATTGACGTCTATCCAGAGGACTATCCTGACCCCGACGACTCAATGAACGGAAACAAGCGCATCACGGACGCGCCGCCGCTGCACATGGCCGGATACCAGCAACTATTGCGCGGTGAGCCGTTCCGCGCCAAGTTCCGAAACGGCTGGGAGAAGCCCGAACCGCTTACGCCGGGCATGGAAGCGGATGTAAACT
This sequence comes from Occallatibacter sp., assembly GCA_050013495.1. GTDB lineage: Bacteria > Acidobacteriota > Terriglobia > Terriglobales > Acidobacteriaceae > Telmatobacter. Next base: position 5,961 of record JBEKFD010000293.1, on the reverse strand, counting down.
TCGTCATGCCCGACCTGTTTCACACATTCCGCCGCGGTCACCGCATCATGGTGCAGGTGCAAAGCTCATGGTTCCCGCTGACCGACCGCAATCCACAGACCTTCACCGACATTCCGTTTGCCAAGCCGGAAGATTTCCAGAAGGCCACCGAACAGGTGTTCCACCAGAAAGATGCGGCTTCCGGCGTTGAAGTGCTGGTGCTGCCGTAACTGTGACTGAACGGAGCTAGCGGAGTTTGGGACCAGTCATGTAGATTCCATCGACCGCGCTAACTTCGCTAACGACGCTAACTCGACTAACTCCGATGACCTATGAGGATTCCGATGCTTTCCTGTAAAATCCGCTCCGCCCTGCTGCTGCCGGCTGCGCTCCTGATGGCTGCCGCGCCTGTGCTTCGTGCCGAAGAAGGCATGTGGACGTTCGACAATCCGCCGCTGAAATTGCTCAAGGCGAAGTATAACTTCACGCCCACGCAGGCCTGGCTTGACCATCTGCGCCTCTCCAGCGTGCGGCTCAACGATGGCGGGTCGGGCTCCTTTGTCAGTCCCAACGGGCTGCTGCTCACCAACCACCACGTGGCGCGCGGGCAGTTGCAGAAGAATTCGACCGCCGAGCACGACTATCTGGCGAACGGCTTTTATGCCACTACGCCGGACCAGGAAATGAAGTCGCCAGATCTTGAAGTCAACGTGCTGGTGGGAATGCAGGACGTTACGGCGCGGGTGCAGGGCGCGGCCAAAGCCATCAAGGACGATGCAGCGGCGCTGAAGGCGCGCGATGCCGAGATTGCCGCCATCGAAAAGGAAAGCAAGGACAAGACCAGCCTGCGTTCGGACGTGGTGTCGTTCTACCAGGGCGGCGAGTACTGGCTCTATACCTACAAGGCATACACCGACGTGCGGCTGGTTTTCGCGCCCGAGCAGCAGGCTGCGTTCTACGGCGGCGACCCGGATAACTTCACGTACCCGCGCTACGACCTGGACATGGCCTTGTTCCGCGTCTACGACAACGGCAAGCCGCTGCACACGGAGAACTTCCTGAAGTGGAGCGCCAAAGGCGCGGCGCCGGGCGAGCTGATTTTTATCTCTGGACATCCGGGGTCCACGGAACGGGATGACACCGTGTCCGAGTTGCTGTTGCAGAGGGATATTGTCGGCCCGGCGGTTACTGAGTACCTCGAGCGCCGCATCGCTGCCGCTCAGACCTTTGCCGCTCAGGGGCCGGAACAGGCACGCATGGTAGGCAGCCTCATCTTCGGCTTGCAAAACTCCCTGAAGGTCTACATCGGCCGCAAGGACGCGCTCGCCGACCCGGCAATCCTGGCCAAGAAGCAGGCCGAGGAAGCCGACTTTCGCGCCAAGATTGCCGGCAATCCTGAATGGCAGAAGGCCTACGGCGATGCGTGGGACACGATTGCCAAAGTGGAAGAGCAGGTGAGGCCGGAAATCAAAGGCCAGCTCTTTCGCCGCACCGACAGCCGCCTATTCGGGATTGCGCTGAACATCGTCCAATACGTCGCCGAAGTCAAGAAGCCGGACGGCGAGCGTCTGCCGCAGTTCCACGAGGCCGGCCTGCAATCGCTGCAATTCCAGATGATGTCGCCGGCGCCGATCGAAATTCCAACGGAAAAGCTCTACATGACCACCGCGCTCAACCTCGGCGAGGAGAAAATGGGCAAGGACGACGCCTATGTTCAGGCTATTTTGCAGGGCGGCAGCGTAGACCAGGCGGTCAACTCGCTCATCGACGGCACCAAGCTGGCAGACGTTGCGTTCCGCAAATCGCTAATCGATGGCGGCGAAGCCGCGGTTGCCGCTTCCACCGATCCGATGATTGTGGCGGCGCGGCGCGTCGACCCCATCGTCCGCGAGACCACGCGCCGCCTGCGCGACACCTACGGCAGCGTGCTCACCAAAGAGGGTGAAAAGCTGGGCAAGGCGCGCTTCCTGGTCTACGGGAAGGACGCCTACCCAGATGCAACATTCACCTTGCGCCTGAGCTATGGGACGGTGACCGGATACCCCTACAACGGAACCGTTGCACCGCCGTTCACCACTTTCTACGGGCTCTACGATCGCGCGGCAAGCTTCAGTGACAAGCCACCCTTCGATCTGACGCCGAAGGAAGAGGCTGGGCAGAGCAAACTGGACCTGTCAACGCCGCTCGATTTTGTCTCAACAGGAGACATCATTGGCGGCAATTCGGGATCGCCGGTGGTGAACCGCGATGGGGAGCTTGTGGGTTTGATCTTCGACGGCAACATCGAGTCGATGGCAGGGGACTTTGTTTACGACGGCACGAAGAACCGGGCTGTCGCGGTGCATTCCGCCGGGATGATCGAAGGCCTGCGCAAGCTTTACGACGCCGGAGCGCTGGCGGATGAATTGCAGGGCAAGCAGTAACTCGACCAGATTGCTTCCCTGGTCTCAAAATCGAGACCAGGGGCACCCGGCTTCCCTGGCACCCGGCTTGCGAAGCAAGGCTATCGTTGCGCCACGGTGACCGCGCTCAGCGGGATTTCCAGCGTCCCGGCGCGGCTCGATGAGCCATCGTAAATCCCGGTGCGCAAGTAAACATCGCCGGGAGGCGCGTCGATATCCAGATGGAAGGGAATGCCCGATGCCTGGGCCACGGCAAACTGCTCGGGCCGGATAGCGAGGCCGATGGACCGCACCTCCCAATCCAGAGGATGGCCGTCCTGGCTGTAGGCCACCAAAGCCACTTCAATGGTTCCGCGACGAACACCGTCGGCGCCTGGGACCAGGCTCAGGCCCTCTGGCGCGAGCGAGAAATTGACGGTGTAACGCGTATAGGGGCCGAACATTTCGGCGTTGTCGCCCGCATGGGGAGCATCGGGGGACGGCTGGGGATTGGCCGGCGCCACGCGCATGCGGTAGCGAAGCTCGGAAAAGTCGGGCATTCCCCGGTCCATCAGCGGGCGCAGCGGGTCGCCGCCCACTGCCCTTTCCGCGGCTCTCAGGTCTTTTGGACTGTCCTCGAAGTAACTGCGGCGGTAGGCGAGTTTGTAGCTCCCGGAGGGGGTGCGAATCTCGATCCTGCGCTCCTTGCCAACTTCCTTGCGATTGGTGGGAGTGTACGCCAGCGTGTAGTAGCGCGACCCGTTGTCGATATCTTGAGTGATCGCTTCCTTCAGCGCGTTGCGCTCATAGATCGCCTTGCCGCCCGTTACCATGGCCAGCCGGTCCATTTGCATATGGACAAGGGCGCGATCCTGGTAATCGTTCTGAATGGAGTTCGTTTGAGAAACATTCAGCGCCTGGCTGGGATCCAGCGATGGAGCGGTGGCTATGTTGGGAGGGGTCGCGCTGTTCCCCGATGCCCCGATGGTCGCGGATGCGGGGGCAGAATCGGAGTCGTAAAGGGAGTCCGGTTTCGAGCCTCCCGCATCGATGGGATAAAGCGATACGCGCGCGTCCGCAAGCATGTCCATGGTCTTGGCATACTTCTCTTCGTAGGGGCAGCCGCCGGAGGTGAGTTCCAACTCGCTAGTCATGGCGGCCAGGCATTGCGGGATTGCGCCCACAAACCAAAGCAGGTTCTTCCGTCCCGGTACGCCGGCCAGGTAGCGGGCAATCTGCTGCATGGCGTCCAGCGTCATGATGGTTCGCTCGTTTACCTCGAAGTACTTTTGCTGGTCCTGAAACTGCTGCAACCCCGCCGCCTCATTGGCAAGTTGGGTGCTGTCGGCTTCTACCGCCTTTTCCAGGATCATATTGATCGGGGTATCCATCGCCGCGGTGGACGCAGCGGTGGGAAGCAGGGCTGAGGTATTCGGATTCGCCGCCAGCCGGGCAATCGAGGCACGCAGAAGCGCTGAATCCTGCGTGAACCCCTGAATGATCCGCAGCCGTTCGCTCAGCAGAAACACGCCGATGCGAATGTTGGGAGGCAGCGTTTTCAGAAAACTGACCATCTGCTTGTGAACCCGTGCCTGGTCGGACAATGGCGTGTTGAGCCCGTCCATCAGCAGCAGGTTCACGGCATTGTTGGGCGCCACCGGGGGAACGTTGGTGAAGGTATTGGGAGGAAGATTGCGGCCCTGCTGCGCATTCGCATCGCCCGCAAACGGGGCAAAATTCGGCTCGAAGAAAGTAATTTCCTGCGGCTTGCCATCCTCCAGAACCTGAAAATCCTCTTTGCGCAAGCCGGGGATCGCCTTGCTGTCGTTGTCCGTGACCACCACGTCCACAAGGACGGTTCGGACATTGATCTTCAGGGTCGCCGCGGGCGACTCGGTTTCCTGCGCCGGCGCTGTCTGGACAAACAGTGGACCGGCAAGAACTGCGGAAAAGGCAAGCCTGAGCAGAGGGGAATGGCAACCCGGCATGGGAACCTCCTGGCAAGCCTGAGCAGAGGGGAATGGCAACCCGGCATGGGAACCTCCTCGGATGCGAAAGGTTAGCACATATGGGAATCAACAAGCGATCATGAAATTGGTTGCGCAATCACTTGATTTCGATGCCCGCAAAACCGGGAACCCCATGAACAGACCGGAAAACGCGGACTGCGGATTGCTTTTCCGTCCGGAAATCAACGATTTGGAGATGCGGCCGGAGGCGGTGTAGGGGCCGGCACGGACCCATTTCCATCCGTCACGGCGGCATCCCCAGACAGGATGCGCACATCACCGCGGAACAGGTGGTAATCCCGGAAAGCAAGGTCGTTCACCCGCGTCTGCAGGGCAACGCGCGAGGAGTGTTCGCCTCTCATGGAATTCGATTCAATCCGCACCATCCACACCTGGGACAGGGCGACGCTCTTTGCCGGGCAGACATAGGTTCCGCCGCCAATCTCCACGGGGCCGTATTCCACCAGCATCCCGGCCTTGGTTCCGGGGTCGGACGGCTTCAGGTCCGCAACCATGGTGATGCGCAGAATCGAACCGTCTGCGGGGTCGATTCCAATCTCCCCGTGATAGGCGGAAAGGAATCGAGTTTCGTGCGTGGGACTAGGAAACCCCACCGTATAGTGCGATGCTTCCCTGGACACCGCATAGCGGAACACCGCCATCGTGCCCGCGGGAGCCTGCTCCCAGTGGCTCCAGGTGACACCGGTCAGTGCTGAATCCGCCAGCGCGGTGCCCAGAACCGGGCCGAACTCGCCCGTCGTGCTCAGTTCGAAGTCGGAAGGATCGAAGCTCTTGTGCTGCTTACCTCCCGCATCGACAAACTCCTGCCCGTCACGATAAAGAACTGTAGCGGTGGCGGCGCCCACCGGGTGCAGTGGTTCGTACTTGATGGTGTCGGTGGGACCGCGGGGAGGCTGCGAAGGCATGTCCTGAAAGCGGACCGTGTCGCGCGTGGCAAAGAAGTTGGGCAGTCGGGGAATGGTTCTGCTGGCGTAATCGAGCGCCATGGCCCAAAGCAGGCGCTGCTCTTCGCTGTCCGGCGCAGGCTTCGCCGGCAAGTCGGCTGGGGGAAGATCGAGGAAAGCGGCGGCGTCGGCTATCGCGACCAGCGCCTCTCTGGACGCGACGCCGGGCAACTCCGCCTGCAAGTGCGCAAGCCGCTCCGGACTGAGCCGTTCGGTAAGTTCAAGCTCATAGATCTGTTGCGCGGCCTGGGTGTCCGCTTTGCCGCGTACGGCGGTGACAAGCTGCTGCAACTGCTCAACGGAAACCGGCCTGGCCGCGAGACCCGGCGCAGCCAATCCAGCCATCCAAAGTAGAAGCACCAGCCTCCGCATCGAGCCGACTCCTTTTCTCGCAAGGTCCGGACAACCAGGGAATTCGAGCTTCCCATGTTAGCCCAACTGAGCAATCAGCGCTGCTGCGGCGGCGAGGCGGGGAGTGGCGATGGCGGATTCCCGTCCGCGCTTCCCGGCAGCACGCGCATTTCCGAATGAAACAGGTGATATTGAGCATACGCAACATCGTTCAGTTCGAGCTGAAACGGCAGTTGTTCGGCCTGCGGGAACTTGTAAACATCGTGGAGCAGATCC
>JBEKFD010000292.1:0-9917 GCA_050013495.1 Occallatibacter sp. | reverse complement strand
AAATAAACAAACAATATCCCTAAAACACTCTCAAACCATCTTAAAAATAGATCATCTTCGGTATACATCTTTTCATCCATCGCGTCCATGCGTTTTTCAAACACGCTCAGCCTTGCATCAAGCGAGGGCGTGAGCTGGCTGAGCGCTGTCTGCGCCTGGGCGCGCATCTCGCGCAGTTCATCGCGATTCTGCTCGATCTGCTTGTTCAGTTGGACGATCCAGACAAACAGGGCCAGGAGGATCACCGCATTCAGCGCCAGCAGGATGCGCATTCCTTTCAGCCGGCTCTCCAGAATGCGAAGGTCGGGGCTGCCACCATGCTTTTCTGTCGCGGATGAAGCGGCGAGTGGAGATGAAGAAATTTTCGTGTCGTGATCCCGGTCCCGAGCCTGACCACGGACCGGCGCGTCCGAGACGGCTGTGGGCGGTGGGGGATCGAAGCGTCTCTGCGACACCGAAGCCGAAATGGGAGCCTCGTTACGAATGGGAATAATCGGAGGGGCCTCATTCGAGTACCCATGCCTTCGCACCGATCCGGTTACGGCGGTCGGCGTTGGAGAAACGCTGGTGGAGCCGGGACCGGAAAAATCGCGGGTAGGCTCATAAAGAACGCGCGTTTGCTCGTACTCGGGAATTTCGTCTGGCGTATCGACGAGGCGAACACGCAGCTCCGGGCCGCCGGCGCCCAGACGAATCACGTCGCCTGAGCGGATGACCGACCCTGGACTCGCCAGGCGATCGTTCAGATAGGTTTCACTCCCCGGATCGCCAACGCCCGACAGCCGCACGGTGCCAAGCACAACATCGAGGCTCAGATGTTGACCGTAGACCCCGGGAAATTGCCAGGCAGGGAGGCTGACTTCGCATTGCGGGTCGCGCCCGATGCGGACTCGGGACTGATTCAAGACCCACTTGTTCGGCTTCCCGATAATTCCAATTTCAATGTCCATGGCTAACCCAAATCTCACAGTACCGTTGACGGCTGTTCTGAGGGAGAAACCATCCCTGCAAAGATGGCTCGGCGCGCAAACCCTGTCATGCCGCCAATCATTTGTTCAGTACAGGACAAATTCCTCCTGATCGGTTGTTTCCCCACTTGCATTGGGGAGCTGAACCAATCCGTCAGGATAGAAACCTAGCTTAGTTGACGTGAGTAGATTATCACCGCCGGTTTGAAGGACGTAAGCGATTTTTCCGGTTTCTGTTGGCTTGGTTGAGTACCAATGGCCAGCCGCAAGCTGAGGAACCTCTGAATAGGTCGGCCAATCGATGGTTTCCGTCTTCGAAGAGCATTTCCTCAGAACCTAAAGCTCAGCAAATTGAGGAGCAATCGGCGGCACGCGACCCCGACCCAAAGGGTGCCCCGGTACCACGGTTGCGCCCTTTCAAAACGACGACTTAATCCGAGGTTCCCTTCGGCCGCCAGCAGACTAAGGCGGTGTTTGTCTCGTTATTGCGCGTCGGCGGGAACGCGCGCGGCCAGCACCACGTCCGCAGGCAGGAAGGTTCCGGCCTGTTCATCCTGAACCAGGCCAATCACGCCATCCGGAGTCACGATGGGTGAGCCGAAGACCGCTGAGTCCACGGGCTCGGAGAGCACGATGCTTTTGCCGTCACGGCGCGCTCCAAGTTGGAGAATCTCAACCGACTGGGCCTTCTTGGTTTCGGGGTCCAGGCGCAACCGGAAGACAGCAACCTGTTCCCAACTTTCCTGTGCGGTGACTGCGGCGGAGGCCACGGCCAGGCCCGCTTGCGCAGGCTGACCGCGAGGTGAAAGCAGGGCAAGCGCGGAAGGAGAAGCGCGGCGCAGAACCTGCACCTGGCCATAGGACGTGCTAACGGCGGTCATTGGATTGTCCTCGGGATTCCCCCGCGACTCGGCAGTAAAGTCCTTGACGCTGAGCTTGAGAGAAGCGCCGTCTGAGCCGATGGGGCGGAGCTGAATGTCCGGGCTCTTCTTCACCAGCTTGGCGCCGCCGGACTTGATGGCGCCCAGGAACTCGACATCGTACTTCCAGGGCTCCAGGGCCTCGGCGGTGGTGACGATGCCCGCGGATTTGACGCGAAAGCCAAGGCCATCGGACAAGACGGGGTAAGTCTGATCGCCCTGGGTGAGGGAGTAACTCGATTCCACCTCGAAGACATTCGTCTTTGCCTGCGCCTCCAAATCGCGGATCCAGTCAGGCTTGAAGCCGGGAAGTTGATTGCCGGCCTTGGCCTTGGCATCAAGTCCGGCATCGATTAATGACAGCACGCCCAGCGCCAGCGTGCGTTCGAAAGGGGAGCCGGCGACCTGAGCCGGCACATCCTGGCTGAGCGGGATCACGACCTCGGGGTGCTGCGTGTGCAGCGCCATTTTCTCAATCAAGCTGAGGTGCACGCCCGCCAGCAATTCGCCTTGCAGGTGAACGTTCTGGTTCTCGATCATGCGCCGCAGCGGTTCGACTGTGGATAGATCGCGAAACAGGGCGGTGACATAGAGAGTGGGCAAAGCGATGGAGACATCCTTGTGGAGCACGATCTCCTGATCCAGCGGCGCGGCAAAAACCGGCAGCCCATTCAGACGCAGCGAGCACAGACGCAGGTCTTTCAACGTGGCGGACTGGCCGGGCACGACGTTTAGATTCACGGCTACGCGCACGTGCGCGGTGTCAATTTCGATCAGGCTGATGTCTTTCACCTGCAGGCTGCCAAGGACAGGGGCCGGGGCTCCAGGTTGCGGCCTTGCCGAAGTGGCCGCCAACAGGACAATGCCGCTTACCGCAACCACGAAGCCAAACTTCATTGCAGATTCCCCCTTCTTACGGTGCATGAGGACGCAAGGTTTTTCTTGCATTGTATGTGAAGGCGCCGTAGGCCTGCGCCGGCGAATTTGTGGGTGAAGGACTCCTGCGTCCCCAGCTCGCGATGCCGTTTGTCACAGATTCAAACTATAATCCCGCGCAGAGGGTGACGCCTTGAAAACGACTCGACAAAAATGTCTCTGCGCCATCGCGGTTGCTCTTTTCGCGCTGGTATCGATGGTGGCAGCGCACGCTCAGCAGCTTTCAGAGAAGCTGCAGAACGCGGTGGGACACTGGCAGGTGGTCAACAGCGACGGCAGCCCCGGCGGCAAAGTGGAGACCTACCTGGTGGACAGCAAGCTTTTTGGCCGCGTAACGGAAGTCCGCCCCGGACGCACGCCGAAGGATGTGTGCGACAAGTGCTCGGGCGAGTACAAGAACCAGCTCATCCTGGGCATGGTGATCATGCGCAACTTTCATCCTGTGGGAGATGACTGGGTGGAGGGGACCGTGGTGGATCCGGAGAATGGCAAGGAATACAAGGGCAAAATATGGGCGGTGGGAAAAGATTCGCTGAAGATGCGCGGGTACGTCGGCATTTCGCTGCTGGGGCGGACGGAGACGTGGACCAGGATTCCGTGAGCTGCATGGCGCTCGGCATGGGATACAGATTGTTTCAAAGATTGATTCAGGGATTGGTCAGGGATTGCATAAGGGCGTCTTCTTCAGTTCGTCGAGCAGCGGCTGGGTTTGAAAGAACACCTCGCCGGGATCGTTTGGCACGTGAGTTTCATGCACAATGCGCAGGCCGGGAAGGGAATTGAGCATCTTCAGGACGAACGGGATCGATTCCATGTTGGGGCTGTGCCAGCCTGAGTCGCGGTAGCGATACTCGCCGTTGTCCATGAGCCGCCAACTCTCCACGTAGGGCTTCCAGTTGATGTAGCCCACAAAGCGCATCTTGAGTTTCACGTCCGTAGGAATGAGCTTGTAGGGAACACCCGGCTTGGGGTGGAATGGCGGGGTGAAGCTCATATCCTTGATGCCGCCGAAGCTGACGTACATTCGCACATCGCGCTTGCCGTCCTTCTCGACGCACTCGAAGGTGAGCCGTGGCGGGGCCTCGCTGGTCGACGCTTCAGTGGTCGGCGTGTCGCTGGTCTTTAAGAGCAGAAGGCGGATGTAATGGCCTGATTCAGGGTCGACGCCTTCGAGCCGGAAGAGATTGGGCTCGCCGGCGACCGGTTGCGGCACGGGGGGCGGGACCGTTTCAGGGACAGGCGCATCCTGGGCAAAGAAGGGGACGGCGGCAAGCAGCCAAAACACGAGCATCCATGCCGTCCGGAGAGTGTTCCCGCGCTGCAATCTTGCTGAATTCATGTTCTGCCTTGGTGTTGGAGGGTTGATTCAAAGGTACAACACTCCGGCGCAGAGAAGAATCGGCCAATGTGAGCCGGAATTGAAAGAGCTGAGGTCCCGCGACGCTCGGCTAGAATGGCCGGGGACGCATGAAGACGCTTGCCAATCCGAAAGATAAAGAGGAGATCGTCCAGCGCCTGCTTGCCATCGGCCCTGCGAGCCAACGGCGGTGGGGCAAGATGACTGTTGCTGAGATGGTTTGCCACGTGAGCGATGCCCTGCGCGTGAGCATGGGTGAGAAACCGGCGAGGCCGGTGAGCAACTGGTTTTCGCGCTCGCTGTTCAAGTGGGCCGGCCTGTGGTTTCCGACCGAGTGGCCGCATGGGGTGCGAACTGTGCCCGAGTGCGAAGCGCGTGCAGCCGGAACAACGCCTGCGGAGATGGATGCCGATCTGAAAGAACTTCGCGAAGCCTTCGATCGCTTCACGCGCCAGCCGCGGTGTTACGAACTGCAATCGCTTTGGGGCTTGAATGTCTTCTTGCCTAGGGCGGGCCGCCGGGATGGAGGATGTTCATCATCTGCATCTTTGTACACATCCATGCTAGGATCAGCTCAAAGGAGCGTATATGGGGACGGCGAAAGCGATGGTAGTTCACAAGCACTTCCGCTTGGACGCGACCAAGCTCAAGCGCGCACAGAAGTTAATGGATGCGTCGACAGAAACCGAGACGGTGGAGCGCGCCATCGACCTGGTAATTCTTGAACATGAGCGCAACCGCATCGCCGACCGGGCGCATGACAGGTTTGTTCGCTCGAAGGCGACCGTACGCGATGTGTACGGCGTGCTTGAGTAGGGCCGATGCAAGTTCTGTTCGATTCTTCGGCATACATCGGAGCGTTTCGGGGGAATCGGGACGCCGGGCTAATTTTCGAGCGTTGGCGCGGGAAGGCGCCCGTCTGGGTGAGCGCGGTGGTGCTGGAGGAACTTTATGCAGGAGCGGATGCTGCGGGCGCCAAGATTATCGAGAAGTTGGAGCGGGATTTTGAAAGGGCTCGGCGGGTGCTGGTTCCGAATTTGAACGACTGGACGCAGGCCGGACGGATGCTGGCGAAGATTGGCGCGAAGTATGGATTTGAGCGAATCGGTCAGGCACGCCTGACGAACGATGCGCTCATTGCCGCAGGCGCGGCGCGTTGCGGGATCACCGTGTTGACGGCCAATGCGCGAGACTTTGCGCGGCTCGCGGAGTTTTGCCCGCTCGAATGGCGGGTGGGGTGAGATTACGCGGTTTCCCGCGCGAAACTGATTTGCAGGCGTGTCCGAGTGGCTTTTGCAAAGCGCTTCAGGGTGCGGGTGGAGGGGAGGACCTTTCCGCTTTCGAGGCGGGCGACTACGGCCTGTGTGGTTCCCATGGCTTCGGCGACCTGCTCCTGGGTCATGTCCGCATCGGCGCGGGCCTTGATCATGGCGGAGGCGAGGGCGAATTCGGACTCAAGTGCGTTATAGGCCGCAATATATTTGGGGTCCTTCTTCCACTGCTTGAACGACTCTTCTACGGGGATAAATTTGTGCTTCATTGGACCTCTTTGGTTTTTCTCAGCGCCTGTTTAATTTCGCTGCGCGGCGTTTTCTGAGTTTTCTTGACGAAAACGTGCACTACGACGATGCGCATTCCGGTTGCGGTAACGTAGATCGCGCGGGCGATGCCGCTTTTGCCCTTCATGCGCATCTCCCAGAGCGGCCCTTCAAGGTGCTTGAGGTACGGCTCGCGGACTCGGTCGAGACCGTGCGCCTGAATCAACTCGACGATGCGCTGGAAGCTGGCTCGGATATCGAGAGGGAGGGAGTCTAACGCCGCCTTGGTCTCGACGTCGAGAAATCCGACGGTCCATCGCATTGGAGTATTATACCATTTTTGCGATGTTATTCGGAGGCAAGCAGGGTATGGTAGTTTATAAACGACAAGCTTCTCGGTGCTCGAGTTCGAACGAAGGGGCTTTCCGGAAATGGCTCAGAAACTGACTAACTACGATCCTGCCGAGGACCTCAGGTCTGACGAAGCGATTGCGGTATTCATGGCGGAGGCGTTTCAGACCAACGACGTTGGCTACATTTCGCATGCGCTGGGCGTGGTGGCGCGGGCCAAGGGAATGGCGCAGATCGCCAGCCAGACCGGACTGTCGCGGGAGCAACTCTATCGCTCATTCAGCGAGAAGGGAAATCCGACGCTGAAGACAACGCTGGCGGTCATGAATGCGCTGGGAGTTCAATTGACTACGAAAGCTTCTGCTGTGGCTTGACGGGAGGGCTACGAGTCGGGGCGGGGCTCGGGGAGATTCCATTTCTCAAAGGCGAAACCTCGGGCACCCAATCATTTTGGGATGATTAGACTTGGACAACCATTCGAACTATTTGATGCGCTTCGCTTCAACGGATTCATGCTCATCTGTATTGATGAGTTTTCCGGTGCAGACAGTGATTTCGTCCATCTCAAGCCAGAGCGTGGAGTCAACTGTGTCGGCTCCCTGGACTTCCCAAACCGAGCCATTCTCCAGTTTTATATATTTTCCGTCGTCCATCTTGTCGCTAATCCAATGGCCTGTGCTGCACTCTACGCCAGCCCTTGGTGGCGCCCTTGGTTGGACCTGCGCATCCTCATTTCGCGGGGCATTTTCTAAATACCACCTTGAATGGACGGGCATCACGTGCTCTTTGTTTTTGCCCCACTCCGAGGCCAATGCAATCGCCTCGGATCTTTGGTCTGGGTTAATATCCTTCTCCAGAGCGTCGAGGATTGGGGGGATTCTATTGTCCTTGTCTCCAGCATTTCTGAGAATGATTGCCCATGCGTAAGCCAGAGTCAAATCCTTGCCGACGCCTACCCCATCCCGATAGCGACTGGCAAGATTGCGCTGCGCTATAGGTTCGCCGCGGCTTGCAGCGATCCAGCACCACTCGAACCCTGCCTGCTTGTTCTGTGAAACACCAACTCCCATAAAGTAGGCAGCGCAGATATCCTTCGCCGCAAGTGGGCTTCCGGCTACCGCAGCCTTATATGACCATTTGAACGCAAGTGCAGGGTCCTTCGGAACGCCTTCACCGAACAAATATTTGAACCCAAGTTTGGCTTGGGCCTCGATGTTGCCGTCGTCAGCTTGGCTCTGGAGGACCGAAAGCGGCGACTGAACAGTATACTCCCTGTTTGTCCGAGTCCCAGGCAGGCGGGCAACAGGGAGAGCCAGCAGGCTACGACACTTCGCTTGGTTGGAAAATTCATTTCTCGCTGGTTCACGAGATTATAGCGCAAAATCTATAGGACGCGGTACGGGATCGCTGAACGGAGTATTTCCACATTTTTCGCTGGGGGATGAAACAAGGCTAGACAGTCTTCTGCGAATTGGGCAGCCTTGTTCTGATCGGCTGCAGGGCCGACGACAATCCGCGTGAGCGCACTGCTGGCGACGCTCCTCCAGTCGTATTCCCTGTACCTGATCAACGAGTAAGGTCGGCGTCGTGTCCCTACAGTGGGCGCAGCGTCGGCACTGTGCGTTTCCAGAAACCTGTATTCCATTTCGTTTCTGTAGGCCGTGTGCTTGAAAAATATTGCGGCGTTCGTCGCATAGGTCATGAAGGCAATCGAAAGGGCATCTTTATAACTCGGTAGATGTGCGAGATGCAGCATCTTTTCAATGATTCGACGATCCAACTCGGCAAGTTTGCCGTCGTCGTATTTTAAAGGGAATGAATCGTGCGGAAACCCACCTTCCAACGCGGTCGCATCGAACTCAAGCGCAAACCCGCGCCCATTATCCGCGTAGGCGCGCCATTGTCCGAGATCGTCGCCACATAAGCTGAGCGAACAGATGAAAAAGTCTGCGGACTTCTGGATTGTTTTCTTCTTCGCAATGAACTCAAGGTCGGCAGCGAATTTTCGACTTTCCGGGGAGCCACCTGAAACCATCTCCTTTAGCTCTCTGACGGCGATGTCAAATCCGTGGTGCAGCTCGGAAGGGTCGTTAAGGTTACGAATTTCCGTGAGCCAGAGCTTGCCGGATTCCAAGATCCCATTTAGCCCAACGTCGTCGGTGTAGTGATAGATGTGCTCCGGCGGAGGCTGCGACGTGAGGGATTTCACGAATGGGCTGTCTGGGCCAATGATTTGCTCGGCGTCGAGGCGAAGCTTCTCAAGCGCCTCCGTCATTTCTCGGGGATATTTGTCGCTGAGAGTCATGCCTCTACCTTACGACTGAACAAAGCTTGTTTCAAACTTGTGCGTCAGCACTCCTTGTTCGATTAATTGTGCTTGCCCTTCCACTCGGCGTAGGGGCCTTGGAAGTCTTCTATGCCGTCCGACTTAAAATTCCATAGCCTGGTGGCTACTTCGTCTATTAGGTCGTGGTCGTGAGTTACTAGTAACACAGTGCCTTCATAACGCTGCAAAGCTATGTTCAGTGCGTTGATGGCCTCTAAGTCTAAGTGGTTTGTTGGTTCGTCGAAGATCAGGAAGTTAGGCTTAGTCAGGATCAACTTACAAAAGGCTAACCTCGCTTGCTCGCCGCCACTTAGTGCTTTGGTTTGCTTTTCGCCTTCTTCGCCGCTGAATAACATCTGGCCTAAGATGCCACGGATTTCTTCTACGTGAGAATCGGGCTTCCAGCGATGGAGCCACTCGGCTACGGTCAGGCCGGGTTCGATGGTTGCGCCTACGTCCTGCGGGAAGTAACCGATCTGGGCTTCGTGGCCCCAGAAGACGGAGCCGGAGTCGAGGACGAAGTCTTTGTCAGCTAAGCCGGGATAGTTATTGAGAATGCTCTTGATGAGCGTGGTTTTGCCTGCGCCGTTGCGGCCCATGAGACAGATTTTTTCTCCACGCAAGACATTTGCCGTAAAGCCGTCGAGGACCTTGTGGTCGTCGTAGAGCTTGGTGACGTGCTTGAACTCAAGCACGTGCTTGCCGCTGGGGCGGACCTGGTCGAATTTGATGTAGGGGCGCTGGATGTTGGAGCGCGCGAGTTCATTGGTCTGCAGCCGCTCGACTTCCTTGCGGCGGCTTGTTACTTGCGACGAGCGGGTGCCGGCGGCGAAGCGGGCGATAAAGTCGTTGAGTTGGGCGATCTTCTTTTCGCGCTGCGAGATTTGCGACTCGAGCGTGGAGCGGATCTGCGTTTTGGCCATCACCATGTCGTCGTAGCCGCCGGTGTAAATGATGATGGTCTGGTAGTCGATGTCGGCGGTGTGGGTGGTGACGCTGTTGAGGAAATGGCGGTCGTGGGAGATGGCGATGAGGGTGCCGTCGTAGTCGTGCAGGAAATCCTGCAGCCAATGAATGGAGTCGAGATCGAGATAGTTGGTGGGCTCGTCGAGTAACAAGGCTTCCGGCTTGCCGAACAACGCCTGCGCCAGCAGTACGCGGACCTTCTGGCCGCCCTGCAGTTCGGACATCTTGCGCTCGTGGAGTTCTTCGGGAATGTCGAGGCCGTCGAGGAGAATGGCGGCGTCGGCCTCGGCGGTGTAACCGTCCTCGTCGCCGATAGTGCCTTCGAGCTCGCCCAAGCGCATGCCGTCGGCGTCGGAGAGTTCGGGCTTCTCGTAGATGCGGTCGCGCTCTTCCATGGCGGCCCAGAGCGGCTTGTTGCCCATGATGACCGTGTCGATGACGCGATAGGCATCAAAGGCGAACTGGTCCTGGCGCAGTACGCCGAACTTGCGCGGGCGGACGACCGTGCCCTTCTGCGCGTCAAGCTCGCCGGTAAGCACTTTCATGAAGGTCGAT
>JBEKFD010000291.1:0-5257 GCA_050013495.1 Occallatibacter sp. | reverse complement strand
AAACCCAAAAATCGTAACTTCTCTCTCATGACCGGTTCCCTCCGCTTGTGGCTCTGGACTGTGGTTCCTCAAACAAACCCAGCCTAACCCACGACTAGCGCATCGAGCCGGTCACACCATAATGACTACTTTTCTGAAACTGACGAGTAGGCCACAATACGTCCCGAACTCGAAGAAAAGCATCGGTTGAGCGCATTGGCCTGTTTACGACATTCGACCCTTCGAACGATGTCCTCTTAGGATCGACCGGACAATTCCGGCAGCCGCGACTATTGCGATCACCGTATCGAGGCGGAGCCAGTTGAAAGAGATGCCCCTGTGGGACAGAACTCGCAGGGAATTGAAAAAGTCGTTGCGAATATCAACCCGTATCGGTTAATTCTCTTCCCAGGGGAGGTCAATCATGCAAACGATGAAACTGTTCTGCCTTCTTACGGCTTGTGCCCCAATGCTGTGGGCACAATCCTCAAGTTCGCATTTTGACGGCACATGGACCACGACAATGGCTTGCGATGCGAGTAGTCACATGCCGGCCTACCAGTGGACATTTCTGAGCACGATTGCCAATGGCGCCTTCCATGGCCAGCATGGCGTGGAGCACGGTCCGGGCTACCTCCTTATCGACGGTCCCATCAATAACGACGGCAGCGGCAAGCTGCACGCCAAGGGCACGGTGCAGGCAGGGAAGGCGGGCATCGTAACCGAACTCAAAGGCAACAAATACGACTACTATATCGAGGCCAAGTTCACTGATACCACGGGAACGGGAACACGCGACAAAGGTGCGGGAATCCTCGGCCGCCCCTGCGACTTCCATTTCACCAGGCAGACCGGCTCAAATGCCCCGCCACCAGCCAACCCGCCGCCTGCACAGTAAGATCCGGTTGGGTGACCAGCCACACGTACATTGACGAGAAGAATGGTGTTCTGTCCGGATTGCCGACCATCCTCCCGGAATACAATAAGAATCCGATGTCTTCGGTCAGATTCACAGACGACAGGATCGTGAAGCGCCTTCGATGGATCATGCTTGGCGTGATGCTGTTCAGCGTGATCAATACACTAATTGGTCAGCCGAAGAGCTTTTGGTATGTCCCCGAGAGTGCAATTCGTGGCGATGGTCTGTCTATTCACAACAGTACCAACCCCACCTTCGAGTTCTTTCTGGGCCATGGCTGGCAATCCTATCTTGCGGCCAGTCTCTTGTACCTCACAGCAGCGTTTTTGATCGTCTCTCTGCTTCCAAGAAGGTCAGCTTTGGTGACAGCCTTTTCGTTCATTCTCGGCCATTACTTTGGCGGATCGAACTGGATCGCCGTTCGCTGGCATTTGGGAGTGGCGGGCCCCACTGTCTACGGCATTCTGCTCAGCGCAATCATGGCCCTTTTCGCGTTCTCTGAGGCAGAAGTCACCGATGCGATCGTCAGTCGCCTTCGCTGGGTGATGCTGGCCACCATGCTTTTGGATTACACGATTACGCTCGCAGGCCAGCCTGGCAGCTTTTGGCATCACCCGGAAACGATGCGCGAGTCCAATCAGTTGGCCCGCTTGTTTCTGGGGCATGGGTGGCCGGGGTACCTCCTCTATGCCGTGCTTCTTGTTTTGGGAACGTTTCTGCTGCTGCGGGTCTTTCCGCGAACAATCGCCTTGATTTGCGTTTTCGCGACCACCTTGGGAGGATTTCTCGGTTCGTCCAATTGGCTTTTTTTCGATTGGAGGATGGGAATGCAGACCCCGGTCATCTATGGGATCGTGCTTAGTCTGGTCATCGTTGCATTTGTAATTCCCGCCCCAAAGAATAAAGCAGAGCGTTTGCCGTTCAACATGCGCGGTGGTTCTGGAAAGCCTTCCCGTGGCTCGAACTCGAACCGATTGGGCTGCTTGCAGTCTGGATGTTGAACGACTTCTCCTTCATCGGTTCATGTCAAATTGCCAATGGACCCTGCGAAGATTGCAAGGGGAGGAATCCCCGCGCTTCCGAGTTCCGGTCGAGTAACCGGCTAAACGGTAGTTACCGGCTGATCAATGCCCACACGCCCTCGCCGTCGATGATGCTCTTTTACGCCCTTACGCGATTGCCTTTGCCGATTCAAAACCGCAGTGCTCAAGCGCAGGCGGATCTGTAGGCGATCCGGGCGCAATATGCGCTGGCGCGCGCAAGGACGGCGCCGGCACTGTGCTTGCATGCCTCATCGGAGGCTTGCACTCTGATACCGGCACGAGTGACCCGCTCTCCGTGGGCATAGCGATGGGCTTTCTGGCCCTGCCCGCTGCAATGGCGACCATCGTCCCTGCACTCCGTGCTCACACTGTTGGAGCCTTGGCAAAACTGATCCCATTCAGCTTTCATCGAGGATCCAGCGGGCTCCCGGAAGGGCGGGCAGCACCTTTCATCGGTTCATAAGCGGCTTGCGATGCGACGCCGGCACCGGTTGTGAATATCGCCGCAATT
The DNA here is from genome assembly GCA_050013495.1 of Occallatibacter sp. Classification (GTDB taxonomy): domain Bacteria; phylum Acidobacteriota; class Terriglobia; order Terriglobales; family Acidobacteriaceae; genus Telmatobacter. The sequence continues at coordinate 2,805 of JBEKFD010000291.1, read as the reverse complement.
CAGAAACCAGATGGAGGCGGTGGAGCGTATGCTTATGAATCGAGAATGGAGCCCCGGCAAATCGAGAAATCCATTCACAAAATGTGCTGGGGGCAAGCACGGAGGTCGGAAGCAGAATGAGATTCACCGAAGCGGGATTGCAGCACGGCCGGTTGCTCGCTCGGGGAGACCATGATCGCATGGCCTTGAACCCCAGGACGCCGAGATGAGCGCGCGCCAGGACATACTCAACGGCAAATTCAAAGGGTCGCCTGCCGGCCTCGCGGCCTTGCGGGCGGCTGGCGGAACCGGCGAAACGGCCGACTTGTTTGCCGGCTTCGTCGCCTACGCCAGCGCTCACTGGAACTATGCGGCTCAGCCCGGACCCCAGAAAGCGCAGGAACTCCTGGATGGAGACGGGCCCAAGACTGTGGCCTGCGGCACTCTGCGCGACGCCATCAAAATTATGATGCGCGAAGACCTGCACCTCACCGTTCGCGATACCGAAAACCAGAGATTCCTCACCAAGCCGGCCCTGAAATGCTTCGACTCCAAGGTCAAGGGCAAAGTGGGCAACCACGGCTCGACGCAATTCGACCTGGCCTGCTATTTCTCGGCGCACTATTTTGTTGAAACCGGGGGCAGGTTCTACGACCCTTGTCTCATGTCGGTCTACGACACCAGCGAGGGGCCGATTGCCCACAAAACGCGCCTAGTCATCGGTTCAGACGACTTGCGCAAGGCCGGCACGGGCAAAGCGATGGTGTTTCTGAGAGTGTTGCCGGGGCGCACGGTGCCTGGCTTCGGAGAGGTACGGGAAATCCTTGTGCCGGCCGAATGCAAGGTCAAAGGATTGCTCTCCCCGAAGGATTATCAGGCTTTCAAGACCGACCCGGATGTGATTGCCGCCAAGCTCCTCTGATTGGTAACGATCGGTTCCCGCTGTTCGATGGCTGGGCAGAGCATATCCGCGCCCTTGAGAATCCCCAGCGGCGGTGTTTGCTGAACATGCGCAGGGACCACGCTGGCAGCCAGGTCGGCGACGATCGCCGCACTCAGAACCTCAAGCATCGCCGCCTGCGCCTTGATCCACACCGGGTGCGCCGGACAGGACACCTTTCTGTTGCACGACTTCCGGTTGCGCAGGCAGACATTCAGATGAATAGGGCTGTCAATCGCCTCAATCACCTCCAGAATCGATGCCTGGCGTCCATGGGGAAGGATCTCAAACCCGCCCAGTGGCCCACGCCGCGATGAGATCATCTTTCCCCGCGTCAACGCCTGCAGAACCTTGGAAAGGAAGCTCTCTGGTGCGTCCGTAGCTTCAGCCAGAGCCGGCAGCAAAGCACGCCCGCTTTCGGGGAGCGTTGCGAGATGGATCATCACCCGGATTGCATAGTCGGCGGCTCGCGTAAGTTGCATCTGCGATGTTGGAACATTCATGCGGTCACGCCTTCCCTTGCCTCTTTGCGAGGCGCATCGAATTGGCTACCACAGAGGTGCTGGAAAGCAACATGGCTCCGGCCGCGAAGATCGGCGTCAGCACGCCGCTCAGGGCCAGTGAGATGCCCACGATGTTGTAGAAGAATGCCCAGAACAGGTTCTGCCGGACCACCCTCCTGGTCTTTGCAGCCAGCCGGAAAGCGTCCTCGATCCTCGCCAGAGAACCGCTCACGAGCACCATCGGCGCCGCTCCCATCGCTATATCTGCTCCGGTCCCAAGAGCGATTCCCAAATCGGCCTGGGCCAGCGCAGGCGCATCGTTCACCCCGTCTCCAATCAGGGCCACGCGCTTGCCCGCCTTCTGCAACTGTTCGACAATGCGCGCCTTGGTCAATGGCGCAGCTTCCGCCGTGTAGTCATCCACCCCAATCTGCGCAGCCACTACCGCGGTTGTCGCCCACGCATCTCCCGATACGAGCTTCACGCCAATGCCCCGGGCGCGTAGTCCCTGCACCATCTCCGCGGCCCCCGGCTTGATCTCGTCGCCAAACGCAAGCACGCCTCGAACTTTCCCATCCCACGCGAAGAAGGCTACCGTCCGCCCTGCTTCCTGCCATTGCGCCGCAAGCTGCCCTGCATAGCCGTCCATGCGGTGCGCAGTGGACGCCATCAGTTGCCGGTTCCCCACCAGCACGCGCCGTCCGCCAGCTTGCCCGCTGATCCCACCGCCCTCATGGATCGCGATGGCCCGTGCTTGCAGTGGCCGAATGTGGTGTTCGTGCGCGTATTGCACCACAGCCCGTCCCAGCAAGTGCTCTGAGTAACTCTCAATGCCAGCCAGCAAAGGCAGGCAGTCTTCGAGAAACTGCTCCTCCGCATTCTGGGTGGCTGTCACTCCCGCGTGACCTGATCCGGCCGCGGCCAGTGCCACTGCTCTGGCCACGACCCCAACTGCTGCAAATTCTGTAAGCCGAAAATCGCCCCGTGTTACCGTGCCCGTCTTATCCAGCACCACCACATCGATCTTGTCCATCGTCTCCAGCACGCGCGCATCGCTTATCAGCAGGCCGGCCTGCGATGCGGAACCAACCGCGGCGGTAATCGCCAATGGCGTCGCCAGCCCCAGGGCGCAAGGGCAGGCAATCACCAGAATCGTTGTGGCTCTCAGCATGGCCGCCGCAATGTTCCCATGCATTGCCAGCAGAAGCGCAAAGTCCGCCGCGGCCAACAGCACAATCGCCGGGACAAAGATGCGCGCCGTTTTGTCCACAATCCGCTCGATGGGTGCGCGGCTGCTCAATGCGCTCTCCACAAGCCGGATAATCTGCGCCAGCGCGCTTTCCTCCCCGGTCCGCGTGGCCCGCACCTGGATCACTCCATCCA